>QCUI01000001.1 GCA_003210775.1 Synechococcus sp. AG-679-A04
TCGCCTACGAATTGGTCACCGCCTGTTTCGAGCAGCGTTGGGACGATGCCAGCCTCTGGCGTGAACGTCTGCAGGCACTGCAGGTGGAACGCGATGGAGAACGACTGTTCCCAGAGCTGTATCTCGTGCCCGCTGAACAACTGGCGCTGGAACGACGTGCTCCCGGGAGCCAGAGACGCATCGCCAACGACAACGTGCCGTTGCTCTGGACCCAGAGCCTCGCCTGGATTGGAGACATGCTCCTGGATGGACTGATCAAGGCAGAGGATCTTGACCCCTGCGGGCGGCGACTGTCCGCCACGCTGGGAGCCGACACAGTGCTGGTTTCACTGGTTCCTGGGAATGACGCCGTCGCGAAAAAACTGCAGAAGCTGGGGTTGCCGGTCAGCGATCCCCAATCCGCAGACCTACCGGTGCTGCCCTCTGAGGCGCTGCGAGAACGGCTAAGCAACGTTGGCGCCGACGCGGCCCTTGGTCTCAGCGGCCACCCACCACTGCGACCAGAGACAGCGGTCACAGCTCGTCTCTATCGCCAAGGCGGACAAAAACTGGCTTTTCTGCCCGCAGTGCTGGAGGAGGGCACGTTCTTTCTCAGCCATGACCCGCGACAGCTGGTCGAAAGCATCGTCAACGAACTGCATCTGCTCCAACGGCATTGGCAGGGCCAGGGAGCGCCCCTGCTGCTGATCCCCGTGCAAGCCGCTCTGCTGGAGAGGGAAGAAATGCTTCTGCTGGAACTCACCCAACGATTGCAGAGCGGCAACATTGAGGGAGTTGCTGTGGATTTCGCTGCTCTTGAGACCCTGGCCAGCAAAGCCCAGTGGTTAACGCTCCCGGAAGAAAGCGAGAACAGCAGAC
This sequence comes from Synechococcus sp. AG-679-A04, assembly GCA_003210775.1. Lineage (GTDB taxonomy): Bacteria > Cyanobacteriota > Cyanobacteriia > PCC-6307 > Cyanobiaceae > Synechococcus_C. Next base: position 859 of record QCUI01000001.1, read on the forward strand.
AGGCTGACAACACACAACAAGCAGCTGAACTGCTGCAGGCCTCCACCGATCTGAGTGACCTCACAGCTGCCCAGGAGCAGGAACTGGATGACATTCCCTTGGAAGAGCTGCGTCAGAGGCTTTGGAGCAGCCATTCGCTACGGGAACAAGCGGAAGTCCTGGAGCTGTTGACGCAACGACTCGGTCAGCAGGCCATCCTCAGAGGACCGAAAGGAGCTCCTGTTGAGCTGTCCACGCTGCAGCAAGAGATCTACCGCCGCGGCCTCAGCCAGGAGGACTGGAACGTGGCCAGGCGCTGCGCCGGCGCCATGGGTCTGATTCATCCACAGCTGGAAGATGCCCTCACGGACCTGCTGAGCCGCCAGAAACAGGTTGTGATCGGCCGGAACTACAGCAGCGACTCGCGGCTCACCAGTCCTATCTCCAGCCAGTCGATCGCAGCACTGATCGACCGCACCTGCGGCAGTGACGGCCGCGAACGAATGCTCCAGCAGGAGTTACTGCTCGCACTGGACGGGATCGCCAGGCGTGAACCGAGCATGATCAGAGGCTCTCTGACCTTCCAGCTAGGGCAGCTGCTGCTGCTGCTGACCTCAGAGCTGGCCGCCGAGCAGCACTGCAGTCAAGACGAAGCCTTCGAAGCCCTGTGCGATGAACCTCCTCACCGCATCAGCCTGCGCCTGCGAACGGTGCTGGCCGACGTTGACCATGCCAGAGCGGCCCTGCAACGTCGAGAACTGTTGCACTTGAGCGGCAAGGTGCAATGGAACATCCCCGAACCCCTGGACGAAAGCCCCAGCGGTAGCGACTGGCTGCAGCACCGGATCCGCCTGGGCTCACTGCAGCAGGTGCCCAAAGAGTTCTATGCAGGGATCTGGTCACTGCTGCATCACTGCCATGGGCTGGTGATTGGCGACAAACTGGAGCGCCGCAACCGTCTAACCAGCGCCCTGCTTCTGGAAAAAACTCCGGGCGAACGCAACTTCGCCATTCAGGTGGAGCATCTGCTCAGTCGCATTGGAGCACCGGAATACCGACAGCTCTGCACTGAAAGCCTGCTCTCATTGATGGCCTTTGCAACCGCCAATCCCGACATGCACTTCGACGACGACATCGCCCTTGATGTGGTCATCGGCCACGCCGTGAGAGTGGGCTGGCGGAATCGCCATCCGGAGCAGAAAACCGTGGACTATTCCCAGCACAAAGCCGCTGCCTGGGCTCAGTTCTACCGGTCATCTCCAGCCGAATGCAGGCAGTGGCAGATCGAAGCCCTGAGGGAACTCGCGGATCAGGAAGCACTGCGCTGATCCAGATCAAATAGGAGTCTCGATCGGAACACCGACGCCGGGCTGATCCACAGCCTGTTCAATCAAATCAGCCAGACGCAGGGCCCTCGAAGCCTGCTGACCATCCACTGCAGGAGTTTCACGTCCGCGCACACACTGCAAGAAGTGTTCGAGTTCGGCGTACAAAGGCTCGATCGAGGTGGTGCTCACCTCCTCAATGAAACCGTCATTGCGATACAACAGCTCGCCGTGATCAGCGGAGTACCACTCATGGGCCCTGCGGTGGATATGCAGGTTGTGATTGAGAAAGTCAGTTTCAACAAGGCTGGCCCGGCAGTGGGCACTCAGCTTCCGGATCTTGCGATGACTCATTTTGCTGGCCGTAAGACTGGCCACCACTCCGTTTTCAAACCCGAGCGTGGCGTTGACGTAATCAATCGGTCCGTCCGAGCTGCGACCGCCGGCTGCCGCCAGTTGCACCACCGAGGAACTGGCCAGCTCAAGCACCAGATCCAGATCATGAATCATCAGATCGAGCACCACAGACACATCGTTGGCACGATCGGCGTGGGGGCTGTGGCGACGCGCCTCGAGCACCACCACCTCTTCATTGGCCACTACCTTGGTGAGCTCGCGGAAGGCGGGATTGAAGCGTTCGATATGGCCCACCTGAAGCAAGCGGCCCACTCGGCTGGCGGCATCAATCAGGGCAGCGGCCTCCTCCTGGCTGGCTGCGATCGGCTTCTCGATCAGCACGTGTGAACCAGCCTCAAGGCAAGCCAGGCCGACGGAGTGATGAAGCAGGGTCGGCACTGCGATGCAGACGGCCTCAACCTCCTTGAGCATGGTGCGGTAATCAGCGAACCAGCGACATCCAAACTGCTCAGTGGCCAGTGCCCCACGCTGCGCGTCCGGGTCAGCAACGCCCACGAGATCAGCGTCCTTCAGCAGGCTGAGCACGCGCGCGTGATGCCAGCCCATGTTGCCGATCCCGATCACGCCGACCTTCACCGGAACCATGGCGTCGGTCATCAGTGGGACTGCGCGAACCGGCTGATTATCGGTGATCAGTGCAATGGGGAGTGAATTACATCAATCCCTGGTCAGGATTGTGGGAATCAATGGGCGAATCCGGCTCCTCAATCAGAACCAAAAGCACCCGCACAATGCGGGGACCAGCCATGGCAACGATCTCGAACTGGATGTTGTGGTGGCGCAATGCCTCGCCAGGCGAGGGGATGTGCTGGAGCCGTTCCAGCAGGAATCCGGCCAAAGTGTGATGGTCGCTGGCTTCGGGGAGATCCAGCTGCAGCTGACGATTCAGCTCAACAATCTCCAGATCTCCGGCCACAAGCCATGTACCCGGCTGATCCTCCATGGGCACCAGGTCCGGTTCATCTGTTTCATCGTCAGGTTCATCACCAACGATTTCTCCGGTGAGATCTGCTGCAGTAACAAGGCCTTCCGTGCCGCCATGTTCATCGACCACCAGCAGCAGGGGATTCCCAGAGCGAATGATGGCCAGCAGATCTGCCAAGTTGCTCGTCTCCGGCACCGTCTGCGCAGGCATCAGATAGGGCTCAAGCCAAGAGTCCTCACGCAACTCGCCCCGAGCGATGGGCTCGGCGAGACGCCGCAGATCAAGGACCCCTCGTACATCATCCAACGACTGACCGATGACGGGAAAGCGCGCATGGCGGGTGCGGTGCACCGCCTCCATCAACTCCGCAAAACGGACCTCAACGGGAAGGGTGACCATTCCGGATCGCGGCACCATCACCTCACGAACCTGGGTATCGCGCAATGCGAACACGCCCTCAAGGATGTTGCGCTCGTCGGGTTTGAGACCGGTCACTGCGCCACTCTCGATCAAAGTCTCCAGCTCGCCGGCCGTGAGGGCCGGGACAGGTGCATCCCAGCGCTGGGTGAGCCCTGCCAATCGCAGCAACAGCGAAGCCAGGCTGTCGAGAAACGACAACAGGGGACTCAGCACCCGGATCGCGCCCTCAAGAACAGGACCAAGCTGCAGGGCAGCGAACTCGGGACGGCTGAGCACCCAGGCCCGTGGGAGCAGGCCTGCAACCAGGGTGGCCAGCACGACCAGCAGCAAAAACCAGGCGAGATCCCACCAGCGGCCTGCGGGCATCTCCAGTGGCCACCAGCGCTGACCGAATCCACGACCGATCCAGCCCAAGGCAACCAGCGACAAACATGCCCCGAACTGGGTCATCAGCAGAGCGATGCGCAGATGCCGCTGCAGTCGCTGCACCGACTGGGCACCGGGGCGGCCCTCCTCACTAAGAGCCTGCACCTGACTGGGCCTAAGCCGAAGGAGAGCCACTTCAGCAGCTGAAAACAGAGCCGGGAGAACCAGCAGCGCGATCAGCAGCAGGGTGCGCATTGGAACAAAACGATGGGGGTCGCGGGGATCGAACCCGCCTAAGGCGAATTATGAGTTCGCTGCATTCACCAGATTGCTAGACCCCCAGATTCGTGGATTTACCACAGGGCACGCACAGTCGGAAAGGCTTCCTCCTCCTGATACTCGCTAAGACCTGGGGAGGACACGTCATCAGCAAGGCTGCCGCTAAAGCCATTGGGGATGTCAACGGTGCGCCAGGGGATCGGATCACTCTGATCCTCAAGCAGCATCCGATAAGTTTTCTCAACAGCCAAACCGTCCCAGATGATCGTCTGATCGGGGAAGCCGAATCCCATGAAGCGGTTGCCCTCAGGGCCAGCAACGGCAATTCCCAGAGGGTTTGTGATCTGATGCAGAAGATCCACGCCGCTCGCAAAGGGAGCTGTCCACGTGAAGTAACGCTCTTCCAACAATGCTTCTGTGCTCTGCACTGGAGCACAACGAGTCACCTCGACAGGCGATGGCGTCACACCTCCTGCAGAGATCTCAGACGAAGGAGCCTCCAACGTGGTGGAGCAGACCACTGGCCGAGCCACTGCAGCTGACTGCAACGAACTCAGTGACAGAACCAGGAGTAAAAATCTGAATCGCAGCCTGTCCACGGGAAGAGGCACCACTGCGCGCAAACTAGGCAGAGGATCCGCGAAGCACCAGCCCCCATGCCCGTTAATTCCGACCCGTCGATGGATCGCCAGGTCCTGCTGGACCGACTGGCCCGGGAGGCTTACCGGCACGGACAGTTCACCCTCGCGTCGGGTCGCAGCAGCGAACACTATGTGAACTGCAAACCGGTGGCCCTCAGTGGCCGGGGCCTGGCGTTGCTCAGTCCCGCCATGCTGGCCCTAGTGGACAAGGAAGCCGTCGCCGTGGGAGGCCTCACGCTTGGGGCCGATCCCCTGGTGAGCGGTGTTGCCATGGCAGCAGCACAGCAGGGCCGTGATCTGAATGCGCTGATTGTGCGTAAACAAGCCAAAGGCCACGGCACCGGGGCCTGGTTAGAGGGCCCACTGCCTGAAGCGGGTGCCCTGGTGACAGTGCTAGAGGACGTCGTCACGACCGGTGGGTCCTCCATCCAGGCTGTCAACCAGCTGAAGGAGGCCGGATATGCCGTTCGGCGCGTCATCACCATTGTCGATCGTGAGGAAGGTGGTCAGAACGCCATGGATGAAGCGGGCTTAGAACTAGTCAGCCTGTTTCGGCTGAGCGAGGTGGCTGCCAGAGCCAAGGAGCTTGAACAGTGATGAGCAGGGATCAGGACGTAACAGCACTGATCTGGGATGCGCGATTCCCCCTCATCCGTCTTGAAGGCAGAGGGTGCAGCAGCTTCCTGCATGGCCAGACCAGCGCCAGGGTCGACGGGTGCGCCGACGGCGATCTGATCCAGGCCTGTTGGCTCAATGCCACAGGCCGAGTGCAGGCACTGCTTGAAATTCGCCTGGATTCCGCTGGTGCCGATGTGCTCGTGCTCAACGGAGACAGCGACAGCGTCGCTGGCGGGTTTGATCGGGTGATCTTTCCTGCAGACCAGGTGCGACTTGGGAAGAGGCGCCAGCAGCGCCGGATGCAACGCCTTGAGGCGGGCAAAGCGCCCAACTTGAACCAGGTGATCTGGTTGAGTGAAACCCACGATGCAGCACCAGCCTGGGCAGATCTCTCACCCTGCAACGCCACAGAATTGGAAGACTGGCGCAACAAACAGGGCTGGCCGCTGGGAGATCAGGAGATCACTGGCGACACCAACCCCTTTGAACTGGGTTTATCCGCTTGGGTCGAGCTGAACAAAGGCTGTTATCTCGGGCAAGAAACCGTGGCCAAACTGGCCTCCCGCGGTGGTGTGAAACAGCAGCTGCGTTGCTGGCAAAGCACCTCTGAAACTCAACATGTGCTGGAAAGCGGCGATCAGCTCAAGCTGAATGACTCGCGTGCCGGGATCATCACCAGCGTGTCCAGAGACAAGGCAACGGGGAACAGTTTCGGCCTCGCCCTGGTCCGACGTCAAGCACTCGATGCAGAAACACTGCAAGCTGGAAACAGTGATGTGGTGGTCTCCATCGCACGACCCAGCGCCTTCTGCGACCCACCCGCCCGAGGTTGAGATCTGCTGTCAGCTGTGAGCATCCACGCAGCCACAGCCCAGGTCGCCAAGCCGTCATCACGGTTGTAGGTGAAGATCCAGCGCAGAGCCTGGACATGTCCACGGTCCAGCGGTCCGGTGCCACGCCACTGCCTCCACCAAAGCAGAGCCCTTGCACCATCGACCCCTGCCTGACTCCAACTGAATCCAAGCCAATCAGCCACTGTCTTCAACCCGTAACTATTGAGGGGAAGTCGCCAGTGAGTGCGTATTCGGGCATGCACATCAACCAGCCGGCAGCGCAGGGCATGCAGATCCCCCTCACTGACTCCCTGACGTTGGGCCATCTTGCACAGAGCCAATGACTCCGTCTCGCCGTAGTGGAGCACTGGCCAGCCCTCATAACGGTTTAGGAATCGCTTGATGCGTTGCCAACAACGGCCTTCACCATGCTCCTGCAGCATCAGCAGAGGGTGGTAACTGACCCGCTCAAGAGCCCAGCGACCGTCGGGGTCCCGAGGCAGACAGACAAATCCATGCAGAAAGTCATCTCTGGCATCCGGGTCTGATTCGATGTCATAAAGCAGCACCCCAGGCGCATTGATCAGTTCCGGCAAAGCCAAAGAATCGGCCAGAGCCTGCGCCTGCCCATCCCGCTGGGCTCGGGCCTGAGCCACGAGGGGAGCCGCCACGGCTCTGTGCTGGTCTCCAAATCGCTGCAGCTGCTCCGCCAGGGCATTCGGATCAGCATCGGCAAGTGCATTGAGGCCATCAATCCCCAGCTCGTGGAGCATTTCCCGCCGCTTGGCACCGATACCACTGACCTCACTGAGATGTCCAACCCGGCGGGCCTCGGAGTTGCACACCGAGCGCCAACTGCACAACGAGCATTTACGCCGGTCTGATACGAGCGGGGGTGGCTCGGTCCGCTGCAGGTCAGCCGCCAGTTTGCGCAGTGCTTCATCAAGCTGACGCTGCAGGTTCTCACCGAGAGCAACGGTGTCCTTCTCGAGGTAGCGGCCTGCTCCAGCCAGAACCAGTCCATCCGTCACAGGAGCGTCCTGAAACAGTGCAAGCAGACGGGCTGACAACGCCATCTGAAGTCGATGTTCCCTGGTGAGTCGTCGCCCCTGCCTGGCAAGGACGGGACGATAGACGTAATCACCCCAGCGGCTGTGACCGGGCTGACGTTGCAACAGCGCTGGATGCGCCTCGATGCTGTATCCCTCCTCGGTGCGTCCACGCAGCCTCAATCCCACGACACCGACTTCACCCCGCTCGCAGGCTGCAACCCCATGTCCGGGCTTCTGCGGCAATAACGCAACGAAACTGCGTTGCTGGTCATCAAGCTGCAGGGTGCGATGAGCGCTGTAAACCCTCTTGTTCTGATCACCATGGCGATCGAGCCATGCCCGGCGCCGGCAACGGGACCAGCTGCGCAGCAGTCGGTCGGTGAGCGGCTTGTCAGCAGAAGGGGTGTCACCCATGGCCTGAGGTTAAGGCGGCCAACTGCTAAATCCTGATGGACTAAAGGCATGCCATGGCGACGGCTCCCCTCCCTCTATGCGCAGCTCCGATCCGTTTCGGCACCGATGGGTGGCGGGGAATCCTCGGGGTGGACATCACCGTGGAGCGGCTGCTGCCGGTGGCGGCGGCGGCCGCCCAGGAACTCGCCCACCAAGCACCGGATCAGCTCAACAGCAAAACAGTGGTGATCGGCTACGACCGCCGGTTCCTGGCACCGGAACTTGCGGAGGCGATCGCTTCTTCAGTGCGCGGAGTTGGCTTGGAACCCCTGCTCACAAGCACCCCTGTTCCCACACCGGCATGCAGCTGGACCGTGGTGCAGCGCGGGGCCTTGGGAGCCCTCGTGATCACCGCCAGCCACAACCCGCCCGAATGGCTGGGTTTGAAGATCAAGGGACCATTCGGCGGATCAGTGGACGGCAGCTTCACTGCCGCGGTGGAGCAGCGATTGGCTGCAGGCAGCGTCAACGTGCCGGTTGCGGGGAAGCTGCCACGCTTTGACGCACGCAGCGAGCACTTGGAGGGGCTGCGAACCAAGTTGAATCTGAGCGCCATCACCGCTGGACTCAAGGCCATGAACCTGCGTGTGATCGTGGACCCAATGCATGGCTCAGCTGCAGGCTGTGTGTTGGATCTGCTCGAAACCGATGCCGATGGCCTCGTTTCCGAAATCCGCAGCCAGCGAGATCCACTCTTCGGCGGCTGTCCTCCGGAACCGCTCGCCTCTCACTTACAGGATCTGATCGCAGCGGTTCAGACCTCTGGTCGCCATGGGCAGCCGGCAGTGGGCCTCGTCTTCGACGGTGATGGCGATCGCATCGCAGCAGTGGATGAGCACGGTTGTTTCTGCAGCACCCAGCAACTGATGCCTCTGCTGATTGATCATCTCGCTGGAGCAAGGCAGTTGCCCGGCACTGTGGTGAAGACCGTCAGTGGATCCGACCTGATGCGTCTGGTCGCTGAGGACCACGGCCGAGAAGTGCTTGAGCTACCTGTGGGTTTCAAGTACATCGCCGCAGAGATGCTGGCGAATGAGGTGTTGATCGGCGGAGAGGAGTCGGGAGGCGTCGGCTTCGGCATGCACCTGCCTGAACGCGATGCATTGTTCGCCGCCATGCTCGTACTGGAGGCCCTCGTTCAGGGGGGCATGCCACTGGGAGCCCGCATGCAGGCTCTGCGTCAGCGCTGCGGTGGCTCGAGTCATTACGACCGGCTCGATCTGCGCCTGGCCGATATGGAGTCCCGTCGACGCCTGGAACAACGACTGGCGACCCAGCCACCGGCACAAGTGGCTGGCCAGTCTGTGACGGAAGTGATCACGACGGATGGCGTGAAGCTGCGGCTCGGCCCTAGCCACTGGTTGATGCTGCGCTTTTCCGGCACTGAACCCCTGCTCCGGCTGTATTGCGAAGCACCCGACAATGATCGGTTAGCGGCCGTGCTGGCCTGGGCGCGCAGCTATGCGGAGGCCGCTTGAGCATGAACACGCAAACCCTGATCATCGCCAGTGGCAATCCGGGCAAGGTGCGGGAATTCGAGGGGCTGCTCAGCGGATTACCGCTGAAGGTGAAAGCACAGCCTGAGGGGTTGGACGTTGAAGAAACAGGCAGCACCTTCACCGCCAATGCGCGCATCAAAGCGCTTGCCGTGGCGGCAGAGACAGGGGAGTGGGCTCTCGCGGACGACTCAGGGCTGAGCGTGGATGCGCTTGATGGAGCTCCAGGCGTTCACTCCGCCCGCTACGCCCCGAGCGATCCAGAACGAATCGCTCGGCTGCTGCAAGCCCTCGAATCTGAAGGCAATCGCACCGCCCGCTTCTGTGCAGCCCTTTGTGTGGCAGCTCCCGACGGCACGGTGCTGCTCGAGGTGGAGGGCCAGTGCAAGGGATGGATCACCCGAACACCGAGAGGAGATCAAGGCTTCGGCTACGACCCGATTTTTGAAGTCGAAGGCACACAGGCAACGTTCGCAGAAATGTCTCTGCAGGGAAAAAAAGCCCACGGCCATCGAGGTCGCGCTTTCACCTTGCTGGAACCTCGCCTGCGGCAACTGCTGTCTCAGCAGTGAGACCCGTGCATGCACTGATTGTGACGAGGGGCTGACAAACAGTTCCTGTACGGTGGGATCTGTCGCTGACGAGGTCGATGGCCATCGCCATGACCACCGGTTACAGCGCACAGACTGAAGGCGCTCTGCTTTGCATCGAAGCCGCCTCGGACTGGGCCCTGACTTGTGTTGACCAACTTGCTACTGCTGACAGCCATGTGCTGATCGATTACGGAGCCGCCGATGGCGGAACTGCCGTGGGTCTGTGGCAGCAGGTGCTGGACCGCTTGCATGCCAATCAGCCCCAGGCCCACCTGACCCTGATCGGCAACGATCTGCCCAGCAACGACAACGTTGCCCTGGCCGAGAATCTGGCACGACAGATCCCTCGCACTCCCAAGCCCACCGTGCTGGTGAGCGCCCGTAGCTTCTATGAGCCATCTGTGGGTCCCAACACGGTGAGCTTTGGCTTTTCCGCCACTGCCATGCACTGGCTGAGCGAGTCGCCAGGTCCGCTGAATACCCATACCCACGTGCTGGCATCCGGTGATGCCGATGCTCTGCAACGTTTCACGGCGCAGGCCCTTAAGGACTGGACTTACGTTTTGGAGTTGCGCAGCAAAGAGCTGAAAGTTGGTGGTCGCCTGCTGACGGTGAACCTGTCCCGCGATGAAGAGGGTCGTTACCTCGGCAACAACGGCGGCGAAACCCGCAATGTGCACGACCAGTTGCATCAGATCTGGAAGAGTCTTGCCGACGAAGGCGTGATCTCTGAGGAGCAGTACCGCAAGGGAACGGTGCTGAACTTCTACAAGTCACCCGAAGAATTCATGGCGCCACTGAAAGATCAGAGCTCGGCGCCCTACCGCAATGGGCTGCGTCTGGTGGATGAGCGCACGGTGTACGTCAAGTGCCCCTACCGCCGCCGCTGGGAGGAGAACGGCGACACTGCTGCCTTCGCGGCTGGACTGATGGCCACGATCCGCAGCTGGAGCCGTCACAGCTTCGCCAGCACTGCCGGAGACGCGGTGGCAGATGAGGTGTACAGCCGCTTGGAGCAACGCATCGCGGCAGCCCCCTCCGAGTGGAGCCTGGATTACGTGGAGCACCACCAAATGATGGAGAAAGTGGCCTGATGACAACAACAACCCGACCTGCGCCGGACGTCTCGGTGCTAGCTGAACATGTCTCCGAGCATCTGTCGGTGTTCGTGGTGGCCGAGAACACCGATGCGCGACGCCCCGCGAACGGCGGCCTGCGTCTGCTCAATTACCCAAGCGATGAGGCCTGCATTGCTGACGGACAGCGACTTGCGGGGCTAATGACCCACAAGCACGACCTCTACGGCACCGGTTTCGCAGGCGGCAAGATCGTGGCGCGCGCCGCCGAACCGGAAGCGGTGAAGGACGAGCTGATCAGCGTCACCGCTGGGCTTCTGGAGTCTCTCGACGGAGCCATGATTACTGGCTGCGATCTGAACACCAGCCTGGAGGACATGGAGCGACTGACGGAGCTCACTCCCCATGTACTGGCAGCCGTCGGCAGTCCTGTTGATGCCAGCGCAGCAACGGCTCATGGCACCCTTGGCGCCGTTGAAGCCGTACTCGAATCAACCCTGGCTGAGGCGAAACCCGGTCGAGCGCTGGTGCATGGATGCGGCGCCGTCGGCGGCACAGTGGCCCGCGTCTTGGTTGAGCACGGCTGGACCGTGTTCACCGTGGATCTCAGTCCCGAACGTGCAGGCTTCCCTGGTGCCACCCCTCTGCCTCAGGACTGTCCTTGGTGGGAGCTGAAGCTGGATCTGCTGCTGCCCTGCTCGATCTCAGGTCTGATCAATGCTGAAATCGCCTCGGCCCTGAGAGTCAAATCCGTGGTCCCAGCGGCCAATGCTCCGTTCCAAAGTTCTCAACTCGCCGACGACCTGCGTCGCCGGGGCATCCGTGTGCTGCCAGATCCACTGGTCAATGCCGGCGCCGTGATCGCTGACTCGATCGAACGCTTCTCACCCGACGCCTGGAAAGGTGCAGGCGCGGAGGATGTCTACGCCTTCGTACGCAATGAGGTGCGCCAAAGAGCCACTGACTATCTGAATCAGCGCGATCAGGGCCTCTCCGTTGGAGCAGCTCTGGTGGAAGTGACCGCCGAACGGGAGACCGATCCGATCGGCCTCAGCTTCGGAGACGAGGCATGAGCTCGGCCACTCTTCCCTCTAAAGCCTCTGTGGTGATTGTCGGCGGTGGCATGGCAGGTCTCAGCTGTGCCGCGTCCCTGGCCCGTCGCGGCATCACCGACGTGGTGCTACTCGAAGCGAAAACACTGGCGCATGCCAAGGCCAGCAGTTTTGGCGAAACCCGGATGTTTCGGGAGATGTACTCCGACCCCGTGCTCTGCCGTCTAGCGCAGGAGGCCAACAGGCTCTGGCGTGAGGAAGAGATCCACGCAGGAGAACAGCTACGCGAAACCCATGGGTTGCTGTTTTACGGCGAAAGCTGGGATGAGGAAACGATCGAAGGATCGATCCCAGGTGCCCGCCGGGTGATGGACGATCAGGGCATCCCCTATGAGGCACTGAATGCCGATCAGATCTCAACCCGCTTCCCCCTGAAACCCAAGAGCGATTTCACCGGCCTGTTTGAGCCCACCGCTGGTGCGGTGCGCAGCGACAAAGTGATTGCCCACTGGATCAGTACAGCCCGTCAAGCCGGACATCAACTGGTCGAACATTGCCCGGTGGCGAACCTGGATGCCGACGGTGGTGGCGTCACACTTGAGAGCGGTCACCACATCGCCGCCGGCCAGCTGGTCGTGGCCTGTGGCATCTGGAGCCAGCTGATGCTGGCACCGCTGGGTCTCGCTCCGAAGCTCGAGGTATGGCCCATGCTCTGGGCTCATTACACCGTGGACCCTGCTTTAGCGGATCGTTATCCGCAATGGTTCTGCTTCCAAAAGGAACGCGGCGATGACGGAGGTCTGTATTACGGCTTCCCTGTGCTCAGCCATACCAACGATGGCCGACCACGAATCAAAGCTGGCATCGACTGGGCACCCAAAGAACTGCGTGTCGCAGAACCCAATGCCATGACCACCGAGCCACCGGCCAGGCTGGTCGAACTGCTCGACACGTTCCTGTTCAACGAACTCGAAGGCGTCCAGGAACGGGTCGAAACAGTGATCAATCCCTACTCAATGGCCAGCGACGTCAATTTCGTGCTGGACCGTCTGAGCCCCAAGCTGAGCCTGTTTGCCGGAGGCTCAGGCCAAGCCTTCAAATTCGCTCCCCTGATCGGCGACTCGCTGGCACGACTTGCCAGCGGTGAAACCCCTGCTGTTGATCTTTCCTGCTGGAGTCACCAGCGCGAAGCCGTCAGCGCCTAAATCCCCTCTCGCCCAAACATCTCCCTTGCCCGACCCATCAACCCTCCAGGACGGCGCGACTGAAACCAGCCAGTGGTGGCAACGCAAACCCCTGTGGATCGGAGCAGGGCCATTGCTGGTCTTTCTGGTGGTCGCAGCCGTTGACCTCAAACTGGCGCAGCATTTCACCAGCTCAGGCAAGGCCATTGTGAGCAACGCTCTCGGCGGCCTCTGGCAGTGGATGGTCCTGCTGCTGTTTGTGATTGCCATCGTGCTGGCAGTCAGCCCGATCGGCACCTTGCGCCTGGGAGGAGCTGATGCCAAACCGAGCCTGAAATTCTTCGACTGGTGTGCTGTGCTGATTTGCACGCTGCTAGCCGGCGGTGGTGTGTTCTGGTCTGCAGCCGAACCGTTGTTCCACTTCCGGGATCCGGCGCCCTACTTCGTCGGAGTCGAGGGATCCACAGCGGCTGCGGTTGATCCCTCTTTGGCCGTGAGCTTCCTGCACTGGGGATTCCTGGCCTGGGCCCTGGTGGCAACAACGGTGACGATCACCCTCTCAATCCAGGAGCAACGGGGCGAACCTCTGCGACCACGCACGCTGCTGGTGGGGATCCTTCCCAGCAGCTGGGTGAATGGTCCTCTGGGGCACCTCGCGGATGGCCTCTCCGTGGTGGCCGCCATCGCTGGAACCGTGGGACCTCTGGGTTTCCTCTCGCTCCAGCTCAGTAACGCCGCAGGCATGCTGCCTGGTTTCAGCGACAGCGCGGGACTGCAGTCTCTAGTGGTGGTCCTGCTCACAGCGGTGTTTGCAACCTCCACGGTGAGTGGAATCCAGCGAGGCATCAAGTGGCTGTCTGAACTGAACGTCTGGCTGACCCTTGGTCTTGCAGCCGCTTTGCTGTTACTGGGCCCCGGCCTATGGCTGATTCAACACTTCATCAGCGCATTCGGGCTCTATCTCACCAACCTGCCGCGGATGGCACTCGCCCACAACAGCAGTCCAGGCAACTGGGTGAATGGCTGGACCGTGTTCTATTGGGGCTGGTTCCTCGGCTATGCCCCGCTGATGGGTCTGTTCACGGCAGGGGTGAGCCGCGGCCGTACTCTGCGCGAACTGGTGCTGGCGGTTGCCATCCTCTGCCCGATCGTGACCAACATCTGGTTCACATTGCTCGGCGGCTCTGGGATGCAGTTGGAACTCGCCAACCCAGGCTCCATCAGCGGCCCTCTCAGCGCCAGCGGGGAGTCGGGCGCACTGCTAGCGATTCTCGGCCAGCTTCCCTTGTCCTGGCTGTTGATTCCGGTCGGCCTTGTGTTGGTGGTGCTGTTCATGGCCACCAGTGCCGACTCAATGAGTTACGCAGCAGCCATGGTGGTGAGTGCTCAGCGCACACCTCCGACCCTGCTGCGTTTGTTCTGGGCTCTGATGATCGGCAGCCTCACTCTGGTGTTGCTGCGCATCGGCACCAGCCTGGGAGACAACACCTCGATCAACGCTCTGCAAGCCTTCATCGTGATCACCGCCGTGCCAGTCACCCCTCTGGTTCTGCTGAGTCTCTGGACGGCCCCACGTCTGGCCTGGAAGGAATGGCGCCAGCGACAGCCGGCTCAGGGCTAAAACTGATCCAGCTGGCCATCACAACACCAAAAAGGGCCAGTGCCCCATAGATCACTAGCACCAGCGACAGGTCTCCCTGAGGAGAGGCCTGCAGAATCAGCCCAGACACGATCGTCATCAACCCGCCCATCACCGTGCCAGAGGTGTTGACGATTGACACTGTCATTGCCGTCTGCCCTGGAGGCGCAGCGGCTTCAGCGATCGGGAACGCCAGCACGGACGTACCGATGCCGACACCGAAGCTGAAGGCAGGCAGCATCAAAACCCCACGCGGCAGAGATGGCGTGATCAACAGCATCAACGACAGCAGCGTGATCATGGTGCCGGCCAGAAGCAGACCACCACGTTGCTGAGGTCGGCCACCGAGAGCCCCACTGACAACCATCCCCACCACCAGGCCGATCGACATGATCAGGGTGAGACTCTCCATTAACGGACTGGACCAGCCCCTCAGGCTGGAGAGCAGGCCGTACTGCGCCATCCCGAACACGAAGCCAAGCCCCCACGCGTAGAGAAGGCAGCACTGAATCAGGCGATTGACTCCAGCCCTGGTCCAGCGCTGCACACGAACGTCCTGCTCTGCCTTTGGCAAAACGCTCGGCGCGCGTCGACTGGCCCCGAGCAGAAGCATCGGCAAGGCCACAACCAGGGCGAGAGAGAGCCCCTGGAGAAGCACCAGATGCCGCCAGCCGGAGCGGCCCAGCAGCAGTGGCACCACGGCCGCCAACGCGGCACCGACTCCCAACAGGCCATCGGTGAACCCCATCGCCAGGGCGAAGCGATCTGCGGGCAGGCTGCGTCGTGCCAGCAACGCTGATGCTGGGAATGCCACAGCGCAAGCCATGCCAGTGCCGATACGAGACAACAGCAGCCCCTGCAGGCTGTCGCTACTGGCGAACACCAGGCTGCAGCACGCTGCAGCTAAAGCAGCCAGCAGCAGCCAGAGCTCGACCCTGCCCCGGTCGATCAAGCGGCCAACGGGCACTTGCACTAGGCCATAGGGCAACAGAAAGCTGCCGGCAACCAGCGCGACCCCTGCCGAATGCAGACGCAGATCCGATCCCAGGGAGCCTTCGAAATACTGAAAGCTGGTTTCCACCCAGACCAGCCAAACCACAAACAGAAGGCTTGTGACCCAGAGCAACCGATCGCTGCGTCTCGCCTCCATGACTCCTACCAACAGCTCAAAGTCAGTGTGGGGGAATCGCTCAGTTCAGGCAGTAATCCAACGCAAGACTGAGGCTGGCTTTGGGCAGCGGTGCTTCCTCCGGCCTGAACCGTTCTGCTGCACTGACCGCCATTGGAGAGGGGCGGGCGGTGGAATGACTGCGTTGATCGATGCGCAGCAGTGCAACCCGACGAAGATTCAGGGCAACTGCCGTCCGCTCAGCCTGCCTGCGTCCGCGTTGAAGAGCCCTTTCCAGCAGTTGATCCTGCAGACGATCCTGCCCCTCAGCTGATGGCAGGGAGGTCATGCCCTGGAGCCGCACACCCTCCAAACGGCCGGCGCGCTCAATCAAGGAGTCGTAATTGCTGCGGCCCACCGTTCCGGTGATGCTTGTGGAGGCCCGATAGCCCTTGGATTGCGCAGAACCGCCCGTGGCATAAGTGTTTGGAGCAGGGATCACAAGCCCCCCGATGACCAGGGGCTCCAACGCCACGCGCAACCTGGCCAAACGCCCACTGAGTTGCTCCAGTGCGGCTGCGCTGCTGGAGGCTTCCGATTCGAGGCGCAAGTTGAAGCGGAAGCTCTCAGTTCGACTTTCACCGCTCTCGCGCAAATTCAGCTGCAGCAGAGTGCCACGGCAAACAGGGCCCTGAATCTCAGCTTTGGCCGCGAAGGGAATCAGCGAGCCAGTTGGACCAAGCAACAGAACTGCGACCAATGGCAGGCATTGAGGGTGCAAGGCAGAGAGCTTCACGCGCGAAACAGCAGAAAGATGAGTTGCTGTCTAAATCAAGAGCCGGCTTGGAACATGTGAGAACCATGACCGGCGCTGCTTGAAGCACCACCGGATCAGACTGAGTCAGCTGGCATCAACCCAGCTGCCGTGCAGACCGTGGGGTATTGCCAAAGGCAGCTCGAACACAGCCAGCTCGCGCAGGTCAGCCGCGTCAAGGATCACTAAATCAGAACCTTCCCGATCCCCGTTCCACACCAGTTCAAGCACCCAGCCATCGTCTTCGGCGCTTGCACCTGGCCTGGGAACCATCAAGGGCTCACTCACAAAGCCGTGGGGCACCGCACTCCAGATGTGACGCTCACCACTGACCAGGTCAAGCTTCTTGACCACCTGAAGCGGGTCATTACCCTGCTCACGCGCTGCGGCCGCCATCCAGGCGAAGCGACAGGGGAGGCCTTCCTTCGCAGGATTGACCATCGCAAATTCACAGCAGCGTTCGCTGAGACGTGTGGTCTGCACCGAGGCGCTCTGCAGGTTGATGCGGCACTGCTCGAGCAAACCCTCGGGGATCAGGTCGAAGTCGACGGCTGCAAAGTCGACATCGGGGCCGATCGCAGGAAAATCGCTGTAGTAGATGCTCTCCACCACCACATCACCCTGCTCTTCCCAGGCGTTGAGATGGTGAAACACAAAGCCCTCCGGTGCATCCACAATCCGGGGGGCCTGGCCTGCATAGGCGCCACTATCCCGTGGAATCAGCCAGAACTTGGCCTGACCATTCTGCTTGGATTGCAGACACTGGGCTGCACCCTTCCTGCCGAGAACAAAAGGAAGCGGGTTGAAGTCAATCGCGTTCTGCAGGAACACCGCCCAGTTGGGTGTGATGGCGAAATCGTGCAGGAAGGCGAAGCCGTTGAAGCTGTCACGCCGGTCGCTCAGCAGGTCTCCAGCCTTGATGCCTGCGGTGGAGTCGTTTTCCGTGGCGAATTCCATCAAGCGGATGGTGCTGCGTGGCCCGGTATTGACCCCGAAGGTGACCATGCGCGGACGATCGTGATGACCGGGATCGAAGCGAGGGTGGGCACTGAAGGCCTCACCTTTTTTCAAAACACCCCCTAACAAGCTGATGCCGTGGGTCTCAAGGGTTCGAGGGTCAAGCGCATGGGGTTCGGCCGCTTCCCAAAGCGCAAGCAGCTGGTCACCAAGCTGCACAACACCAGTGTTGGCGATATTTTTCAACCTCAAATCAAAGGCATTCGCCAGTGGACCCCCAGGTTTTTGGCTGCCAAAAACCCCTCGATACAGCACCTTGCCGGCCGCTTCCTCGGCCTGCCATCCAGCCGTACGCACAAAACGATTGGTAAGCGAAACCCCCTCAGCGTTGAACTGAATCGCGGTGATCATGCCGTCACCATCAAATGGATGATGGACGCGCTGACCATCGCGCTCCATCAATCCAGGGCCATTGCGGTAAAGGGTTCCCAGCAGCTCGGACGGCACATTGCCCCTAGCTGGCTGAAGCGCAACCTCAGTGAGCTCCTGCTCCACATTGCGGAAGGCGCTGGCCCATTCCGACCGATTGAAACGTTCAGCGGCGGGAGCGACGGTCACGGAGAACATTGGTATCGACCTCCATCCTCTCGTAACGGACTGTGAAGCGCGGCGAAGGCTTAGTTCGCCCCAGCCTGCTCGAGCACACCCTTACTGCTAGGAACCGCACCGGCACGACGAGGGTCGATCTCCGTCGCCATACGCAACGCCCTGGCAAAAGCCTTGAAACAGGCTTCAACGATGTGATGGGAATTGGTCCCATCCAGCTGACGGATATGGAGGGTAAGCCCGCTGTTGTTGACCACCGCCACAAAAAACTCCTTGACCAACTCGGTGTCGTAGCGACCGATCTTCTCTTTCGGAATCGTGAGGTTGTACGAGAGATGGGGGCGTCCCGAACAATCGAGCACGACCTGCACTAGGGCTTCATCTAGCGGCGCCACGAAGTGACCGAAACGAACGATGCCGCGACGATCACCCAGCGCCTGGGCCAGGGCTTGTCCCACGGCAATGCCCACGTCTTCATTGGAGTGGTGATCATCGATATGGGTATCACCCACCGCATTGATCTCCAGATCGATCAGACCATGGCTGCTGATCTGATGGAGCATGTGATCCAAGAAGGGCACGCCGGTGCTGGCCTGGCACCTCCCACTGCCATCAAGATCCAGGCACACCTTGACATCGGTTTCACCGGTGACTCGATGGATCTCGCCTTGTCGCGTCATCCCATTGATTTCAATGACTTCATCGTGCCGCATCAGCAAGCAATCAGAAACCACAACCATGCAATTCCAGGACCTTGACACCGACCGAAAGAACAGCAGTGCGCCGGTCAAACGAAGGGTTCAGGTTCTGATCGTGGGTCTCGGCCCTGCAGGCACAGCCTGTGGCATGGGTTTGGCGAATAGTGGTCTTGATGTACTAGCAATTGATCGTGCCCACTTCCCAAGAGACAAGATCTGCGGTGATGCACTGACAGGCGATGCGCTCCGTTTCCTGAGAGAGAACAACATCCCCTCCAAGATCATCCAGAGATCTGTCAGCGAAACAATCAAACCCAGCTATGCGGAGCTGACGCACACCCTCGCCGAAGCTAATGGCTACTCACTTCAGGGCACTGCCCTGCGCACGAGGGAAGCGTCCTTTCACAGCATTCGCCGCATCGACCTCGACAACTGGCTGGTTGAGTGCTGCGCGAAAGCAGGATTGCCCATGGAATTCGGTTGGCAGATGCAAACGCTCCAGCGTCTGTCAGCTTCTGATCCCTGGTGTGTTGCAGGCACAATTCGCAGTCGCAATGGTCAAGTGCAGGAGCGATTCGAAGTCACCGCCGAGGTGGTGGTTGGGTGTGACGGTGTGTCCTCAGTCGTGCAGAACCTGACGCGTGAACAACACGCTGCGCGACCGATTGCATTGGCGAGCCGAAGATATTCCAGGCGCGATGAGGTTGACACTCCGGACGTTTCATTGATGGATTATCAGTGGCCTCGCAACCCCTCCTACGCGTGGCGGTTTTCAGTGACTGGCGGAACCAACGCTGGCATTTACTGGTGTCATCACCGCAACATTCCACCACTCAGCGGTCGCGATCTCCTGGCGATCACCCGTCGGCATGCTCCCAGAGGTGGCGCGATCAGAACCTGGGGAATTCCGGTGTTGACAGACGATCCGCTGCCCCAATCACCGTCGGGGATTTTGCTCACGGGAGATGCGGCATCACTGGTGGATCCCATGATCGGGCATGGGATCGACCGCGCCATTCACAGTGGAGAGCTGGCAGGCCAGATCCTGAGCAAAGGATTTCAAACCGGCTGCACTGTTGAAACGATCACACACATCTATGAGAACAACCTTGAAAGTCGCCGGGTTGAATGGCAGAGAAGTTTTAAGGAAATGGACAACATGCTCGGGGGAATCGATCGCACCGCCGAGCAGTTCACTAAAAGTCTGCTCAGATCAGTGATGTTGCGTTCAACAACCCAGCCCTGAATTCTTCGAGTCCAATCTCACAGCACGACTGAATCACATGCCATTGATGCAATACCCCGCGTCCACATAGATGGTTTGGCCGGAGATACCACTGGACAGCTCACTGAGCAGGAATGCAGCAGTGTTGCCGACTTCCGTCTGTGTGACAGTGCGGCGCAGCGGGGCTTTCTCCTCCACGTTGTGGATCATGTCGAGGATGCCGCCGATGGCAGAGCTGGCCAGCGTGCGAATCGGGCCTGCACTAATGGCATTCACCCGAACCTGCTTATCGGGGCCTAGCTCCGCTGAGAGGTAGCGAACGGACGCTTCAAGAGCAGCCTTGGCAACACCCATCACGTTGTAGTTGGGAATAGCGCGTTCAGCGCCCAGGTAAGTCAGCGTGACTACCCCGGCTTTCTCACTGAACAACGGCTTGGCATGACGGCAAAGCGGCGCCAAGGAGTAGGCACTGATCTCGAGTGCACGGGCAAAACCCTCGGAGCTGGTAGCGCTGTAATCGCCGATCAACTCTTCCTTTCCCGCAAAAGCCAGGCAATGCACCAATCCATCGAGGACGCCCCACTTCTGCTTGATCTGTGCAAAAACCGTTTCCATCTGCGCGCCATCCTGAACATTCAGAGGCAGAAACAAAGAGGGTTCCAGCGGAGCGGTGAGCTCACGAACCTTGGTCTCAAAACGACCTTTGTCATCTGGGAGATAAGTGATGCCCAATTCAGCGCCCGCCGCTTTGAGCTGCTGAGCGATGCCCCAGGCAATCGATCGATTGTTGGCGATGCCGGTAACGAGGATCTTCTTGCCCGTGAGATCGAGAAGCATCGGACCGGTGTTCGCTGAACTGTTGGGAGATTCTCCACCATCCCCGACCCGAACTCCCAGGAGTAGTCGCGTTTGAGCCCTTGGATCGACAGGATGGCTGCTCAAAAGTCCGCCGTTCGGTGCCCTCGCAGCCCAGCTCAACCTCTTTGTCATGGCCAGAACAGTCTGGAGATCTTCCAAGGGATCTTCCGGACCGCAGAGCCCTCGATCGCCTGCTGGGCGAACAGTTTCCTGAAGCCGGCGGCAGTCTCAGTCCACTGCGCGGAGGTCGTGCAGCCGCCGAAACAAAATTGGCTCGTCTCGACCCGCGGCGCTACACAAAAAGCCGCAATCACCTCAAAGGCGCAGTCACCGGATTGTCGCCCTACATCCGCCACGGTGTGCTCAGCCTCGCTGAGGTCCGTGATGCCGTGTTTCAGCGCATTCGCAGTCGTGACGAGGGAATCAAACTGATCAATGAGCTGGGATGGCGCGACTTCTGGCAGCGCATGTGGCGAGATCTTGGTGATGGCATCCACGACAGCCAGGAAGAGCTGAAGACCGGACACGACCCTGCTTCTTACGCCCGAGAGCTACCTGAAGACATCCGCACAGGACGAACAGGTCTGGCCTGCATGGATGAATTTCAAAGCAAGCTCACCACCCATGGCTGGCTGCACAATCACGCCCGGATGTGGATGGCGGCTTATGTGGTGCATTGGCGAAAAGTGCACTGGAAAGCGGGGGCAGACTGGTTTCTGGAGCATCTCCTGGATGGAGATCCCTCCAGCAACCACCTGAGTTGGCAGTGGGTCGCCAGCAGCTTCAGCCACAAGCCTTACTTTTTCAACAAAGGCAATTTGGAGCGGTTCAGCGATGGACAGTTCTGCAGAAGTTGTTCCAGCAGTGAGCGCTGTCCTTTCGAGGGCAGTTACGAACAGCTGGAAAATCAGCTGTTCGCCAATCAGGGCTCCATTCGCGATGTACCGACCAGACGCAGCCGCAACCACCAGCAACGCTCAGGCCGACAGCAGAGCCTGAAGGGAAGCGGCCAAGCGGCCATGGCCCGACCGAAGCGATAAGCCATGTCTTTTCAACGACCTGTCATCTGGGTGCACGAGGAAGCACTCGGTTCCAGCAACCCAGCGCTGCTTGAACGGCCGAATAGCCCAGCCCTCTTTGTTTTTGATACCCGCTGGATCCAGGAAGCCCGTATCAGCCGCAAGCGGCTTGGCTTCCTATACGAAAGCGCCCTGGATCTGCCGATCACCCTGCGCAAGGGCGATGTGGTCAAGGAAGTGATTGCCTTTGCTGAACGACACAACGCGGATGGCATCTTGAGCAGCCTGCCCGTCGACCCTCGCCTGGAACGCATCGCAGCCTCCATCGAAGAGCACTGCCCACTGGAACTGCTTGAACCAGAACCGTTCGTGTCCATGCCGCGACCACCGCGGCTTGGACGTTTCAGTCGCTACTGGCGAGAAGCCGAGCCAGTGGTCTGGGGAGGCTTCTGAGCGTCACCCATCAGATCGTCCTCAAGCCGCTTTTCTTTGGCGGGATCCCTCAGTAGATCCCGCCGTTCATAAGCCGGCAGCTGTACTGGCATGAGTTCCGAGGCCTCGGTGGGCGGGGGCGTCCACTGCCAGCGGGCCTGGGGAGCCCGCTGCTGGCAAAGGGCCTTCAACTCGGTCTGCAAAGCGCGGCGCACATCTCTGCGACGCACAGCAGCGAAGAATTCCTCTCGCGGCGCCAGCCCTGCGCTAAAGGGCGCTGTGCCATTGCCATTGAAGAGACGTGCCGCATCGGGAAACCAGCGAGGTTTGCACTCCCCTGGATCGTCAGTGTCAGTTTCAAGAAACAAATGGAGACCAAAGCCATCGGGCTGACTCACAACCGCAAGCCCGTCATGGGGCATACGCCGCTGCAGCGGAAACACTTTCCAGCTGGAAGCTTGCGGTGCCGAACAGGCTCCGAGCATCAGAGCAAGCGTGATAACTGGGATCCGACCTGCCTGGGCACGCCTGAGCACGCGTTCACTGCACCGGAGGGCCGGATTCTGAACCAGGATGAAACCTGACGCACCATTTATTGCTCGTTCGCCATGGCTCTCACTCCCTCGACCATGCTGCCGCTCGGCGAAGTGCTGCCTGCCTTCCAGTTGCCCGTGGTGAGCGGAAGCTTGATCGGTGCCGCTGCCTCAGCAACTCTCAGCAACAGCGAGCTGCCTGCACAACCGCTGCTGGTGATGCTGATCTGCGCGCACTGCCCGTTTGTGAAGCATGTGGAACCCGAACTGAGCAGGATTGCTGAGCATTACGGCCCAGAGGTCACCCTGCTGGCCGTCTCCAGCAACAGCCTCATCACCCATCCACAGGATGGTCCCGAAGGCCTTCGTCATCAGGCGGAGCAGCGAGAGTGGAGGTTCCCCTATTTACTGGATGAGCAGCAGAACCTGGCCAAAGCACTCAAGGGTGCCTGCACTCCGGAGTTCTATCTCTTCAGTCCAGATCATGCGGGTCTACAGACCCTGCGTTATCGCGGTCAGCTCGACGGCAGCCGCCCGGGGAACGACGTTCAACTGGATGGTCGCGATCTGCGCAAGGCACTGGATGCGGTCCTGAATGGCCAACCTGTCAGCAAGGAACAGCAACCATCCGTCGGCTGCAACATCAAGTGGCATCCCGGACAGGAGCCACCGTGGTTCAGGGCACCGGCTTAAGGTGCCTCCCATGCAGGTGCCTCCCTTCAGCCTCAGTCAGCAGCTCGCCGACCTGGGGCAAGAACTCGATGAAGCCGCGCTGCGTGTGTTGCGCAGCGGGCAGTACATCGGTGGCACCGAAATCAAGACGTTTGAAACAGCTTTCGCAGCGGCTGTCGGGACTGCCCACGCAGTGGGCTGCAACAGCGGCACTGATGCCCTGATCCTGGCGTTGAGAGCGCTCGGAATCGGGGTCGGTGATGAAGTCATCACAGCCTCCTTCAGCTTCTTTGCCACAGCCGAAGCGATTAGCGCTGTGGGTGCGACACCCGTGTTCGTGGATGTCGATCCACTCACCTACCTGATCGACCTCGATCAAATCACTGCGGCGATTACTGCGGCGACAAAAGCCCTAATCCCGGTGCATTTGTTCGGTCGGCCTGTCGACATGACGCGGTTGATGGCGATCGCCAAGGACCACAATCTGCGCGTGATTGAGGACTGTGCTCAAGCCACAGGAGCGAGCTGGAACGGGCGACCGGTGGGCAGCTGGGGCGATACGGGCTGCTTCAGCTTTTTTCCTACCAAAAACCTTGGAGCGGCAGGTGATGCCGGAGCCATCACCTGCCACGACGCAGAGCTTGCTCAGCGCATGCGTGAACTGGCTGTACACGGCATGCCCCGCCGCTACCTGCACACGGAGCTTGGCTACAACAGCCGGCTCGATGCGATGCAGGCCGCTGTACTCAACGTGAAACTGCCCCGACTCAACCAGTGGGTTAACCGGCGCCGGCAGATCGCCCAGCGTTACCGCGAAGCTCTCCAGGATGTACCAGGCCTGCTTCTCCCCGATGCGTCCACTGGCAACGACCATGGCTGGAATCAATTTGTCGTGCGTGTCACGGTCTGCCCAACTGAGGTCTCCTCCAATGCCAGCCATCGCCCCAGTGAGTTCGGACTACCGAGCAGTCATTGCCGTGATTGGCTGAAACAGAGCCTTCAGGAGCAGGGAGTGAGCACGATCATTTATTACCCCATTCCCATTCATTGCCAACCGGCTTACGCCGATCAGCACCAAAGCACCCGCCTACCTGTAACCGAGCAGTTGTGCAGCGAAGTGCTGAGTTTGCCGATCTTCCCCGAGCTCTCCAACGAACAGCAAGAACAGGTGATTTCTGTGCTTCGCTCGCTACTCATCCAAACTGCCCCATTGGACTCGCAAACCTGCAGCGTGGCCGCCTGAGCTCAGGATCTGATCGTGGCGTACAGCGCCTTGAAGTGGGCCTGCTGTTGCTTGTGATCGATCAGAAGCTCGGGATATCCACGTCGCTCCAGTGCACCGATCTCACCACTGATTAAATCCTTGGTGTTCACATGGCGAAGCTCCGGCAACCAGTAACGGATGTAATCAGCTTCGGCGTCGAACTTTGATGCCTGCGTCGCCGGATTGAAAATTCGCAAGGGCTTGGGATCCATCCCGCTACTGGCACTCCACTGCCAGCCACCGTTGTTGGCCGCAAGGTCGCCATCCACCTCCAGCTCCATGAACGCCCGCTCGCCCCAGCGCCAATCGCAGACCAGGTCTTTAACCAGAAAAGAAGCGACGATCATGCGACAGCGGTTGTGCATCCAACCGCTCTGATTGAGCTGACGCATCGCTGCATCGATGATCGGCATCCCCGTTTGGCCCTCTCTCCAGAAGCCAAACCACTGTTCGTTGTTCTCCCAGGGGAAGCGTCGCCACTGCTCGCGGTAGGGACCATCCGCCAATTCGGGAAAATGGAACAAGGCCTGCTGGTAAAACTCACGCCAGCCCAACTCCTGCTCCCACACCGTGATCGCATGCTGCTGTTCATCGCTGCGCACGATCTCTTTGGCGCTCTGAGCAGCACACCAGGCCTGTCTGGGGCTGACCGTGCCAACACTCAGAGCCGCACTCAACGCTGAGGTCCCCTGCTGCCCAGGAAAATTACGGTCCGGCTCGTAGCCAAGCAGGGGGCCGTCAGCGAACGTCGCCAACTGGTCCGCTGCTGCGATTTCTCCAGGGCGGCATGGGCACACGTCAGTCCCTGCGAAGCCATGGCTGCTGTGCAGACGGTCAAGCTCGGACTGTCCCTGGGAACAAAGCCGACCAAGATCGCCTTCTGCAGAGCTGATCTGCTGAAGCTGGGACTGCGTCAGATCCTGCAGGCCTTGCGGAGCTTCTGTGGTGCTTGGGCCAAGGCGCTCGACCTGACCACGCCAATTGCGCAGGAAAGGCCCATACACCCGATAAGGGTCACCACCACCGGTTTTGAGTGACTCCGGCGCCACCAGCAGCTGGTCCCAGTCAACCAGCAGCTTGCGCCCATCGGTCTGCAAGGCCTTGGCCACCTGACGATCACGCTCACGGGCATAGGGCTCTACATCGCGACTCCAAACCACAGTGGGCGCGTTCAAAAGATCTGCCAGCTGCGGCAGCAGTTGAACCGGGTCACCGGCCAACACCAACAGGCGACTACCGGCCTGGCGCCAGCGCTGTTGCAGTTCGACCAGGCTCTCCACCAGAAACCACAACCGGGCTGGTGCCATCGGCGGCAGCTGGGGTGGCGGAGTGATCAGAGCCGAATCGAGCACATAAACGCCGGTCACAGCCGGGCCTAGTGATACGGCCGCCTGAAGACCTGAGTTGTCCGCCAAGCGCAGATCGCGGCGGTGCCAGAACAGCGTGCGAGGGGTACTCATCCTTGGTTGCGAATTCAAAAACCGAGCAATTGCTTGGCCCGATACCAAGCGGTGACGCTCTTGCCATCGAGCCACTCTTCGCCAGAGCTCAGGCGAGCATCCAGTTCGGCAGGATTCATCTGCAGGACCTCCAGATCCTCATCGTCGTCACCCGCGGGGGGATTCTCCAGCGCTGTGAGATCCCTGGCCAAGAAGCAATGAATGACCTCATCGGAGTACCCCGGGCAGGGCAGCATTGGACCGAGGGCATCCCAGCGAGCGGCGCTGTAGCCCGCTTCTTCCCCGAGCTCCCGCTTCATCGACTCGAGAGGATCTTCTCCGTCCTCCAGCGTGCCGGCCGGGAACTCCAGCAACCTGGCCTGAACAGCGAAGCGGTACTGACGCAGCACCACCACCTGACCCTCACTCGTGATCGGCACAGCAAGAGATGCACCGGGATGCCGGATGATCCCAAAGCTGCCCTCCACTCCCATCGGCAACCTGATGCGGTTGCGTTCGAAGCGCACCTTGCGCGCATCCAGGGCATCGATGGTCTCCAGTAGCTCGTAAGGCTCTGGAGCCGGCAGCGGGGCCATGGCTTCTCAGGTCGTTGGGCACCAGCATGGCGGTTGAGCGTCAGGATCGACGGACGACTTTTGCTTCGTTCCGCATCGCACTGACTGATCAAGCACGGCTGCAGCAGCTGCAGCTCCTGAAAGCTTTGGCGCAGGAAGCGGGATGGCGACATCTGATGTTGCAGTCCCTGTTGAGCGTGGTCAGCAGCCTGCTGGATATCGCTGGACTTGGGCTGGCCATCAGCCTCTTGCTGAACTCAGGGACAGAATCCGCTGCATCACCGACGCTGCTTAAAGGGCTGCCCTTGTCGTCCAGCCTGGCCCTGCTGGTGAGCCTGATCCTTGCTCGGGGTCTGATCCAGGCACGCGTGGCCATCAGAAGGGAATGGCTGCGTTCCGGTTTCACCGACCGGCTTCGGCAGCAGTTGCTACACGAGGTGTTCTCAGCCTCCTCCCGGCAGCTTGATCGGCTTGGCCGAGGTGATCTACTCGCGCTGCTGATGGCCGATATCACTCGCTCTGCCATGAGCCTGGATCAAGCCTTGCGCATGGTTCAGGCCTTGCTGGCGATGCTGATCTACCTCATCAGCGTGCTGTTCGTGGGGCGCACCGCAGCCTGGCCGCTGCTGCTGGCGCTGGCGGCAACCGCCGGCGCGGCCCTGGTGAAGCGATCCGGCAGTTGGGGACTAGGCAGGATCCAGAGCCGTCTGAATGCAGCCCTGCAACGCACCGTTGGGGATGGCCTACATGGACTCAAAGCCTTGCGTGCCGCTGCCGCTGAAGACTGGCTCCTAAACCGCTTTGCGCAGGAGACGGCCAAAGGCCGCTGGTTGCTGAAAGAACGCGTGCGCAGACGAGCGGGCTACAACGCCTGGCGCGACACGCTGGTGGTGGCCATTGCTGGCATCTGGATGCTGAGGCAGGGGGATGCGCTCACGGCTGAAGTGCTGGCCACAACACTGGTGCTGTCCTACCGAGCCGGCACATCCCTCAGTGCAGTGGTGCTAGCCCGACGCCTTTGCCTGGGAAATCTGCCTGGATATGAGGCTCTGCGTGAGCGTCGCCATCAACTGCGGTCCAATCCTGCACAGACCAGTGGCACTCCTCTAAGCGAACACTCTCTGCCAAGACTCGAACTGGAACGCTGGAGCCAGCTTCACTGGCAAAGCACAGACCTTGAAGCCCTTGAGCCGACATCGATCAGTCTTCAACCGCAGCGCCTGGTCGTGATCACAGGGGCTTCAGGCTGTGGCAAAACCAAGCTTCTGGATCGATTCAGCGGACTTGGAGACGAAGAAAATAGCTGCTGGTCAATCCACTGCCATGAGCAGACGTTGCGGCTCTCTGGTCTGCCCGCTGCTCAGCAGCTGCGAGGTCTCATCGCCTGTGCACCACAACATGCGGTGCTGTTGGAAGCAAGCCTGCGCGACAACCTGCTGCTTGGCGCTGATCTTCCAGACCAGATCATTGAGGAATGGCTGCATCGCTTAGGCCTCAGCCATCTGCTCGACCGGCAAGACGGGCTCCGTTCCCCCATGTCGCTCGCCCAGATGCCCTTCTCAGGTGGTGAACTGCATCGACTCGGCCTATTGCGTGCCTGGCTGCGCAGCCGACCGGTGGAAGTGCTGGATGAGCCCACAGCATTTCTCGATGCCAGCGCCAGCCAGATAGTGCGTGATGTAATCCATGAACGGTCGCGAGAGCGACTAGTGCTGATCAGCAGCCACGACCCGGCTCTGCTGAAGCAAGCCGATGTGGTGATCGAACTGACCTCTGCAGTGATCAAGATCTGATTTAGGGACGCCAGTCAACTGATCGCTGCATGGCTGCCAACAGGGGCTCGAGAACAAATTGGCGCAGGTGTAGGCGGGGGTGAGGCAAGACCAGACGCGGATGCTCGAGACGCCATTCCCCCCAAAAGAGAAGGTCCAAATCGAGACTGCGCGGACCCCATGGCAGCTCCTGGTCTCGATCACGGCCGAAACGTCGCTCAAGCTGATGCAGCTCCGTGAGCAACTCCAACGCCGCGGCCTCCGCGGCAGGGCGTTGCACCCCTTCGATGAGCACCACGGCATTGGAGTACAGCGGCTGACCTGCAGGCCCACCCACAGGAACCGTCTCAAACAGTGGCGACCAGGAGCATCGAAGCTGTCCCGCAGCAGCCATGGCCCAAGGGATTACAAGCTGCTCCAATTGAGGACGCACCGTGATCAGCGTCTGACGAGGCGCACCCGCGGCACTAGGCAGGTTCGCCCCAAGGGCGATGGCAAGACAATGAGCCTGATCAGCGAGACTGGCGCTCACGCGCAGGGCCGGCAAACATTCATGGTTTCAGGTGGAGGGGTCGCCAGCAGTACGGCCAGCACAGCTGCTCAGGAACAGGCGAGCCGTGCCTTCCCATTGGCAGCCATCACAGGCCATGGAACGCTGAAACTGTCGCTGATGCTGGCAGCAGTGGACCCGGCTCTGGGGGGCGTGATCATCGCCGGAGGGCGAGGAACCGGCAAATCGGTTCTGGCACGAGGGCTGCACGCCCTGCTGCCACCGATCGAGGTGCTGGATCAGGAGAGCGCCGATGTGCCTGCGGGGCCGGGGCTCAACCTCGACCCGAGCCGACCCGAGGAATGGGAGGAGAACTGGCGCGAGCGGCTGAGCAACGAACCACCCTCCAAGGTGATTCCCGCTCCCTTCGTGCAGGTTCCCCTCGGCATCACCGAAGACCGCCTTGTTGGTGCCGTCGACGTGGCCGCATCACTGGCCAGCGGCAGCGCTGTCTTCCAGCCGGGGTTGCTCGCAGAAGCTCACCGCGGGGTGCTGTACGTCGATGAGCTCAACCTGCTCGATGACGGCATCATCAATCTTTTGCTGGCAGCGGTCGGCGCTGGCGAAAACCAGGTGGAACGGGAAGGCCTCAGCCTCAGTCACCCCTGCAGGCCGCTGCTGATCGCCACCTACAACCCCGAAGAGGGCAATGTCCGCGACCACCTGCTCGACCGCTTTGCGATCGCCCTCTCAGCCAACCAACTGGTGAGCACCGAGGAACGCGTCGAAATCACCAATGCAGTGCTGAGCCATGGTCAGTGCAGCCGCAGTTTCTCCGAGCGCTGGAAAGAGGAGACTGATGCTCTGGCCACCCAGCTTCTGCTGGCCCGTCAGTGGCTGCCAGACGTGCGTATCAGCCGCGAGCAAATCGAGTACCTCGTGACCGAAGCGCTTCGCGGTGGCGTGGAAGGCCACCGATCCGAGCTCTATGCCGTACGCGTCGCCAGAGCCCATGCAGCCCTCAGTGGCCGTGAACAGGTCGAAGCGGACGACCTGCAGGTGGCTGTAGCCCTGGTCATCGCCCCGCGTGCGTCGCAACTGCCACCGCCAGATCAACAGATGGAGCCACCGCCGCCACCGGACGCAGGCGAGCAGAACCCGGAAAACCAACCGCCTCCGCCGCAAGGCACTGATCAGGATCAGACCGACTCGCCCGAAGACGACTCCAACGACGAAGACGAGAACCGCGAAGACGACAATCGCGAAGACGACAATCGCGACGAGGACGATGACGAGTCGGACCAGGACGAAGCACCGCCCTCGGTTCCAGAGGAATTCATGCTCGATCCGGAGGCGGTGTCCATCGATCCCGACCTGCTGCTGTTCAATGCAGCCAAGAGCAAAAGCGGAAGCAGCGGCAGTCGTTCGGTGGTGCTCAGCGACAGCCGTGGCCGCTATGTGAAACCGATGCTGCCCAGGGGGCCCGTGCGGCGCATCGCCGTGGATGCCACGCTGCGCGCGGCGGCGCCCTATCAAAAGGCAAGGCGCGAACGCCATCCGGGGCGCAACGTGATCGTTGAGGAATCCGATCTGCGCGCCAAGCTGTTGCAGCGCCAGGCCGGTGCCTTAGTGATTTTCCTGGTGGATGCCAGCGGCTCCATGGCCCTGAACCGTATGCAGAGCGCCAAAGGTGCCGTGATTCGGCTGCTCACCGAGGCGTATGAAAACCGCGACGAAGTGGCGCTGATCCCCTTCCGAGGCGATCAGGCCGAGGTGCTGCTGCCGCCCACACGCTCGATCACCGCAGCGCGCCGGCGGCTGGAATCGATGCCCTGCGGCGGCGGATCACCGTTGGCCCACGGACTGACCCAGGCAGCCCGTGTTGGCGCTAACGCCCTGGCAACAGGCGATCTGGGCCAGGTTGTAGTGGTGGCCATCACCGATGGGCGTGGCAACGTGCCCCTCAGCACCTCCCTAGGCCAGCCTGAACTGGAAGGCGAAGAGAAGCCTGACCTCAAACAGGAAGTGCTGGATGTAGCGACGCGCTACCGCATGCTGGGAATCAAGCTTTTAGTAATCGACACCGAACGCAAATTCATTGGCAGTGGCATGGGCAAAGACCTGGCCGAAGCCGCCGGGGGCAAATACGTGCAGCTCCCCAAAGCCAGTGATCAAGCGATCGCGGCCATTGCCATGGATGCCATCAACGCCGTGACCTGATCCACAGACCTACTTCGAGCCACCCGTTTGGGCGGGGTAGACCTCCTCGAACAGGGTGCCGAGTCCGATCATCAGGCTGCGTAAACCCTTCATGAAACGGGGGTCATCGGTGAGCTGTTCGATATCACCACCCACCTGGTCGATGCGAGCCGTGAGCTCACGGGCATTGGTCACCGTCTGCTTCAGATCACTGACTGTTTCTGGGTTATCGATGGCCCCTGCCAAGTTGTTGATATGGGCCGCAGCAGCGGCAGCCTCCGCAGTGGCCCTATTCAGATTTTCAATAGTGGGCTTGGCTCTGGCCACTTCAGCGCGCAGCTGATGGACCAGCGTGTCGACATTTTCAGCCGCCACATCAGCCGTATTCAAAAACTTGGAAGCGTCCTGACTGGTGATCCCGAACTGCTTGGTGGACTCCACCAGCTGGGGGATCAGATTCGACTTCTCAGCCTGATTGAGCAGCTGCTCCAGGGAGGCAGTCACGGTGGAAAGACTGGCCGCTGACTCGCCAGGGACGGTTGCACCGTTGCAAAGGATTCCGCTGTTGCGACAACGGCCTGATTTCGGCATTGGCGCGTTCTTCGGGAGCGGCGCACCGGTTGTGACCAGTTCAACCTGTGAATCGCCCCCCAATAGTGATGCCGAGGAGACCGTTGCCTTGACGGGCAAAGGCAACTTCAGGTCATCAGCATTGATCTCAAGCGTTGCTTTCACCGACATCGGAGTGACATCAACGGATCGGACCGTGCCCACCATGATTCCCCGGAAGGTCACGGGGGAACGGGCCGCCAGTCCTCCGGCATTGGCGAAGTCTGCGGTCACAGTCCAGGTCTCCGACCCCAGACGCACACCTCTAAGCCACAGCATGGTGCCAGCAAATCCTGCAATCGCTCCAACGATCGAAAACCCCACAAGGGCTTCACGGACACTACGGCGCATGGCTCATTGATCGGAGGGCTGCATCGGTCCGCGCAGGTTACCCGTCCTGAACTGAACGACATAGGGGTTATCGGTGGAGCGATACTCATCGACCGAGCCGTCCCACTGGAAACGGCCGCCATAGAGCATCACAATCCGTTCGGCTGAACGCTCGATGGTGCTGTGCACATGACTCACCACAACCGAGCAGCCGCGGGCCACGGTGGTGGTCTTCACGATCAGATCCTCAATGCGGGTTGAGGCCACAGGATCAAGCCCTGCCGTCGGCTCGTCGTACAGCAGCAGAGGCATCGCGCCCTCTTCGCGATCGGGATCATCAATCAGAGCCCTGGCAAAGCTCACCCGTTTCTGCATGCCACCACTGAGCTGACCAGGATATTGATCAGCCACATCATTCAGTCCAACAGCCTCAAGACACTGCTGCACGCGCTCACGAATTTGGGGAGCTGTCATGCGCCCAAGACGCATCAATAGAAAGCCGACGTTTTCTTCAACCGTGAGCGAGGCCAGCAATGCAGGGTTTTGAAACACCAGACGCACATCCGGCGGACGGCGCTGATCCAGGCGCAAGTACTCCTGCAATTCACCAAATAGGCGCAGTTCACCGGCTGTAGGGACCTGCAATCCAGCCAACAATCGCAGCACCGTGGATTTGCCAGCTCCTGAAGGCCCCACCACGGCAATGCGCTCTCCTGGCTGCATGCAGAGCGACACATCGTCCAGCACAGGCTTGGATCCCCACTGCATCGTGAGGCCACGCATCTCCACCACTGGGGTCTGGGTTGCTGGAGATGTCGAATCCAGCCTGGTCTGCACGGAGCGATTGCGCGTTACAGGCCCATCTTGCCCTGTTTGCACCACTCCTGTTTGCACTGATAGGGATGGCCATCAGGAACAACTTCCTTACAGTTCACTCATCGCAAGGGAAGCGACGACCCTGGCCCCGGATTGCACTTGACCAGCCCCAGCCATCGCGGACGCCGTCAACGCATCCGGGCCATGCAGGCCGAACGGCAGCGCGATCTGATGCTGCGTTCCCGCCGAGCCGTGCGTTGGCTGCAACCAGGTCTGGTGGTGAAGCGCTGGCTACTCACCTCAGGGATTGGCCTGATGTTGGCCCTGCTCGGTGCTGCCGTCTGGGCCGACTTACAGCCGATCTACTGGATGCTCTGGGCCATCCAGGAATCCCTGAGCTGGATCACAAGAGTGATGCCAAGGGGCATTACCGGGCCGTTGGTGCTGCTCGTGGGAGTCGGGCTGCTGCTCTGGGGGCAGAGCCGCAGCTTCGGCTCCATCCAGCAGGCCCTGGCTCCAGAAAAAGACACCGTGCTGGTGGATGCGCTGCGCGCCAAAAGCCGCCTCAACCGTGGTCCAAACATCGTCGCCATCGGCGGCGGCACCGGGCTGTCCACGCTGCTGAGTGGCCTCAAGCGCTACAGCAGCCACATCACGGCCATCGTCACCGTGGCTGACGATGGTGGCAGCAGCGGCGTGCTGCGACGAGAGCTGGGCGTGCAGCCACCTGGCGACATCCGCAACTGTCTGGCCGCGTTATCCACCGAAGAACCGTTGCTGACCCGTCTGTTCCAGTACCGGTTCTCTGCCGGCGGCGGTCTCGAAGGTCATAGCTTCGGCAATCTGTTCCTGTCGGCACTCACCGCCATCACTGGCAGCCTGGAAACCGCGATCACCGCCTCAAGCCGCGTGCTGGCGGTGCAGGGCCAGGTGGTGCCCGCCACGAATGTAGATGTGCGGCTTTGGGCGGAACTAGAAGACGGTCGCCGCATCGAAGGCGAATCGGCGATCGGCAAGGCACCAAGTCCGATCGTTCGTCTGGGCTGCCTGCCTGAACGTCCGCCAGCACTGCCGAGGGCTCTTGAAGCCATTGCACAAGCCGATCTGATTTTGCTGGGCCCAGGCAGCCTTTACACCTCACTACTGCCCAATCTGCTGGTCCCTGAACTGGTGACCGCTATCCAACGCAGCCGCGCACCCAGGCTTTACATCTGCAATCTGATGACGCAGCCCGGAGAAACGGATGGTCTGGATGTGAGCGGACATCTGAGGGCGATCGAAGCGCAACTGGCCTCACTCGGCATCAGCCGTCGACTGTTTGATGCTGTGCTCGCTCAAGAGCCCATTCGACAATCGCCGCTGATCAAGCATTACCGCTCACGCGGGGCTGAGCCGGTGACCTGCAACCGCCGCGAGCTAGAAGCTGAGGGATACGACGTGATGGAAGCACCACTGCAGGGCAGCCGGCCTACAGCAACCCTGCGTCATGACCCCCGCAGCTTGGCCCTGGGAGTGATGCGCTTTTACAGAAGGTACAAAGCAGAAAGAACGTCTGCTACGAGTTAAAACTCTCCGACTTAATAAGCGTCCTGCATCTCATAAAAATCAGGCTGCACGTAGTCCTTGCGCAGTGGCCAACCGGTCCAATCCTCAGGCATCAGTAACCGCTTGGGATGGGGATGGCCTTCAAAATTGATCCCGAACATGTCAAAGGTCTCGCGTTCCTGCCAGTCGGCACCGCGGAAAAGTCCATAGAGACTGGGAATACTTGGCTCTCCTTCTCTGGAGAGAAACACTTTTAAACGTACTTCGCGCAGCTGATCCACCAGACCATCGGCAACTTCTGCCAGTGCGATGAAGTGATAGAAGCTGACCAATTGCTGGCCAGGCCCTTGGTCGTAGCCGCCTTGGCACTGCAAATGATCAAAACCGTGGCTTTTGAGAGCTGCTGCGATCACGGGGAGAAACAGTGCCTCAACACCGATCTGCTCGACCCCGATGTGGTCGGGATCTAACAGAGCGTGATCAAAGCCTTGCTCACTCAGCCACTGACTGACCGGCCCTGGTTCCGGACCCGTCGCAACTGGAACATCTGCCTTGGTTTCCTTCTCAGGGGTTGCGCTCATGACTCCTCAGGGATCTTGACGGGCTCGGCTGTCTCCAATACAGGCATCGGCAATCCTGCGCCAGGTTTCAATGCAGCCACCTGGGTTTCAGCACGCAGATAAGCACCGGTGACGATCGGCTCAACAGGAGTCATCGCATGCTCCACCGTGCAGTAGCGATGGGTCTGAATCAGCAGACGACGATCGGCCACCGATTCATTGGCCACTTTCTTGCGCAGCTTGATCACCGCATCAAAGATCGCTTCAGGTCTGGGGGGACAGCCGGGCAAGTAGAGGTCAACGGGAATCAGCTTGTCCACACCGCGAACAGCGGTGGTTGAGTCTGAGCTGAACATGCCACCGGTAATGGTGCAGGCACCCATGGCGATCACATACTTGGGCTCGGGCATCTGTTCATAGAGACGCACTAATGCAGGGGCCATTTTCATAGTCACCGTGCCCGCGACAAGCAAGAGATCGGCCTGACGAGGCGAACTGCGTGGCACTAGACCAAACCGGTCGAAATCGAAACGCGAGCCCAGCAAGGCAGCGAATTCAATGAAGCAGCAAGCCGTTCCGTAAAGGAGTGGCCAAAGACTGCTCAATCGTGCCCAGTTGTGGAGATCATCCAAGCTCGTGAGGATGATGTTTTCGCTGAGGTCCTGAGTGACCGTCGGCACACCCTCAGCAGCACCAGCCACCGGGCCGCAGCTGGATTCCCTCAGATCACGGACCGCCTGAATCGAGGGGGCTTCTCCAGTTGTTGCAGCTCTTTCGATCGATGAGGTCATGGGATCAGCTCCACTCCAGGGCGCCCTTGCGCCAGGCATAGGCCAAAGCCACCACGAGGATGGCGATGAACACCAAGGCTTCTATGAAAGCCAAAATACCTAGTCGATGGAATGCCACGGCCCAGGGGTAAAGGAAAACCGTTTCCACATCGAAGATCACGAAGACCAGCGCAAACATGTAGTAGCGGATGTTGAACTGGATCCAGGCGCCACCGATCGGCTCCATGCCCGACTCATAGGTGAGTTCACGCTCGCCCACCTGACTGCGAGGAGACACAAGCTTGTTAGTCACCAGGGCCAACACAGGCACAGCCGCTGCAATCAGCAGGAAGCCGAGGAAAGCGTCATACCCCGGAAGGACAAACATCTGGGCTGATCCGAATGAAGTGCAGTCTGGCATTTGCAGCCTCTAGCTGACGTTTGACCAGCTGGCGTCGATAGAGTGATTTACCTCTTGGGTAATTCAGCGGTGAGCGACGACACACAAGCACCGCAGGACCCTGCGAATGACATCGCTACCGATTCAGAGGTGCAGCCAATTGGCGAGGCCGATCTTCTAGAGGAACCCACAGAAGAGGTCAAAGTGCGTGCCCCAGAAAAGACTCTGGCGGAACAAGCGAGTGATCCACTCACGCACCGTTTCGAGTGCCGAAGCTGCGGATTTGTCTACGACCCTGAAGAGGGCATCAAAAAATTGCGCCTCGAATCAGGCACCGCTTTTCAGCAGCTTGATGCTTTGACGTTCCGCTGTCCGGTTTGCCGCAGCAGAGTTGGCGCTTTCCGCGATATCGGACCACGATCCAAGGCCAGTGGTTTTGAAGAGAATCTCGACTTCGGCCTGGGCGTCAACCGTTTGACTCCGGGACAGAAGAATGTGCTGATCTTCGGGAGCTTGGCCCTTGGATTCGCCTTCTTCCTCTCCTTGTATTCACTGCGCTGAATCCCCTGCATTGCTCCAAACCCTGCCTTCAATCGCAAATCGGCATGAATTCCCTGATTAAATCCCTGGCCCAGTTGGCACTCGTGGTCTGTATCGGCTTCGGTCTCGGCGGTTGCGTCACGACCAAAGTTCCGACTGCAACAGCCAGCCCCTGGCAGGTGATCGATCTCAACACCAAGGCCAATCCGCTGGATGTTGCTTTTACCAGCGCCGACCACGGATTCTTGGTGGGCAGCAACCGCCTGATTCTTGAAACGAATGATGGTGGCGCGAGCTGGAACGAGCGCAGTCTGGATCTGCCTGAGGAAGAGAACTTCCGCCTGATCAGCATTGCTTTTGAAGGCGATGACGGCTGGATTGCCGGACAACCTGGGCTGCTGATGCACACCATCGATGGTGGTCAGAACTGGACGCGCCTTTTCCTGGATACCAAGCTGCCAGGCGAGCCCTATCTGATCACTGCCATCGGGCCGAACAGCGCGGAACTAGCCACCAATGTGGGAGCCGTATACCGAACCAGCGATGGCGGTGGCAGCTGGGACGCTGAGGTGAGTGATGCCGCAGGCTCCATTCGTGATCTGCGACGGAGTCCTGACGGCGCCTACGTGAGCGTGAGCAGCCTTGGCAACTTCTATGCCACCTGGGATCCAGGCCAGACGGTATGGCAAGTCCACCAACGGGTCAGCAGCCAAAGACTGCAGAGCATTGGATACCAGCCCGATGGCCGGCTGTGGATGGTGGCTCGTGGAGCACAGATCCGCTTCAATGAGGATGCAGCGGACAAAGACAACTGGAGCAAGCCGATCATCCCCATCACCAACGGCTATGGCTACATGGACATGGCCTGGTCTGATGACGGAGCGATTTGGGCCAGCGGTGGCAACGGCACCCTGTTGGTGAGCCGAGATGAGGGCAACAGCTGGGAACGCGACCCTGAGAGCGTGCAAGCTCCAACCAATTTCACTCGCTTTGTTTTCGACGACACGGATCGCCAGCAGCATGCATACCTGCTGGGTGAGAGGGGTCTGATGCTGCGTTGGTCGGCGCTGAGTTGAGTCTTTTCCTGATCGACTAACAACTCTTCGTAACCAACCAGAAGGCTCGTGCGCGGACACGAGCCCTATGCATTTAGGATCCGCACAGACAAAGGATCTTTTTCATGGCTGGAGGCTCTACGGGTGAACGCCCGTTTTTCGAGATCATCACCAGTATTCGCTACTGGGTGATCCACGCAATCACGTTGCCTTCGATCTTCCTTGCTGGATTCCTGTTCGTGTCCACAGGCCTGGCCTATGACGCTTTCGGAACTCCACGCCCTGACTCGTACTACCAAGCCAGTGAGAGCAAAGCTCCTGTAGTTGGTCAGCGCTTCGAAGGCAAGTCGAGCCTCGACTCACGCCTGAAATAATAATTTTCCATGACTCAAACACCCACCTCTTCGAAGCCACGCGTTTATCCGATTTTCACGGTGCGCTGGCTTGCTCTGCACACCCTGGGAGTTCCTGCGGTGTTCTTCATTGGCGCTTTGGCCGCCATGCAATTCATCCGTCGCTGATTTCAACAGACCTGACACATCATGGAGCGCAACAAAAACCCCAACTCATTGCCTGTTGAACTCAACAGAACCAGCCTTTATCTCGGACTGTTGGTTGTGTTTGTCACAGGCATTTTGTTCTCCAGCTACTTCTTTAACTGAGGATCTGAAATCATGAGCGGCAAGAAATCCGGGCTTCCCGACGGTCGTATTCCTGATCGACTTCCTGACGGCACTCCAGCAGTCAAGTGGCGCTCACGTTGGACCGAGGGAACTCTTCCCCTCTGGCTGGTGGCTACAGCAGGTGGCATGGCTGCAATCTTCGTTGTTGGCCTGTTCTTTTACGGCTCTTACACGGGTGTAGGTTCTGCCTGATTGCTCAAGTATCAGCCTTCCGAATGAAAAAACCGGGTTCATACCCGGTTTTTTTGTGGGATTCTTGCAGATCAACCAAGCGATTCATCGATCGGATGAACCTTGACTCCAGTTATGCAGTACTCGTATCGGCAAAAGACGAAGAGCACCTCGCCGACATACTGTTGATGGGCCAGCCAGTCTCTGATGGTTCTTCTTGCCCAGAAGCCAGCCGACTCAAGGGTCTCAAGTTCGACCAAGCGCAATCGCCGCCCTAAGAAGCGGCAACTGTTCTGCCCAGCCCACTCTGATCAACTGATCGAAGGCAACGGCAGGAAGTACTACCTGCACCTGCTGCAGCCGGAACAACTGCAGCAGCGAGGCATTTCAGCCAAACGCGCCAAGCTGATCATCAACGCCTATCCAGTGCTTGTGCTCAGCAATGAGTGGCTGGAGGAGTTGTATTGCCCCAAATGCGGGAGCTTGCACTGGTGCCATGTGATTAAGCACGACCGAGTGCATCACACGGTGCGTTGGGCTCCCAGAGAGCTTTGGGAACAGGTGGCACATGTGGATCCTGTTGTGGCGAACCCCACCGCAAGCGAGTATTCCCGCAGAGAAGCCGGGAGGCACCGTCAGAAACGGGTGGATGGCAAGCGCTATTACGACCGCCATTAGGTCGATAACAGTGCTGATTAAAAACGATTTCTTCAGGAAACCTCTGGGTTAATGAGCTGCAACGCAGCTTCTCCGCCTCGAACCGATCGAGGGCTAAGCCGTTGATCAAAGCTGATCAGCAGTCCTTCGTGATGAACTGCCAGAGCGAGCAGATAAGCATCCGTGATCTGCCCATGGTGCAGAAGCGCATCTGCCAAAAAGAGATCAGCTGCATTCCACGAGAGTGAATCAGGCCAAAACACATGGGCCGGATGGGCCAGCAGCTCTTGGAGGAGCGGCATCAAAACAACTGGACTTCCTGGACTGTTGGGGTAGCGAGGGTTGCCAAGAATTCTCAGCAATGCACTCTGCGTCAACGGACAAGTCGCCCAGCCATCACCACCACGGGCCTGAAACCAACCATGGGCTGGTTGATGGTGAACATGCTGCGGATCGATCAAAGCGATCAGCACGTTGACATCCAGTAGAGCAATCCGTTCCGCCATCAGGCGTCTTGATCACGAAGCTGATTGACAAGCTCCAGATCAACGACGCCACCAGACGCCTTGAGGGGCAATTGCGGTAATCCTGAACGCTGCGCTCCAGAGTTTTGCGGACCTCTCTCTATGGGCATGGAAAGCGTCTGACGGGCGAGGTCGCTGATGACATCACCGATCGTGCGCTGGCGCTGGCGGGCCAAAACGCGCGCTGCTTCAAGCACGTCGTCATCCAACTGGAGAGTGGTTCGCATCAGGCATCACGCATCTCTCATCATCTTAGGTCTGTCTTGGTGAATGTTCCCCACATCCAGCTTGCTAGGACTTGGTCCTTAAGTCACCAGGCCCGATAAACCAGTCTCCCAAGCAACTCACGCAAAGCACGGGAACTGCCATCAAGGGCCGCAGCGGTCGGAAGCCACTGGGTGGGATCGCGCCAAATCGGTCCTGCCCATTGGCCACGGCCCTGAAAATCCACCGGGAATGGCACCACGTTCAGCCCCTGGCGTTCGAACAAGCGTTGGGCCCGGCGCATATGGAAAGCACTGGTGACCAGAAGAATGCGTGGGGTCGTGGTTGAACGATCAGACTCCTGCAACAGCTGACGAATCGCAACGGCTTCCTGGGCTGTGTTCACCACAGGGGGGGTACTTTGCATCGCCGCAGCAGGGATACCCAGCTGCTCAGCCTCCTGCAAATAACGCTGCCCCTCTGGTGGCTGGCCGGGGCGAAACGGACTGGCACCGCCGGTAAATAGCAAGCGCGGTGCTTTGCCCTGCCGATACAGATCAAGCCCAGCGAGGAATCGATCCGGGTCATGCCACTCGCTGACCTTCGCAGCGCCGGGAGCAGGGTGACGGCCGCCACTGAGCACAACGATCGCATCAGCAGACGGAACCTTTGCTGCCGATTGGCGTTGCCAAGGTGTCTCCAACCAGCGCCAGAGGGTCTGGCTCACCAGCCCCAGCGAAAACAGCCAGAGCAAGACCACAGCCGTGATCACTGGCCAGCGCCAGCGACCGATCAAGCCCACCAGCAGCATGATCAGACTGAGCCCAAGGGGCAACAGAACCAGGGGCAGGATTTTGCTCAGCCAGTAGGCCATAGGGAAGGTTCAGCCCAGTGGCAGTAACTCTCAGACGCTGTAGAACTCGCGATACCAACTGGCAAAGCGATCGACACCCTCCTCAATCGGCGTGCTGGGACGGAAACCAACCCAATCCTCCAAAGCTTGGGTGTCTGCGGCGGTGGCCACCACATCTCCAGGCTGCATCGGCTGGAAATCTTTGATCGCTTCTTGACCGA
Source organism: Synechococcus sp. AG-679-A04 (assembly GCA_003210775.1). Taxonomy (GTDB): domain Bacteria; phylum Cyanobacteriota; class Cyanobacteriia; order PCC-6307; family Cyanobiaceae; genus Synechococcus_C. Next base: position 41,806 of record QCUI01000001.1, read on the forward strand.
GCGCTTGCTCCATCACTTCGATAAAGCGCAGCAGTTCGGTGGGCTGGCTGTTGCCGATGTTGAACACCCGATGCGGAGCTGCGGCCGTTGCTGGATCGGGCTGGAGCGGATCGAAATCCGGGTTAACGGATGCAGGTTTGTCGCAGCAGCGCAGCACCCCTTCCACGATGTCGTCGATGTAGGTGAAATCACGCTGCATCTTTCCGTGGTTAAACACCTTGATCGGATCGCCCGCGAGGATCGCCTTGGCGAACAGCATCGGCGCCATATCTGGGCGCCCCCAGGGGCCATAGACGGTGAAAAACCGCAAACCGGTTGCCGGGAGGCCATACAAGTGGCTGTAGGTGTGAGCCATTAGCTCATTGGCCTTCTTGCTTGCGGCATACAGGCTCACCGGATGATTGACGGGCTGCTGTTCATGGAACGGGAGGTTGCGGTTGCCGCCATATACCGAACTGCTGGAGGCGTAAACCAGGTTTTCGACGTCGTGATGGCGGCAACCTTCAAGGATGTTGCCAAAACCCACCAAATTGCTCTGGATGTAGGCCGCTGGATTCTCCAGCGAATAACGAACACCGGCTTGGGCTGCCAGGTTGACGACCACGCGTGGCTGCTCTGCCGCAAACAGAGCCATCAACGCTTCGCCATCCTCCAGCGCCAACTGTTCAAAACGACAGGCATCCGCGGCAGCAGCAGCCTCGATACGAGCGAGGCGAGCGCCTTTGAGCTGGGGGTCGTAGTAGCTGTTGAGGTTGTCGATGCCGACGACCCGCTCGCCACGTTCCAACAAACGCAGACTGAGGGCTGCGCCAATGAAGCCGGCCGCACCGGTGACCAGAACAGGACGTGTCATGGCTGGCCTTCACCCACACGCCAGAGGTTCAGACCGGAGGCCTGGACCTCAGCAGGTGTGACCAACGATCGGGCATCAAAGACCCAGGCGGGCTGACGCATCAATGGAGCCAATGCTGACCAATCAAGCTCTCGGTATTGAGTCCACTCCGTGAGAATGAGCACAGCATCAGCCCCCTGCAACGCCGAGGCGATGTCGTCACTGGGCCACCAAGTGCCCTCGCCGCTCAGTGCCGCACGCGTAGGTCCCGACTCGGCATCCGGTGCAGTACTGGCAGGCAAGTTCAGATCACGGGCAATTTGAGTTGAATCCACTTTGGGATCATGGATGGCGAGCTGAGCGCCCTCTTCCAATAAATCCCTGGCAATGCGGATAGCCGGGGCTTCACGGGTGTCGTTGGTGTCGGCCTTGAAGGCAAAACCAAGAATGGCGATGCGTTTGCCAGTGACAGTGCCGAACAGTTTCTGCACCACCGTGTGAGCAATGCGGTGCTGTTGCCAACTGTTCAGCTGCACTACTGACTCCCAGTAGTTGGCCACATCAGGGAGCCCGAAATGCCTGCAGAGATAAACCAGATTGAGGATGTCTTTGTGGAAGCAACTGCCCCCGAAGCCAGGGCCTGCCTGCAAAAATTTCGCACCAATGCGGCTGTCGCTGCCAATTGCCCGGGCCACCTCACGCACATCAGCACCAGTGGCTTCACAGAGAGCCGCAACTGAGTTAATCGAACTGATCCGCTGAGCCAGAAAAGCGTTGGCCGTGAGCTTGGAGAGTTCGCTGCTCCAAAGGTTGGTGCGCAGGATGCGCTCCTGAGGCACCCAATGGCCATAAACCGATGCCAAGGCATCGATGGCCTCAGGATGTTCGCCGCCGATCAGCACCCGATCCGGCGATTCAAGATCAGGGATCGCAGTGCCTTCCGCCAAAAATTCTGGATTCGACAGAACCGCAAAGGTTTTCTGTGGTGCCTCGCTGGACTGTTCAGCAGCAGAGAGGATCGCTTTGACCGCTTCAGCGGTGCGCACCGGCAGGGTGCTCTTCTCCACGACGATCGTGTGACCCGTTGCCGATTGAGCCACCTGGCGGGCACAGGATTCCACCCAGCGCAGATCGCTGGCCTGACCAGCACCAAGCCCTTTGGTTTTGGTGGGGGTGTTCACCGAGATGAACACCATATCTGCTGCGGCGATCGCCTCGTCCACATCTGTTGAGAAATGCAGGTTGCGTCCTCGCGCACGCCCAACAACGGCATCCAAGCCAGGCTCGTACACCGGCAACTTGCTCAGATCGCTTTGATTCCAGGCATCGATGCGGGTCTGATTGATATCGACGACTGTGACTTGAATTTCAGGGCAACGGTCGGCAATGACTGCCATGGTCGGTCCGCCCACGTAACCAGCGCCAATGCAACAGATGGAACGGATGGGAGCAACGGTCATCCAGTTGTTAGGGCTAGTCGTCAAACATTGGAATTTTATCGCTGATTCTGGGGACCAATCTCATAGGAGGTGGTGGTCTGCTAGGTGGGTGCCACTGTGGCGGAACCTAAATGAAAAGATTTTGAAAAAATCAATCCAACCCTTTGTCCCGCTGCCACTCAGGCACCAACTCCGCCAATAAAGTCAGGCAAGCTTCGACATCCTGCTCCGCAATCATTTCTTCTAAAGCGCCGAGCTTGGGCCAGAGCTCCTGGGGTGAAAGAGACGGCTCATGAGCCCTATAAATCAAGGGATGCGCAGTGGTCTCTGATTTAGAATCAATCAATAGCTCCTCATAAAGCTTCTCACCAGGCCGTAGACCGGTACAAACAATTTCAATATCACCATTTGGATTGTGCGCATCACGCAAGGAAAGTCCGCTGAGACGCACCATCTGTTCCGCAAGGTCTTTGATACGTAACGGTTCACCCATGTCGAGAAGAAAAAGATCACCGGACCGGGCAAGAGTGGCAGCTTGAAGCACTAGCTGAGCAGCCTCGGGGATCGTCATGAAGTAACGAATGATCTCGGGGTGAGTAAGAGTAATTGGCCCACCATCAGCGATCTGCCTACGAAAAAGAGGAACAACAGAACCCGAAGAGCCAAGCACATTACCGAAACGAACCATCGCAAAACGAGTGGGAGGCGGGCCAACACTATTTGTACTCTGAAAGGTTTCAAGTGCAATCGCCTGCAGTACCTGCTCCGCCAGACGCTTACTGGCGCCCATCACATTGGTGGGTCGCACCGCTTTGTCGGTAGAGATAAGCACCAGTTCGCTCACGCCCGCTGAAAAGGCGGCCCGGCAGACCACTTGGGTGGAACCCACATTGTTGGCGAGTCCCGCCAGCGGATTTGCTTCCACCAAAGGCACGTGTTTGTAAGCAGCAGCATGGAACACGGTCTGAACACCATGCTCCACAAAAAGGCGTTGAACCAAAGCTGGATCCGCCGCGCTACCCAGCACGGGCAGCAACTTCACACAGGCGGGCATAAGCTTGCGTAGCTCCTGTTCCACGGCATAGAGGGACGGTTCATTGTTCTCGAGCAAAATCAGGGCCTTGGGATCCAGCTGGGAAATCTGACGGCAGAGCTCGGCGCCGATCGTGCCACCGGCTCCGGTGACGCACACCACTGCATCGCTCAGCCCAGGGCCAAGAAGCTCAGGCACAGGCGGAACGGGATCACGACCAAGCAGGTCTTCAATGGAAACGGGGCGGAGCGCATCGATGCGGGCCCGACCGGCGGTGATGTCATCGACCGACGGGATCTGCAACACAGGGATTGACTGACGTTGCAAATCGGAAACGATGCGCCGGCGTTCGCTTCGGGGTAGCGAGGAAATCGCCATCAAAACCTGATCAAGCTGATCAAGGATCTCGCTTAGCACCTGGGGCGGCTGGATCGGAATGCCGTTGATCGTGCGCTCCCAAAGAGACGGCGCATCATCGAGAAAAGTGACGATCTGGTGGTTACCAGCTAGACGTAAAGCAGCGGCGAGCTGGGCACCAGCCTCTCCAGCACCGTATATGGCGACACGAACTGTCTGCTTCTGCTCCGCCGAATGAAGCGACAAAAGCAGGTCTCGCAGAGCAAAGCGAACCAGTCCGGAAAACCCTGAAAGCAACAACCAAAGCAGGATCCAGCTACTACGAGGTGGCATTGGAAGACGCAGCATTACACCAGTTCCAACAAGCACAAGCACCAGCAGTCCATTACGGCCAGCGAGGCGGTAGAAGGCCCGACTTCCCACATAACGCGACAGGCCTTTGTATTGCCCAGTGAATGCATATAAGGGGAGACCAAAGAGGATCACAATGGGCAACAGCCACAAACCATCAACGAGGAAACTGGGATGAAAGGGATTGGCCAATCGAAACCAGAAGCTGAGCCAAACAGAAGTTGGAAGCAACAGTGCATCAGCAGCAATCAAAAGCAAGCGACGATGACTGAGCGAAAGCCTCGACATCCGATATATGACGGTTCTCAAAGAAATCAAAAAGCGTCTAACGAGTCAACATAGACAATTATTACTTGAAGCACTAGCCGAACTCAGTCGATACAAACTGAAGGAGTCGCCCAAAACGCGGGTGAGGAGAGACATGAGATTTGAGAGCTATCACAGTCGGGGAAGTCCCAAGATGCTGCTAACCACAACAATAAGACAAAAACCAAAGAAGCAAGACATTGTAAAATTAAAGGTGATTACAATACAAACAAATGGACGAGTAAAAATTAATCCAAGCAATAATCAATAGCACTTTGGAAACTCTTGACAACAATGCGACTATCAAACATAGCAGCGGTTGAGAGAGCATTGGAGGAAAATTGCTTTAACTTAGAGGGGTTAGAAACAACAAAATTGAGAGCAGAAAGCAAAGAACAAGAATGTTCGGGCATAACAAGGACACCGTTAAAAGAATTAAAGACAAAATCCCTAGGGCCTGAAATGTCGGTAGAGATTACAGGTAAACCACAAGACATTGCCTCGAGCAAAGAACTCCCAAAGCCCTCACGAAAACTAGCAGAAACATAGCAGTCGAAGACAGAATAAATCGAAGAAGTATCATCGACAAAATCAATATGTACAACATTTTGAGCAGAAAACAGTAAATCCATATGAACTTGACCCAATTCAAGGGGCCCAACCAAAACAAGAAAAGAATCTGGATAAGAAATCAAATGCTCCTTAAAAGAATGCAAGAGGACAAGAATGCCCTTATCGACACATATTCTGCCAACATAGCCGAAGACAAAGGGTATTGCATGTTGAGGCAATGAAAGAAGTTTGCCAAGGCATGGTGACCGAGAATTGAAATTAGATAAAAAAAGATAATTAATATCCCGTGGCTTGAAAACACTACGATCAACTCCCGACAAAGAACCGGGGGATATCACAACATCGAAAATATTAGCCGAAGAGGCAACAGAAGCCAAAAAGTATCGGGCCTGAGAGTAACTATCAAAGAAAACATTATCAGCCAAAACATATACTAGATAATCTAAAAAACGGAAAAAAACACGGCGATAACCACGGAAAAGTTGCCATCTTATACCTGTGAAATAATGAATAGTATAACCAGAAAGGAAAAAAGTAAATGCGTTGAACAAAGAGCATTTAGGAGTGAAAGAGAGTGTTAGTGAACATCGAGACAATGCCCTGAGCCAAAAAAATCGAATAAAGGCGACTAGATCAAATAAGGAAGGATTTCTCTCAAAAGGAAAACATTTTAAAATAACACCGGCAGGTAAATCATAAATATACTTATCCTCGGGCAGAAAAAGGATTATTTGATACCTAGAAGACAATACGCTAATTAAATATGTAAGATGTTGATGAACAAAGAGAGATGAGTTGGCAGTAATAAGAATTTTCTTCATCACAGGACAAAGACAAAAACAAGGAAGCGTGAAACAGGATTGTTGCTGGGAAGCCTTTTTATGAAAGATTGTAATCGCACACAAAACTTCGCAGATAGGCGAGGCTTAAATGAATCAAGGAGTTGCAGAAAAGGAAAACTAGCTATACTAAAACGGGAAAAGAGGGCAACTTCATAAAAGAAACCTCTCTCAGTAGAAAAGGAACTAATTCTAGCAATGTCGTTGAAGATGTACTCAGGAATACTGCACACATAAGTTATAGGTGGTGAAACAAGATTCTTCAGGCTAAACGGAAAAAGAAGAAACAAAAGCTTAACGAAGAAAAAAAGCTTACTTTTATGAAGAGGGTCAAAAATTAAAACCGATGGTTGAATTACAGTAACAGAGACCGAAGGAGAAAGTGAATGCATAAAGCGCAAGGCAGTATCAGAACATCTCTTAGAAAGCTCGTACAAATTGAAGATTTGACTCCTAGACAAATGATTAAAACGAAGGGGATTTAAATTAAAAGTAGAATATGGAGAAAGTGAACCTACAGAGGATATATGATAAAAAAAAAGGTTATGCCTAGAAGAGACAGTATTCAAGAGACTGAATACATGAACAGGCAAATAAAAATTTGAGGCATAATAAGAATTTGGCGTTCGATAATCACCAACACAATTTATAAAGACAATGGTTTGACAATCACAAAAAGGTAATTCATTAGAAATAAAAGCATCAAGAGCATCAACACTTAGGATAGAAATGTCATAACAAGTATCGTGAAAGAAATCATAAAGGCGTTGGCCAAGCCTGCCATAGCCGCCTAAAACAAAAATCCTGGGTTTGATATTAGAAAACATTTATTGAAAAGCGATAATCAAATATTTACTTTCAAGGAAAAAGATTGAATAAACTTGACGAACTAACCGGATAAAAGCCAATTGATCAGAAATAGATTTACACATAACCAGACAATAATGACAAAAAACAAATCCTACAATAAAGCCAAAGTGAAAAAGGGTAGTGGATGAATCATAACCCAAATCAAAAAAACAAGCCAGGATAAAGGGCAACAAAATAAACCTGAAATGCAAAAAATATATCAAACAAAACAGGGTGCACCGATTACAAAGCAAAAAGGGAGCAAAGGTCAAATTGAGTCTATACAATTGTAAACGAAGAAATCTAAGAGAAAAAGATACAACTAATAAATAAACCAAGCCTGCAAGGGATTCAGAAAAACTGCGGCACAGAAGAAAAAGAAAGCAACATATTACGAACTTATCAGAAAATAGTTTCAAGCCACAACAAGTGGAGATATAAACCGTGTTGAAACGGTGAGTCAGAGATTAAACATCTTTAAAATCAAAGGACGAATTTCAGTAGCGTCAATGTGTAAACGAGAATCAAGTGGCTGTATACCATGGCCTGCGAGCATAACCACTCCATATGGCTGGTGATAGCCTGTACCAGGGTCTCGATTAATCATATCAATACCAAGTTCAATTATAGATAATGATTTTGAGGATCCATCTTTGTGATTAAGGCGCGCTCTATGTTCATATAATGCGGTTTTACTAGGAGAGAGGCCTAGATTAACAGTATTGTCAACTTGACGGATGCGTTTCCATATAGATATGCCGTTAGAATCGGTTAAAGAAGAAACCAGACATACAAAATGTCTTGCATGAGCTTCAGAATCAAAGGAGAAATTAAAGTCTGGCTGCATAGCCAACATATTAGTAACGGGTTTTATCCAACCAATTGTCCGAAAAAATAGTTGAAAATCAGCAATCCGCCATTCACCACAATAAGCATCACGATATACGGCTTCTTGACCCATACTAGAAGCAATCATTAATCTACCTCGTCGTTCAGAGACATAGGAAAGAAGCTTAGAAAGCTGTACATCAACAACATCCATTGCATATAAAATATTTTTGGAGCAAAATATATCATATTTAGATTGAAGCTGAAATGAAAAGTCATTTGGAAAAGTATATTTCCAGTAACGATGCATCATTCCCGCAACATGGTTAGTGAAAAATGTGCAAAACTCTGGATTATGATTATGCAAAGCATCAACAAAAAAATCAAAAGCCACTAAAGACTGAAGAACAGACCGACGTGAACGATACCAAACATTAAACTTTTCATGAATTAAGTGATTAGCTAAAGCTATACAAGTGGTAAAACGAAGGCCAGTCCTTAACATTTGAAGAACATCAGTAATCAAACCGGCAGATAATTGAATTTTTCCAGCTATAGCACCATCTTGTCGAACCTGTCGAAGGTTAAATCGCTGAAAGGCAGAATACTTAAGGGGCCAAGTATTGTCTCCAGGAGAGAATGTATCAGAGATATAAAATTCATAAGTAGGATCTATATTCGGAGAATAAGACTGGAGACTTCCGAAAATACCAACTCTAACTCCATTATCTTTAAGAGTATGCCAGACAGGAGGGTAGTTTTTGTTAGCTAACTCTATATTCTGATTAATAAAAAATATTTCATGATCTACATTAGTCACACCTCGATGCACAGTAGGCCAAGTTGTCCATGGATGAAGCTCGCCTTCATCTCTGGTGAAACTTGTATAAGTAACAGAATGCTTTAGAATATATGCCAAAGACGAGAAGGGTCGCATGAAAGCATACCAATCAACTACACGCCAAGGAACTTCATTTAGCTCGTAGAGAATAAGAGGTTGATTTTGTGACAATAAAGGAATAGCATAGGAGGTTGAAACTGGCATAAAAATAAGCTTTTTTATAAGGTAGCACAGATAGAGAGGAGGAAAAAGCGAATGATATAGCGCGCTAAAGCCAGAGAACAAGAAAAAAACATACTAGAATAATGCCTCAGAGTAAAAAGCAAAATGCGTCAGATGACTAATAAGCAGATATAAAATCACGCATAAATAAAGAGACGAGCCTAAACATATAGTAAACTCAATCGGAAAGGTGTTAATTGCAATAAAGGATAATTTCAACTTTGCAACGAAAAGCATGTGAAAAGAGAAGCAGAAAGAAAAATATATACACACTTTAAAGGAATCAAACCATCTAAAAATAGGAAAAAAGCTATAACTGCCTGATTATACCAAGCGTATTGCTGAAAGCAGGCAAAAAAAGTGAAAAAAGCAGGGCGGAAGAACCTTAACATCCGCGAATATTGAGATGATTACAGATGCAAAATCGATATCTTGGAGGAATTTGGAGTCAAAACGAACAAAATTGAGAGCTTATAAGAGAGGATAGTCGGGAGAAGTTAGGGCCCCTTGATAGAGACGACTAAAGTCTCCACAAAAGACGGTCGACATCACACTGGGTGGGGGGTTGTCGCTGAGGTGCTGCTGCTACCGACACAACCAAATTGCTTTAAATCCGAAGATAAACAAATGTAAGAAAAATCGCGCTCGGACTTGATTGAAGTGCTGGTGAACAAACACAAGCGACTGAATTTGGTAGCGCCATTGGCTTCAAAGAGATCCTGAAGCAGAGTTTAAAGGCTCGCAATGACATAAAGACGTAGTGCACCGCACGAAGCAATTCGAACAGGTAATCAAACAAAACTTAAATCATGTGATCAAGACAAAAGCTGAAACACAAAACTTGAGCCAAACAAGAAACGAGAATAACTCGAGGAACCAAAGATAGTAACTTGAAAAAGTTGGGGGATCGAATATATTTTCAAAGAAATTAGATTGAGTTAGGCGGAAAAGTGCGTCTTCAGGCGATATATACAAGCGGTAGAGATGGAGGCCGAGAAAAATTAAATAATAAACAATTCCAACAAAGATATTGATAAACCGATAAAAAAATCAAAACCCTGAAACTTACTGGATTATATGTCGTTGACAAGCCAAAAGTATTACGAGCAAGAAATCAAATATCAAAAAACTAAAAAAGCGTGAAGCAAGTTAGAAAAAGTGTATAAAAAGTATCTAAAAAGGGAGAATGAGGAAAAAATTAAAAGGTGCCAGGCAAAAAGGTTGAAGAAATAGAATCATGAGGAAGATAGCTCTTCGTAAGTCGTTGAATAGAGAATAGCGATAAAAACTTGACCTACAAAGTTAAAAATTGAACCGTAATGAATGGTTGAAATCAAAAGAACCAAAAAAGATAGTTGAAGGTTCAGCACTTTCGACAGCCTAAAAAAAGCGATAAAGAATATAGAAGAAGGAACTAAGCCGCAAATAGAAATCATATTAAGGAGAACAAAATCTCCACCAATAGAAGTTTTTGAAACAATAAGGTTTTGCGAGCTACCAAAAAGAAAATCAATAATATTATCAAAAGAGATAGAGTTCAGCTTATCTTCCAGGACATAATAAATATAGCCAGGGCTTAGCTTTGTAGAGAAGAGTTGAAAGCCAAAATCGGACAAAAGGAAAAGAACAAAAACAAATGCTGATGCAACTAAAGTGTAAATAAAACCTTTACTTATTGCAAAAGACTTAAAACATAATAACAAAATCTTCGAGAGATAAAATAAAATACCAATGCCTAAAACAAAGAAGCCAACAGTAGAGCCAGAAAGCAAAAAGACAAATAAAAGTGCTAAATAATCAAATAAATGAAGATGATTTAAAACAGGATTAGACTGTGAAAATATAGATTTTCTTATAATCAGAAGCAAAAGAACGGCTATAAGCGAGGCTGATATACTTGAATTAAGGGCTGGCCCGTAAAGACGGAAAGAACCTGAGACAAATTCAGCTCTTGAAAAAGCACTTAAATTAGCTAGATTAAAATGATTAATTATATAGAAAGGATGGAAGCCCAGCAACTTGGTATGAAAATACTCTACAAAAGAAAAAAGATATAATGAACGGATAAAATATACTGTATTAATTTTAAAATTAGAAAACGCAAAAACAAACAGACCAACGCCGAAATAAAATCGCGATATCATTATTGAAACAGACAGATGAGGGTAAAGAAAAAAGACATATAAACTAAGAAACAAACAAGTCAAGAGAAAAGGCAGGAATACCTTATTTGCTGCAGAAAACCTGTTGAAAAAAGTCCGAAGTGCAAGATAAAGGACAAAGATATAAAACAGTGAAGCAAAACCAAGCTGATAGGAAGGAATCGCAAAAAAAGAAATAAATGATTGCATTACAAGGAATTAAGTCTAAACATTACCATAAAATGGAAGAAATCAGACTGAAGCCTGACATTGTAAAAATAGGGGGTAAAAACAAGCCTAATGCAATAGCAGAGATATAAGAGTGACTTCAAAGATTTTTCAAACAAGATGTCGAGCAGAATTTTGTGAAACAAACACATCTTGGCATAACTAAAGTGTAGGGAAAACCAAAGACGGTAGGGTATAAAATCAAAAGAAGAAGAGTAATGATCAAGAATATAATTGACATTTCTGATGGTATTTTTAGGAGACGTTAGGGTTCGACGTATAGGCTTCACAGAAGACTGAGAAGAAAAACTACCAATATAGTAATACAATAGAGGCTTGCCAATATGAAGAGCTTTAATAGGAGATGAAATCAAAATATCCAGAAGAAGAATAGCATCCTCTGCACCAATGACCTCGCGGCTTTCTAAAAAATTATGTGATTTCAAGATGTTAGTAGAAATACTATAAGAGCCGACGGCTGTAATCATGCCATTTAACAATATGTCTTTAGACAAAGAATAGGACGAGACGTTATTAGCATAATTATTGTAACTCTTAGAGAAAGAAGTGGGTTTTATTATTTGTGGTTGATGAATTAGATCATAAAATTGAATACACGAATGAAAAACAATGTCAGGTTTATTGATTAGATGATCGGAGATTATTTGGCATCTATCGGACGAGCAAAGATCGTCAGCGTCAAGAAAGCAAGTATAATCGGACTGTACATGTTTGATACCAAGATTACGAGACCACGCAGGTCCACCAAAATTCCTCATAAGTTGAAAGAACCGAACAGAAGATGAACATGTATGTGTCGCAAGAAATTGCTGGATAATGTCAACTGTATTATCTGTAGAGCCATGATCAACAATGATTATTTCGTTAAATGGCTTAATCTGGAAAAAGGCACTTGATAACGATCGAAAAATGTACTTCTCAGAATTAAAAGAAGTAAGAACTAAAGCAAGCGAAAAAGTATAATTAGACACTAAAGTAGCCAAAAAAGATTCGTAGACATGAAAAGCAAGGAGCTAGTGTAAAAAACATTACAGAATCAAACAGCAGAAGCAAAGAGATTAAAAAGATAATTCAAAAGAGTGGTTACTGCAGAATCTTAAAAGGTTATCAATCTCGGAAGAATGACTCATGGTGAAGATGTCAGATAAAATCTCACTATAAAGACTAGAATAGTGAAGCGGAGGTGTCAAATTATTTCCACTAAAATGGATTGATGGAGAAAACCCAAATAAAGAAGATGCACTAGTCTGAATTAAGGAAGCTATTTCTAAAAGCGTAAAAGAATGAGAAGAGCCTACATTAATAATATTGGGAGAAACAGATGATAACTCGCGAATATCATTGTTCAAAAGAGATGATACTAAATAACACAGATTTGTAATGGGCAGGAAGTTGCGAACAACACCAGCGTCATTGCGGATAACAATTTTTTGATCTAAAACAACCTGGCGGCAAAGGTCATTCACAAATAAATGCCAACATGCAATATTTGGTGAAATGGGGGGACCATAAACATTGGACAAACGCAAAATTGTACAGTGCATGTCTGATCTTAAAGCAATATCTTGCACAAATTTTTCACCGATAATATTAGAAATTGCATAGGGATGAGAATTTGATGGGATTGAAAACTCAGTAATCTCTCCAGCAAGAGGACTTCCGTAAATGTGAGCTGTTGAAAAATAAAAAAATTGCTTGATATTTGATTGAGTAGCTGAGTCTAACAAACGAGCAGTTGAATAAGCATTAAATTTAATCGCAGAAGAAGGCGATAAAGAACAATCCTTGGCGTTCATTCCAGCTGCATGAACAAGAGCATCAACACCGCTACAAAGAGATTGAAGAGATTGATTGCAATCCCAATTAATAACCCTAAATTCTAAGGATGAATGGCTGAAGCTAAGTTTGGATAAAGAACGTGTTGCAACAATGACATGATGACCCTGTTGGGATAAAAAAAGAGCAATTCGGCTTCCTAAAAAACCTGAACCACCTGTTAACAAAACGCGCATAGGAAATTATAACCAAGGAGCTCCTTTGCTATACAAAGATTCAAGGAGGGAATGCTCACGCTTAGTATCCATACATTGCCAGAAACCCTCATGACGATAAGCCATCAGCTGACCAATGGACGCGGCGTATTCAATCGGCTCACGCTCAAGGAGAGTATGGTCACCTTCAATAAGGTCAAAAAAGTCAGGTTCCACGACAAAAAACCCACCATTGATCCACCCATCTTGAAGCTGAGGCTTTTCTTGAAAGCTTTTAACAACTGGACCATCAAGATATAATTCACCAAAGCGAGCAGCTGGTCGAACTGATGTCATGGTGACTAATTTTCCGTGATTACGATGGAATGAAAGTAAATCATCAACATTGATATCGGCAAGACCATCACCATATGTAATCATAGATGTCTCATTGCCGATGAAGTTCTTCATACGACGAACACGACCACCAGTCATAGTTTCATCACCAGTGTGCACAAGAGTGACACACCAATCAATAGGTGGTTCTTGTATAGGATTAACAACACCAGTACTGAAATCAACAGAAAAATCAGCATTCAATACGCGATAATTTAGGAAATACTCCTTGATAACCTCAGCCTTATAGCCAAGTGCAACATAAAAGTCTTTATGCCCAAAACGAGCATAAATTTGCATAATATGAAAAAGAATGGGTTTATCACCAATACGGATCATAGGCTTAGGAAGGTGTTCAGTATATTCAGAAATACGAGTACCTAATCCACCTGCCAGCAGAATGACTTTCATGCTATATACTCAAAGTATCATCAAAAAAAATTAGAAGACCAACCATAGGGAATGCTTTTGTCATCGAAAGGAAGCCTCAAGATATCTGAGTTCGAATGTTTAATTGTAGCACAGTTAGCGACAAGAGCAGTTTGGGGGCCAACGCATTTAAAACCATTCCAAATAAGTGGGGGAATAGTAATAAGTTGATAGTTTTCAGGCGAGATAAATAATTCTTGAATAACACCATAAGAAGGACTATCGTATCTGTCATCGTAGAGAACAAGTTTGATATGACCATGAACAACTGCATAGTTAAGCGTCATCAACTTATGTAGTCGCCAAGCCTTGATAGCTCCTGGATTAACTGTTGAGAAATAAATTTCACCAAACTGCTTAAACTGACAAGAATCCTCTCGCAGCATGTGCATAACCTTACCTCGTTCATCGAAAATCTGACGAAGTGGGTAAGTGACCACGTCATGAATCATGCTAAAACTCCGGAAAATAAAATTTAAATTGCTGATGAGTCACCATAGAAATATCGTCTCCATCTAACCAATCTTTATACCAAAGAGCTGTCTGCTTGAGTGTTTCCTTAACATGCCATCTAGGCTCCCAGCCAAGGTAGTGAAAGGCTTTGTCACAATTAAGCTGCAATAGAGCAGCCTCATGGTTAAGGGGTCCAGAGACAAGTTCCTCTATTGTTCCTCGACCAATATGACAAAAAATTGAAGAAGCGACTTCATTGACAGTCATGGCATTGGTGGATGGAGGGCCAAAGTTCCAAGCACCAGAATAATTAGATGGACTACGATAAAGATGGTAAGCGAGGAGTAAATAACCAGATAATGGTTCTAATACGTGTTGCCAAGGTCGCGTTGAGCAGGGATTACGCAAAATCAGCGGGGAGCCAGATTGAATTGAACGAATACAATCGGGAACAATACGATCGAGCGCAAAATCTCCTCCACCAATAACATTACCAGCTCGAACTGATGCGGCGCCTAATGTAATACGCTTGTCAAAAAAAGACGATCTATAAGATGAAAAAATTAGTTCGCATGCTGCCTTCGAAGCACTATAAGGGTCCCTGCCTCCGAGCCTGTCATTTTCACGATAACCCCAAGGCCATTCTTCATTTTTATAACATTTATCAGAAGTAACATAGACAAGGGAACGAACTGAGTCGCAGAGCCTAATAGCATCTAACAAATTTGCAGAGCCAATAATATTTGTTGAATAGGTTGTTAAAGGATCATCATAAGACTCACGAACAAGAGGTTGAGCAGCAAGGTGAAATACTACCTCTGGCTGGAATGAATGGAGGATTTCAGAAAGGAAATTAGCATCACGTACATCACCTATTATATCTTTAATTTTAGGTGATAGATCCAACAAATTAAATAAAGAACATTCAGCAGCAGGTAATGAAAACCCAAGTATTTCTGCTCCAAGAGATGAAAGGATGAAGGTTAGCCAAGAGCCCTTAAAACCTGTATGACCAGTAATTAAAACACGCCGACCATGAAAAAAGTTGAATACATCAGAATAATTTGACATGAGAAAATTGCTTTAAAACATTTAAAGGGGTCTGTGATATCTAGAATATAGTGGATGGGTAAATAAATATGGAGAGAGGCATAAGGGTACGTCAGGCATCAAGTTGCGTATTCATGCACACAAGGGAGCATAGGTAGAGGTGAAAAGAGGTAATTTAATGCATTATACAAGAAAAATACAAGTTCAATTTAATATATTAAAATAATGAGGACCATTGATATGGAATAGAAGGGTCAAAGGCAGGTTTTCGCGTGATCTCTGAAGGAACATGAGGTTGTGTCGCACAATTAGCAACAATTGCTGTATCAGAGCCGATACATCTAAATCCATTCCAAATGTTTGGAGGAACAGTGACCAATGAATAACATTCGGGGGAGAGAAATAATTCCTGAACCATACCATTGGTAGTACTAAAGGAGCGATCGTCGTAAAGAATGATCTGAACTTTACCCATGACACATGCATAATTCAAGGTGATCTGTTGATGCAAATGCCATGCTTTAATAGCTCCAGGATATGTACACGAAAAGTATATCTCACCAAATCGCTCAAATACAGAAGAATCTACATTAAGCATATGCATGACTGTTCCACGTTTATCAGAGATTTGTGTCAATGGAGTAACGGTTACTCCATAAATCATATTACTCATAAGAAAAGAAGATAAGAAAGAATTTTTACCGCATAGATATTTCCTTTAAAGCATAAGCGAGATCAGCTTTATTGACAACATGAGAGAAACTGTTTGAGACGAAACTAACCCAAGCATCTTGTTTTTGATGATAGATTGGCATTAAGGAATTTGAAAGACATGAAGAGGGTATTGAGTTATGAGAATTAAATCGATCATCCCATGTTCCACTTAGAACACCATCAAGAAAACTTAGCAACATAGAGGCAAGAGGTGATGATTCTCGGCCCCATAAAGGGTCAGCTGAAAATGATTCACCGCAAACATCTAGAACACCTGGCTCTGTAGAGAAATCTAAAGAGATAGATTGTTGATTTGAATCGTACAATTTTATAAGCCTAACACGCTTTACATAGTTACGAGCAATATTAAGTGAAAGAGTGGATTTATTGGCATAAAGATTGATGCAAACATTAGAACCTCCATTATTGAGTATCAGGTCAGAGATGGATGCATTACTAACATCAATCAAAGGTGAAATGATTGAGAATATATGTGGAAGACAGTCAACAAACACCGGTATAGATGGATCAAAAGACTTCGATTCGCCATAATTAATTTGTGCAAAAGAATCTAACCAATCAAACTGTAAATAAATGGGCTTGGAAAGGAAAGCACAACTGTCAACAAAGCGTTGAATATATTTTGCAAAAGAAAAAACAAGTGAACAGCATAATTTGGATTTCGTTTGTTGTTCCAGAGTAATTAACCTATGCACAGCGTCAAGCGAAGGGGCTAAGGGTTTTTCGACTAAAACAGGAACATTAAACAATAAAGATTTAGCTGCGATATATTCATGATCATGAGCAGAATTCGCTACAATGCATGCAGAATGCTCGGCAAAACAAACATCATCCAAACACGAGTAATAATGAAACGATCTATGAGATAAATTTAGCCTTGCCCATCTACGCATGAAAGAGATATTTTTTTTTGAAAAAATTGATATCGCAATATTTAAGGGCAAATGTATGTCAAGGACATTTAAGATGACTCGTGACCACCTGCCACCTCCAACGATAAGAATTGACTTCAAAGGCAAATACGTACGCATAAATCTAAATGAGCTAAAGTATGTCAATAACGAAGCCGGTATATAAGTTTTTAGAAAGATAGGATCTTATTTCATTTGAAATATGCCAAGCAAAGTTTATAATGGGCATATCTTGATCTGCAAAAGCAAAGAGCTCGGAATCAGATCTGATCTGAATTCGAGTGCCTGGAACAAAATGGCCAATCTTGGGAGAACCCGGCTTCTCATAAACAGCGGAAACAATAGATTCATCTAGATTAAGCAACTTTATAAGAATAGCAGCTCTGCCGGGAAATGCTTTTGCACGTAATGGCCCAGAATGATCAACATAAGATAAAATTTCAGCACGCTTAGATACCTTCCATTCCTCAATATTTGAAGTCATTTGAGTAAAGTCGTGAGCGAACAAACTCTCTCTAACCAAGATATCTTTATAAGATGATTTATTTAAGTAGTCAAAAAGAGAACATCGGGAAAACGCAATTCTAATATTTCCACCATATCTAGCAGGAAAATCAAAAGTTAGTAGTCTAGATTCAAGCTTGGATATAACATGAGTAAAGGAAGTAAGAGTATAAGTTCTAGGATGCTCATGATAAAAGGTGTCGAATTGATTGCCATCAATAATTGATCCCAAATAGTGGTTTTCAATTACCACAATAGTGGTGTCACACATTAATCGACTTAAAGAAAGCAGGACTGAATTCAAATCATCAATATGCGCAAAGACATTTGTAAAAGTAATAAAGTCTGGGTGGCCATGTTTGGATATAATTGTATTCGCCAAGTCAGGCGATAGGTAATCATCATAAACTACGTGGCCTGCTAATTTAGCATCAATAGAAGCTGCAGTCGGCTCTATGCCTATAGTCTTAGCACCTCTCTCAGCAAAAAAATTAAGCAAACTTCCATCATTACAACCAATATCTAAAATTAATTTGGACTGCAATGGACCAAATCTATGATCACAATCTTCAACAAGTGAGTGCATGCCATTTAAAACATCAGCTGTAAATCGGGATCTATAATGGTAACTAGTAGGGAACAATATCTTTTTTGTAACTTGAAATCTCTGATGAGCGGTAGAGCATTGAGGACAAAATAATATCTGAATGGGATACTCTTTACACGATACAGTTGAGTCAATAGGAATCAAATCATCACACAAAGGATGATTTCCCAAATCGAGAACCTGTGAAAGATTCGTGCCACCGCATAGTTCACAGGAAACAACCTGTTTCAAATGTTGACTCATGCTTTAACGAGAAAAAAGACAGAGCAACTATAATCTTACCATACATAAATATGAAAGATGAAAAACAGTTTAACTAACCGCAAAAAAAAATGAACGCAATTTTCGCATAAAAATAGTTAGGATTGAGAAATAGAAATTTGGAAATAGAAGATTTGGGAGCAATTGCTTAAAAGAGACAAACTTAATACCAGACTTGTGTGGGTTGAGGCACATAAAGATGAAATCTGGAATAAAATATGCAAGTGTATAATTCCTACAATAATAATATTTATAAAATGGCAAGCCAACCTCCCGGTATGAATCAAGTGCTTCAATAAGACGAATACTCCTGACAAGAGGGTACAGGGAAGACCACTCTCGAATACCAGATAAAGAAACAATCAGTGGCTTTGAATTAAAATATGCCTTTGACTGTGAGAATGCACGAGAAAAAATTCTCACATGTGGAAAAGTATTGTCAAAGTGTGAGAATATATCATGAGAGTAAACAGCTGCTTGACATAGAATATGTGAATGAAGGGACCAATGGCTATGCCTAAATACAGATAAGTACATACCACCTAGGAAATCAAAAGAAATAGAAGGATGAATTAAATCTAAAAAATCAAGCTGACCATCTGATGAATAATTTGAAAAGCGTTGCATCTTTTTAGGAAGATTATATGTATCAAACGGATGAGCGAAAGCAGTAATATGGTTAAAACTAAGTTTATAAGAATTGACATAGAAAAAGTCTACGTGGGGGTACCTGTTTAAAAGCTTAAAAAGGTCCAAAAGTGAATTAGGAAGAAGCAGATCATCGTCTCCGATCAGCCAAACGAACTCACCCTTTGCTAGAGAAACTACCTTCAGAAAATTTTGGGGGATTCCAAGATTTTCAGAGTTTTTAGAATAAACAAGAGGTAAGGTCGATGTATATTGAGATACGACAGTGTCTGTATCATCGGTAGAACAATTACTTGAGACAATCACCTCGAAATCAAAATCAACATAATAGGCTGAGATGACTATTGAGTGTAGACAGTTATCTAAGGAAAGGGCTCTATTGAAGGTTGGAATACAAAGTGAAAGCTTCATTGTACACAGAAAATCACAGCTAAATACGCACTAAGTAAAAAGATATATCATCAAGCGGAAAGAAATGGCTGAGCCTATACTCATAAGTCCAAGGGAATCTATTGGCAAAGGCAACAATTAAATTTTTGAGAGGATCAGCTTTGATTGTCTCATTGAAAACAATTTTAAGGGTTTTAAAACGAGCAAAAGTATATTGATAGCGCTGGCAAATAATATGATTAGGATCATAAAATGAGAATGAAATTGTTGAAAAAAAATGCAAATGAGTAGGATCAGCACTCGCCCAAACCGATCTAAAGTATGGCGTAATAATTTTAACAGTGCCACCAGGTCTAACAATGCGATATATTTCCTCCATGACAGATATTAAATCTTGCAGATGCTCAAGAGTATTGTCCATAATTACTTTGTCGACAGAAGCAGTATTAAATGGATAGGGGAATTCATTGAGATTATGCACAATGTCAGGATTAGTACATGCATTAAAATCGACACCAATTGTTCCATGCCGTTTCTTTTTACCGCAACCGAGGTCCAGTATTAGAGATGAGGACATCCCGACTATCCGAATATGCCTATATTATACCTAATGAGTGGATACTGAGATTGAAAAAATACAAGGACGACTGGAGATAAAAATTAAATATGGTTAAAAAAAAAGGGTACGCTCCGTTATGAGATATGGGCATTGGCGAATATAATTCAAAAGATGAACTGTTAAGAAAAGAAGAATAATAATTTTAGAAAACTTGAATTAGCAAGTAAAAGTAAGGTCAAAATTGCAAAATGGATGACAAATTAGTCAAACCAGAAAAGAATGTATTGTCAGGATTAGCAAAGCGTTGACAGAAAAAATGACGTGCAGACTGTACCTCCTGAGATAACCACCAACCAGGTATATCATCCCAAATCATATTAATATGACGAGAGCATGATGATGGTGAAAAATGCAAAATTCCTGCATCATTTAAAGCTTGATAATATGGTAAAGCGCTGTCTCGTAAATGCAAGAGATGATTATCCCAAAAAGCTAACATAGGCATATTTCTAGACAACGCTTCTAATATACCAGTAGAGTCGTAACTGAAAATAAACAAGCGATACTTAAGACTTGCAGAGAATCTATGATTTGCAGAAGAATCAAATTTAAGGTTAGAATCAAATGATAACCATCGGGATTTATCCGACCAAGTTAAGGATGAATGAGCAGGATGGAGGCGTATACGAGTACGAAGATAAATATTCAGATTCAGGGTGCTTATGAAGCTTTGTTGGTCTATAAAATACTTATGAAATTCTGCATATTGATCCCAAGTTCTATTACGGTTGGGCAAACTATCTTCTAAAAGCAAAAGATGTCCCTTTGGGCAATAATTAAAAAGCTTTTTATTAAGACCCTTTAATACGAATGCTGGTGAATGCTGTTCTAATCCGTCAGACCACCCCCATGTGATGAAACGATCCGAAGTAATCTCCTCAATTGATGGATTAGAAAAATAACGATGCGTGCCATAATGATTACCATGCTGGCCAACAATATATTTTGTTCCATTGAGAACTTTTTCTGCAACCCAAATTTTTAAAACATCATGAACGAGAAAATTATTACTAAGAAAAATCGATCTCGGCTTAGCAGGTAATAGTAAACGTTTTGATTGACACCTCAATTCGCTAAAATTTTCAAGATAACAAGCGGGAAGTAATTCAAAAACGAAGAGTCTTGCAATAGCTTCAAGCGATTTGTCAAATCTTGGACATAACCGATCTGCCAACTGAGCTCTTAACACAAAATCAAAAGAGCATTGTTGAGAGAAAGGCTTTACATAAAGGAGGGCTGGAAATTGCCCCATAGAAACTTGAAGAAGTAGTTCTTTCCATTTAGGAAGATAAGTACTTAGCAAGACTGCATCATTATCACGTTGCATACGGAACGATAGATTATGGCATATTTCGCGTAGATATTGAATTATATTAGACTTTACGCCAAAGCTAGTCTGGGTTGGCAACGTAAAATAAGGCTCCCTATTTGAATCATAGACCTGAAAGAATTCAAGCTGGGGGTAGTCAAGGAGAAATAATATGCGGGCATAAAGTTCATGATTCCATCTGTCATCATTGCATGCAAGAATGGAGGTGAGCGAGTCATTGGAAACAAGATTATATGAGGAAATAAGTATAGAAGTAGAGACAGGATTGTATTCATTTAGACACTGCTGAAGTGAGTTTACACGATTAACAATAATAGAAAGATATCGTCGAAACCAATGCCCAAGAATAATGTTCCAATAACGATGATCTGTATTGCTAGAATGAGTTAGCGATAAAATTTTTATTAGATCAGGGAAAATAGCTCTTTCAAGGTTTCTTAATGTAACAAAATCATGATCTTTTTGGCGAGAATCTAGACCATAAGGTCGAGCAAAAGTATGCGCAAAAGCTTTAAATTGCTCTGTGGTTTCAAACGTTTGACACCATTTACCTAAAAAAAGATATTCTTGATCTATATTACTCCGAAGACGAGGATCGGAAGTTGTTACTAAATGAAAATCAGTGGTCATAAAAGACTAATTACTTAGAGGAAATAAGCTAGTAGATCAATAGCTATGGTATAATTCATAGAGTGGCAAGACACAAAGATAAAGGATTATTCTTGTATGGGGATAAATACAAATCTGTAATTAAATCCAGAAAATGGAGAATTGGAAGGAGTTGAAATATTGACAGGTAAGTAACCAAATCGATTAAACAAATCAAGCAGCTCAGGAAGATAAAAAAGTGTGTGAAGTTGAGTATAAGGGTCAAATCGTTTAAGGACGCTTAAATCCCAAGACGCTTTTGTCGTGATATAAATAAAATCAGGGGAAAGTTGTGCAAGGAGATCTGACAGAAGAGTAAATGGATTTTCTTCGCAGTTTTGCAAGACTCCAATCATAGAAATAGATAAAGGTCTTATGGATAGTTGTGATTGTAAAAAAGGCAATGCGTCACGAATAGAGGAATTGTAGAGTTTAAGGTTGTTTGATTTTGGCAACCTGGATAATAATAGTTCATAAATAGAGTCACTAATTTCCACGCCCTGGATGAGTTGATAATTTGCTAAAGTAAGATTTTGAATTAAGTGACCTAAACCACAGCCTAAATCAATGTGTTGGGCGGAAGATATAGAATCTAAGAAAGAAAGACAATTATCCATCCGAGAAGTTATAGAGTTACTATCTTTCCAACGAAGGATTTGAAAATCAGACAAATTTTGGCTTGCCACGAAATTCGATGATGACCAAGAGCCAGGGTGTAGATATAATTGACTAATCATTACTAGGCCAATTCGAATTAATCATTTTAGCATCAAGATTATCTTGCATAACAGCTTGTATAGAGTCATGTAAGTTTAATCCAAGGCCAGGTCTAACAAAATCAATACTTTCAAGACTGTTGATCTGTCTAGAATTATAGGGTGACCTTAAATACATCACATTGGTACGTTCATTTGAAATATCAGGATCGATACGATCAGAGAAGGCAAGAGCATCGACTAATTGTGATAATTCGTGGGGAGTACAACTGACACAAGAATCGACAGTATCATAATTGGGAAGTTGAAAATGTTTTTCGATATATGATGGAAAGTATTGAAGAGATGTAATGCACCCAGTGATACCAGGTAAATGATCACTATATCCTATCGGAGTACAAAGCTCAGAACGCAAATATTCTATGGTCTTAAGGTGTATATCTGTTGAATTACACGGATATTTAGAGATACAATATAGAAAGGAATAAGTTCCCTTGAAACCACAATATTTCTCCAGAAAGAGAACTAAGTCTTTCATGTCAGCAAGAGACAAGGCGCCGGTAGAAATAATAAGATCGTCAAATAGCTTCGATGCTTCGTAAAGCAGGCGAAGATTAGTTGCATCACAAGAAGCGATCTTGAGAGTAGAGACGGAAGAGTACTGCTTTGCTAAGGGCAGTAGTTCTATATCACTACATGAGTAAATAAGATTAATATTTAATGATTGTGAATGGGAATAAAGAATGCTTAACCAATCAAGAGGGACACTGAACTGAGATATAAGTTCGGAATCACGACTTATCTGCTTTGATATAAGCTCTGGATAATTAATACCTGGAAGTTTGACGATATCCGAGTAAGCTGAATATAGTTGAAACTTGACAAAATGTGCTGAGGCTTTAGAAGCCTCGGTAACCAAAGCTTTGGCTATATCCAACGAATTTGCATGATTTGCTGAGACTTCAGCAATGATTTTGGTACTAATCATAATTAGTTGTTAAAGTAAGCTCGGTAAGTATTTAGTGCAGAAGCGCTATCAAATGGAGAATCGGTGGCAAAGGCAATTGCTGCAGCTTCAGTATTTATATTGCGACAAACATCAATCCATGAAAGCGATTTTGGCACACTACTTAACAAGGTTATATCGCAATATAACGATTCTAGCAGTTGAGGGTATAGAAATACTCCACATCCCAGATGAGGCATCCAAACATTACGGGGTGAAAATTTATGAATAAAATCAATAGCATGATATAAGTGCATTTGAGACTGACGAAACATATGATCAACCTCAAGACAAATAATTTGACTGTCCAGATCAATTCTGGATATAAAGGGCTCAAATAAGCTAGAACTTGTCGTCGTATCATACCAACCGCTGATAATTTCATACCCTATTAGCTCATTGGCAAAAAAGTCAGTGCAAAATCTATGAATATAATCATCATTATATGGAGTCACGGGCATAATATATTTGACGTTGACGTTAAATGCAGATTTTAAAGACTGCCCAAAAGAATACAGACTTTTAGCATTTAATAAGTAGTTTTTGAGATTATGAAAGGGAAGAGATCGTAAGATGATACCATCTAAGTGACATATACTTAGATAGCAATTAATTTGCGAAGACATAGCTTCAAAAGTTAATTGAGAAGATATTTTGTTAAAGAAAAATGGCTCTTTAGAAAAAGACGAATGCCATATATGCTGATCAACATAGCGAATTTCATGATCAACTCTGCCCTCAAAAAAACTAAAAAAATTCATAGCTAAATACTATAAACAAGAAGCAAACATATCGTGAGATTCATAAAATGAATTACCCACTCCATAGTTATTCATTGACATTGATCTAATTAAGAAACTCTTTGACACATTATCATCAAACAGAACACGTATAAATTGATCCCATCCTAAATAGCTAAGGGAATGAAGGAATGAAAGAATTTTTGGTGTTGATTGAAAAGATAAAAATCTATCGTAATTGAAAGATTGGATATACAATGAAGTTTTTATAGTAGGACATAAACTGAAGTCAAAATAAGAACGGGCATTATTGCCGAGCAGATAAATATCAGGGTCCGTACAATTGATATGAGATATTAAATGCAAGGTGGGAGATTCCGTGCATAAATTATTCAATTCGGATTCAAGTGTTATCTTAGTGCTAAGTTGAAAACGTTTCTTTAGATAAGCAAGAAAATGTATAAATACTGAAAGTGGAGTGTTATCAAAGTGTGCGCTGCCACAAAATTGAAGAAGATCATCTAGATAGGTAGCAGTGTCACTCCAATGCTGACATTTTGAGTAGCGATGTCGAATCTGGGTATATGTTTTTTTAATCCATGCATTGAACAAATCAGGATTTGAAAAACTTAATTCTGAAATAGATTGCAACTTTGTTGGATTATATATAGGCCAAGTAATCCAAAAAGGAGATTTATTGATTTCGATATGTGATCGATGCATAAATGATCGTGCTCTAAATTGACTCTTATCCATGATGATAAACTCGTCACATAATAAAAATTTATGAATCAATCCAGGCCAAGGAAACAAGGAAATTTGGTGCGCAGTTAAAACATGCATAACTCTAGATTTGGGGAATAAATTGAGTATCACAAGCTTCATTTGCCAAATATTCCATATCAGATACATTATCAGCCCTAAAAACAAGAGTAATTCTATTGAAATTGGGTTTCATTGGTAGAGAGGTGCCATGCACGAGGAGTGGGTGAAAGAAGACAACATCACCTAGATTAGTGTCCAATGTGATAGTAGGCTCACAATTCGGCATAAGAGTACTTTGGAAATCAACTCCGTGGGAACTAAAACTAAAACTATTTTTGATCATTTTATGAGGAAGATGTCCCAACAAGTGCGAATATGGAATGACACTTAAGCCACCTTGATTTTTGTTGGTATTGCATAAAGGGAACCAACAAGTGATGGTAGAGTGTGTCCTCATTCCGAACATCTCCTGATGCAGACATAGTGATCTAGAACCATCATCGAACCTAAATTGTAATTTATCAACAGTATATGCAGAAGAATGGAGTTGATCTAATAACTCTGTTAAGAGAGAAACAATTTTGAATGATGAAGAAAGCATGGGAGAAATATCATACTTTCGTGACTTTAATTTTTTGGATGCGATTTCTTGTCGCTTATAAGCGGCAAAAGAATAATCTAAAAAATCATTTGAGGAGCAAAAAGAGGGTATTTGGCGAGCAGATACGTCGTAATGAATTGCAAGTTCTGCAAGGGTAGCGTTAATCAAAGAAATCGGAATTATAGATCGCCCAATAACAAACCCTTGTTTAAGATAAGTTTGAAGTATGCTAGAAGTCATAGGAGGATGATGTTAGAAAATACTGCCTTAAATGACAATAGCATAAATATTATATGTAACAAAGAATAATTATACAGATAAAAATCAAAATTAAAAGCTATATGCTAAATATCGATATAAACCTTATAAAGCCTCTCACGAATACTAAAAAAGGCAGGATACCGATCATTATCGACAGATCGAAGCAAGTCAAATTGTTCAGCTAGGCTCTTATTAGGATCAAGTTCTGAGTCTAATGGGGTGCGCTTTGGAAAAAAAGTAGGCGTACCAATTTGCTCAAAAGAAGAAGAGACAACAGATTGATAGGAGTCAAACCATTCAAAGCAGATGGCTACAGTAGTGGAAGCTTGAATCTGCCTCCATTCGTCAATTAATTCAGTACCATCCAAGTGTATTACTTGTTGAAGGTAAATACGTCCAGAGTCAAGGGAAGAAGAAGCTTCAAAAAGGGTTACAGGTATTTCGTTGGAATGCTCGATAATCTGCCATGACATTGGGCTCCAGCCACGTCCATGAGGGAGATTACTTTCATGAACAACAAGATTGTGGCGATGCAATTGCAGACACTGGGGCGATAGTATGTGGCTACAGCTAAGAATTATACAAACGTCCCCGGTTACGAGATCTCTTGGATGATGAACTAGACGTATTACATGACCACGTTGCCAAAGACCCCGAAATAATGGTAAAAGATAATGTATTAACCAACTGGATGAATCAATTAAAATAGAAACAAATGAAGGGGCTAGTTGGGATGAATTCTTAGGATGAATAGAAAAGGAAATGTCAGCGGATGATGATTCGAAAGTAGGTTTGATTGATGAACACTCCGGGCCAAACATCCGTAAAGCGGATACAAAACAATTACAAGAGTGAATAGATGAATGCCTAAACACATAAAGAACAATTTTCAGAGGGAATTCATTGCATTGAGGTGGTGAATCTAGGTGACAAAAGATATCAACTATACGACCCGAATACACTCGAGAAATTGTCAAGAACCCAACGGGAACTCTGGTTGGATTTATAGAGGAAATTATAAAGGTATTATGGCTAAAATCGTCGGAGATGTGGGAAAAGTCACTAAGTAGATGATTGCGATGCTGGGAAGATATAGGATACGAAGAAAGAGTAGATTGGTCATACCAGTATTGAAGGAGAGGTCGATCAAAGCTACAAAAAGAGTGAAAATGCAAATCGTCATATCCAAGGATTGCAGAGCAAAGTCTTTCAGCTCCAAGTCCATCAGTAATATAGTTAGTGGACGAGAGAGAGGGCAAATGAGCTAAAAATTTATCTAGAAAAGACTTGATAGTGGAGGGATTAATGTCAAGATGTGAAGGAAATAAACGAATTAAACCAATGAGATCAAGAGCTCTGGATGAGAGTAGTTGATTCTGAGCACTAGCAAATACCAAAGTAGGGAGTTTTAAACAGATGCGTTCCCATGTATTAGTGCCGCCAGCACCAATACCGATGTCCGCTCTAGCAATTAACCCCGAAAGGCTTGGCAAATTAACATGAAGAAAAAAATTGGGTCTGGATTCGACTATGTCTTGTATAGTTTTTAGATGAGGACTATTGAAACCTAAGACAACATCAACAGCTAGTGACTGGTAATCAGCATGCATCAAAGCCTGCAAGACTAAGGCAGTAAGATTATCAGGGTCTGCTCCAAAAAAAACAAAAATACGAAAAATACCATTGCGATTATCTAAAACACGGTGCAGACAGGAATATTCAGGCCCAAGAAGAGCATAATGTGGACCCAACAATAGTAGAGCAGAAGTATTAACAAGACCTTCATAACGATCATGGGTATCGTATCCAAAGAAGTTTTGGTCTAAAAGAATATCGCAATTATGCGGCCTATTTGCAAGATCATCAATCGCAAGTAATTTTAATGGGTGACTATCTGTATTGACAAAGAATTCAGATTTAACTACCGATTGCCAGGCACTGTCGAGTCCATAATGATCAACAATGAGCCAATTGAAATGAGTGATACCTTCATGCTTTAGAGCGTGAATAGTGTCTGTTGCATCAGCTAATTGGGAGCAGCCAAGCCAAGCTTCATACTCGGAACTATTGGTAGATCTATAGGATCTGCCAGTTTGAGTGCAATAAGAGACTTGAGGTAACCGAATAACAGGAAATTCAGTCTCGATTAGACTAATCAAGTCACCAGATTGTTGCCTGCAAATAAAATGAATTGTTGCCTTGCGCCGAACAAGTACTCGTGCAAGAGTGCAACAACGAATTACATGGCCAGAGCCAATTAAATCAGATGCATCACATCTAATAAGTATATGCATCAGACAAGAAATCGGAGAAGGGAGAAGGCCTCGGCTGCATCAACACCAACCTGAGAACCACGTAAGCGAGCTAAATGTTCAACTGCCTTAATCGAACGAGAATGTGGCCACTGCCTCATCTCAGAGGAATATGAATGAAGAGCCCTAAGCTTACGGTCCAAGGTGTCGGAAATGTCAACAAACCAATTAGGGGTGAATATGGGTGCCGAACCTGAAGGTTGCCAATCTGTACTACTTTGAACTTCATAACTCAAAAGCAGTTTAACGACATGATGAGGAGTAGGGCGGCATGCGGTAACTACAGCCTGATGCAAAAGACGATGATCAATATTAAGATCGCCAGCATGATGTAAGTATACCAAATCTGGTTGAAAAAAACAAATACGCTCTTCAATCGGCTTAATCAGGTCAAGAAGATTTAGAGAGTCAAGCCTATTATCAGGAAAGTTTAAAAAATCTATACTGGAAGCTCCGAGGATAGAAGTAGCAATTTGGGACGCAGTTATTAAGTCTGACAGCTCATGATCAAGGGAAGATCGATCACGTTTAGTCTGTCTAGACGTAAGTCCTTCGGAAACAATTAGAATATTGACTTCATCATTGGCATCAGAATGACGAGCAATCGTGCCGCCACAACCTAATACTTCATCATCAGGATGAGCAGCTATAACCAAAACATTTTTTGAATTGTTGAACATGACCATACTAAGTCAGTTAAGTCGCTTAAAACCGCTATGGCAAACGGGACCTTCAAGGAGATCGTAAATATTGCGACCTCTCTGGCAGTCACTAATTAGCGAGAATATGGCATCCAAATGAGAAATATAGGAGTCAATAATGGACTCGTTGTGAGAAACTGAAGGGTAAAAACTGGTATCTGCTAAATAACCATTTTTCAACATCTGTTGTGAAATAAGGGTTTTAAAATGAAGGTGATAATCACTATTAAAAGAAAATCCACAGAGAGCTGGTAAACCATACTGCGTAATAGATAAATCATGTCGATCAGCAAGAGCTTGCCAATGAGCACGCATATATAAACCAAGATTGGTAACGGTATCCCAACTGGTGTCTCGCTTCATAACCTCAAGGGTTTTAAGGGCAGCAGAAGGGCCAATGCGCTCAGTCCAAAATGTACTACTAATGAAAGAACTTTGAGCAGCCTGCATAACTTCTTCTTTACCAATCGTAGCAGTGATTGCATAACCATTGCCAAGAGTTTTGCCGAATATTGCAATATCAGGGGCTACATCGTACTTTAAATGTAAACCACCAAATGTTTCTCTGAAACCAGATGTACATTCATCAAAAATCAAAACGGCGCCAAGACGATTGCACAATTCG
The DNA here is from genome assembly GCA_003210775.1 of Synechococcus sp. AG-679-A04. Classification (GTDB taxonomy): domain Bacteria; phylum Cyanobacteriota; class Cyanobacteriia; order PCC-6307; family Cyanobiaceae; genus Synechococcus_C. The sequence goes on from QCUI01000001.1 coordinate 71,344, forward strand.
CGGACAGAAAGCAAAAAATCTGGATTCGGGGGAACAGATCTTTGAACCTCCATTTTTACAGCAGCCAGAGAATGCTTGCTTGCAATATGCTCAAGCTCGTCGAATCGATTAAAATTGAATGGCTGCGTCGAACCTTCAAGACAGTTAGGGACACCAATAGGATTCAGGCCAGGTAATAGATGCGATTCAAGGTTACTATTATCGCGAAGATTCGATGCTAAATACCAATCATGCCAGCCATGATAACCACAAATGGCAACAGTATCACGACCAGTAAAAGCTCTTGCAATACGAATAGCAATAGCATTTGCCTCGCCGCCCGTACGAGCAAAGCGAACCATATCTGACCAAGGATGTAATTCTACAAGTTTTTCAGCCAACCAAACTTCTTCAGGACAATTCAGAGTACTCAAATTTCCTGATGATATGGCAAATTGGACTGCTTCATCTACCTCAGGATTACCATAACCTAAAATATTTGTACCAACACCCATTATACTCATATCTATATACATGATGCCATCTAAATCCCACACATAGCAACCTTTGGCTTTCGAAAAATAGGCTGGCCATAGATTAGGTAAAAACAGTTCAGGACGTTTAGATAACAACATGTTGCCACCAGGTATTACTCTCTTTGCACGACGCCAAAGCTTCTGACCCTGACCAATAGAAGACCCTTCATTACGCAAAAAATGAGTATTAGCGGAGAATATCTCTGGATTACGAGAATACAAATCAAGCACATCAATCCAAGAAAAATCAGAATTCCCCTTAAAGAAGCTAACAACAGAACGAATAACTTCTAAGTCCTCAGGCTCATCTACAGTCCAACGATGTCTCGATAGGTCTTCACTGTGTTGGTAGGTAGAAATTCGTAACTCACCACTTTCGGTCATCCAAGACGTAACATGCTCACGTTGTATATCATTCTGGGAGTGGCTTTGAGCAAGTAATAAAGCATTACGGCTAAATACTTCAACATCAAGACCATCTGGGAAGGAGGGAGGTTCAAAATTATTAAGGTAATCAACATCACTTGACCTAAACAACTCAATAGCTGTCGTTAAGACCTGTGGATCAATTAGAGGGCAATCACCAGTTATACGAACAAGAATACGAGCTGTAGTAAGGTCAGCAGCTTGCACAAAACGAGAAAGAACATCTTGTTCAGAACCCCGTGCAACCAATAGACCATGCGAGTGGGCAAGATTTACAATACAATCATCAGTAGAATTGGTTGTAGTTGCGATAATTATGTCGTCAATCAATAGACATCGTTGTAGCCGTTCAATCAAAAAAGAGAGAAGAGGCTTTCCAGAAAGATCAGCCAAGACTTTCCCTGGAAGACGAGTAGATCCCATACGAGCTTGAAGAATTACAGCGATACGATCAGTCATTGTCAAGAAAACAAAAAAATAAAGTTAGGAGCTGGGCTAATATATTTTGCAAAAGCTGAGATAGCGATAAGCGGCAATAGTCTTAAGATGAAAGGGGAATAAGGGACGAAATAGAGTGCGGGAATATACGAATTATAAAGCATTGGGGATTGCGAAAGGACAACCAAGTGCTCCTTAATAAAACAAAACAAAACGGATACGTAAAATATCTTGCTAATAAAACACCTAGGATGAATAGTTGCTAAAGTGACATTTAAAAGCGTAATAAAAATATTGGAGAGGTTGCAATAAAGCAAAGAACTGAAAAGTACAGATAATTTCAACGGTGGGGCCATATCCGAGGGTCAATATCAATCTCATGTGGCCAGCCCCAGTCTGGAGAATATAGAGAGTATGGAACGTGATTATCTCCTTGGAAATTACAAATAATCTCAGTCATTTGTCTAAGATTTTCGACACCAACAAGAGCAGCCTCAAGGAAGTTAAAAGATCGGATAAAACTTAAAGAAGCGGAGAGTGGAGATACATTATTAAGTGCTAATTGATCAAGCCAAAGTTGGTGATGTCGTTGAAAAGCTTCAGAAAAAAAAGAAGGTCTATTAAAATTATTCATAAAAACTAATCCTTGAAGGAATATACTTCTAGCGTGGATAGAAATTCCCTTAGAATTAAGTAAAGACAAGGTGCCATCCAACAATAAGCGCTGGTCGAAAATTGAAAACGGCAACTGAACAAGTTGAATAAAATCCAGAGGAAGATCCTGTAAATCAAAAGAATTATAAATAGACAATCCAATTTTTTCAACAAGATTACGATCAAGAAGACTACGTAACCATGAAATAAGCTGAGGAGAGTCTGGGTGAAATAAGTCTGAGGGATTATGCAGCAATAAAGCATATAGTCTGTTCTGACGAAGATTTTTTAGACTAAGTTGAAATTCAGATTCCCAAAGTTCAGATTGGTACAATGGCCAAGGACTTAAACTTTGCGTAGACAACTTAGTAATGATTCTAAAATGAGAAGAAGTTGCTAATAATTCACCCAATATCCGTTCAGTTTGCCCATAAACAGGGGCAGTATCTATAAAGCGGAGTTTATTAAATTCTGCAAACGATAATATTTGCTGAATTGATTCGATACTTGGCTTTCCAATTTTGTTGGAAATTCCATATTCGAGATCAAATTGAGCTGTACCAATACATAATTCAGTCATATCAATCGCTCCATAAGGAAAAAGCTAAATGGAGGCTCTCGAGAATATATAGTTGTTCCGAGTGTGAAAGGGAGGGAAACAATGGCAGGCTAACTGCACTATGTGCATAAGATTCGGAGTTTGGGAATTGACCTCTATTAAAACCAAGCTTTTGAAAAAACGGCTGCAAGTGTACTGGAATATAATGAAGCTGTACACCAATTCCTTTATTACGCATAAAATCAAAGATATGATAATGGAGCAATGGATTTGGATCAATGAGACAGAATATTGCCAAATGAACTGAGGATAAAACATCAATTGGAATATGAAGAAAACGTATGGGAAGCGATTCAACATTCCTTAAATAGAAGGAAAATAACTCGTTCCTTCTTGAGATAATAGAATCGAGTCTAGAGAGTTGACTCAATCCTAATGCTGCCTGAATATCAGTGAGTCTATAATTGAAACCAAGAGATTGTTGTTCATAAAACCATGGACCAGGAGATTTATAGATAAACCTTGAAGGATCCTTAGTAATACCATGCGAACGTAACTCAGTCATACGAGAGGCTAAGGAAGAGTCATTCGTTGTCGCAATACCACCTTCACCTGAGGTTATTATTTTTACGGGATGGAGACTGAATACAGTAATTTTACTGTAAGAACAGGCACCTACAGGCTTATTTTGATAACGGCCTCCAATCGCATGACTTGCATCCTCTAATATGTGGAAGCCATAAATAGAAGATAATGAATACAATGCTTTCATGTCACAACTAACACCGGCAAGATGAACAGGTATAACAACTTTAGGGAGTGTATTAGTCTGTTTAGCAAGATAGAGTTTTTGAGCAAGAAGATTGATATCAAGTAGTCCTGTTTCGGGGGAGATATCAACAAAATCAACAAATGCACCACAGAAAAGTGCGCAATTGGCAGAAGCGACGAACGTAATAGGAGATGTCCAAACATAGTCGCCAAATCCCACCTCTAACGCTAAACAAGCTAGGTGTAGGGCACTTGTAGCATTAGTAGTAGCAACTGCGTATCTTGAAGAAACCTTAGTACAAATAGCTGCCTCAAAAGCAGGAACAACATCGCCCTGAGTCAAATGTGAACTACGAAGTACTTTAACTACGGAAGAAATATCTTCTTCGGATATGTCATGACGACCATAAGGAATAAAATCGCGAGGCATTGAAAGTCAAATTGGTAGAAAGTTTGGATCAATATGCTTGGTAATGAGGCTCCGCAACTGATCAACAGAAAGGAAATCAATGTTGGAACCAGAATTATAAGAAAAACCTGGATCAACCGGATGGAAATCAATGTCTGAATAATGATAAAGCCGCTTAGCATGCCCATCTGTAGGAAGGATTACATAATACTTACCAAGATCATAAGTAGTAAAACTATCGGCAGTTGTAATCATTTCTTCATGGATTTTTTCACCTGCTCTTATGCCGACAAAAGACTTAGAACAGCTCGGTCCAATAGCTTCTGCTAAGTCAGTAATTGAATAACTAGGAATCTTAGGAATGAAAATTTCACCTCCCAGAGAATGTTGTAAAGCCCAGAAAACCATCCTAACACCTTCAATTAAAGGAATATTAAACCGAGTCATACGATTATCAGTAATTGGGATATAACCATTTTTCGCGGTACTCAAGAAGAATGGAATAACCGAACCTCGAGAACCCATAACATTACCATAACGAACAGTAGAGAACCGCAAATCTCGATTACCTTTGATATTATTAGCTGCGATGAAAAGCTTATCCGCACAAAGCTTAGTTGCTCCATAGAGATTTATAGGTGCTGCGGCTTTATCAGTACTTAAAGCAACGACACGTTGAACATCAGAATCCAAACAAGCTTGTACAACATTTTCAGATCCTAATACATTAGTATTTATAAACTCAATGGGATTATATTCAGCGGCAGGCACTTGCTTGAGGGCCGCTGCATGAACAACGACATCTATACCTTGGAGGGCTCTACGTAACCGATCTCTGTCACGAATATCGCCTAAAAAAAAGCGTAATTGAGGAAAAGAAGTTTCAGGGAAAGCCTGGGCTAATTCCCATTGTTTGAGTTCATCGCGACTATAAACAACAAGGCGTTCTATATTGTCATAAAGACTTAAAACTTCTGAAATAAATGCCCTGCCAAAGCTACCGGTGCCTCCAGTGATTAAAATACTAGGCCCAAAAGGAGATTTCATGAAAAGATTCTAGAAGCTAAAAAGATGAAGATACTCACAGAATAACAAATAATGGAAGTGATAAAAATAAATAAAGGAAATGCTTAATTAAGAGCAAGAGAAATGGTGGAAGAATGGAAGGGGTGACAAAATTTGAGAAAAATGTTCGGGAAGTGCGTTTAATATATAAAATTCGAACTGTTTCATTAAAAAAGGAGAAAGTTATCGAGAAAGCGAGTGTGAAAGATGTCTTAAGAATTAAGAATATGGGAAACGATCTGTTCAGAGGGGGGTGAAAAGGAAGATGGCAAAGCTCTTGGCCAATAGGTTCTAGTACCTATATCAAGGATAGTCTGCAAACCACGTTTAATAGACATGAAGTCAAAGGAAGAGTCGATAACACAATTACTGCGTATGCGTCCAGCCTGACGTTGCCCAATATTAAGAACAGGAGTATTAAATAAAGGGGCCTCAATTAAGCCACTAGAGGAGTTACCAGCAACACCTTCGAACAAACACAAAGCGTTTAAATACAGTGAGTGACCTAATGACATAGTGACATAACAACGAGAAGAATGGCGACTCACAAAATCATTAAGCATGACCAATAACTGCTCTCTACCGTGATCGGCATTGGGGTGAGTAAAAAGAATATTACATGATATTTGTTCAAGTGCATTCAAGAAGATTTCAAAACCATTAGTTCCTTGATCATGCAAAAGTGTTTCTGGATGATATGTGACTAAAAGATTCTTTTCAGCAAAGCAATATCCAGTAACAGACGCAAACTCTGTTCGAGAAAGTGATTTAATGTCATACAAAGAATCAAGAACCATAGGTCCTACATTAAAGACATTTTCAGGAGGAAAACCCATTGAAATGACCCTTTGTCTATAAGACTCTGCTGCCGTAAAATGCCATGTACTCAGCTGAGTAATTGCATGGCGTAGGCGATCATCTAATGCACCTTCGGTTGACTCACCGCCGTGAAGATGCAAAATTGGTATAGATTGCAAGTGAGCAGCTGCCGCAGCACCAAAGGTCTCATACCGATCGCCCAAGATTATCAATAAATCAGGTTTAGATCTCGAAAAAATATCACCAACCTTGGACAAAACTTCTGCTGTTAAAGAAGACATCGAAATATTCGCTTCAGCATCTAGATTTAACGGGACCACTGCAAATGGAATAAATCCATCTGACTCAATTTCAGCTACAGTGCGACCATAGTGACTGCTAAAGTGACATCCGCTAATAATCAATTCAAGCTGCAAAACCGACTCAGATTCAATTTTAGCGAGTAACTTCCTAAGTAATCCATACTCAGCTCGCGTTCCAGTAAAAACAGAAATCCTTTTGATAGAAGACATAATGCCGTATCAATATACATGTGGGAGAATTCATAGCTCAATCATTTCATCTATAGAGTAATCACGTGTTGACCTTCTCCCGATAATATCATCCCATCTCAATGGAGATAAGCCAGTGCCCGGCCTCTTTGCAGTAAGATTTTCGTTTGTAAATAAATCACCATTAAAGATCCTCTTCGCAGCTACAATTGATTTTCGTACAATTGGGATGTTAATCATTTCTGCTTCTGTTGGGCGTTTAATACCATCACCAAGGGCTTTTTCAATATCTCTAATAGAAGAAACCATTGATTGAAACTCAGATGGCTCCAAACTTGCTTTGTGGTCAGGACCGTGCATGGAACAGTCTAGTGTTAAATGCTTTTCTACTACTGTTGCTCCTAGCGCTACAGAAGCAATTGGAACTGCAATACCAAGTGTATGATCAGAGTAGCCAACACTTACGCCTAAGGCGGTAGAAAGAGAGTTCATAGCACGGAGGTTAACATCACAACATGAAGCGGGGTAATCAGTAGTGCAATGTAAGATTGTAATATGATTACGCTCGATGCCCCCGTATTCTAGAACATTAACCGCAGATTCTACTTCTGAGATATTACACATACCAGTTGACAGAATTATGGGTTTAGGATTGCGAGCAATCTGTCGGAGGTAAGGGATATTGGTAACCTCGCCTGATGGTATCTTCCATCTGAAGAGTTCTAGAGAACTCAAGAAATCAATTCCAGCCGAATCAAAAGCTGTCGAGAGAAATTCAATATTATATTTATTACAATGTTCTATAAGCTTGTAATGATGATCAATCTCTAATTCAAGATTTTTAAGCATATGAAATTGCGACTCGGTATGGCCAGTTGACTCTTTCTGATATAGGGCTTTTGGGGCTGTAGATGTAACTAAATTCTCAGCTCTAAAAGACTGAAATTTAACAATGTCGGCTCCAGATTGAGCCGCAGCCTCAACAAGTTCAAATGCTAGATCAAGACTGCCATTATGGTTGACACCAGCTTCTGCAATTATGAGTGTCATGAAAAACGTTGTCCAACCCTAAGCTTAAACGGAGCATGATATAAAGCAAGCTTCACATAACTATCGCCGGTTTTCACTAAAAATTTGTTTTGATAAATTGCCAAAATAGAACCTGGTATGCCCTTGTAAATAGGAGCATCTGGGATAAGTTCGACAATATCAACTTTTACAGGCTGCGAATCGATGAAGGTTAAAGCTATAGGACCAGGAGTTGACAATGCGCGAACAAAATTAAAAATTTCTCGAGAGGACATTGACCAATCAAGTTGTTCATCCCCAAGAACCCGCCGTGTGCATATAAGTGGTGCCTGTGCAATCGAGTCCTGAGGGATTCTTACAACTGAACCATCTTGAATCATTTTGATGGATTTATACAAAAGCTTAGGGCATTCTGCATAAGCAGTATGGAGAAGACTTAAATAGGTGTCAGAGTCATTAATAGGAAAACATTTTTTCAATATTATATCACCAGTATCAACACCATCATCGATATAGTGGACTGATATTCCAAACATAGGCTCATCGTTAATTAAGACCCAATTCAAAACATTTCGACCTCGATAAAAAGGAAGATTGCCTGCATGACAATTAATTGTACCAAATCTAGGCAGCTGATAGATGCTTGACTTCAGTATCTGATCAAAGGACATAGAAACAAACAAGTCAGCATCGTAGGAGGCAAGAATGGAAACGAATATTGGATCGTTAACATCTCTATGCAGGAGGAAGTCAATATCTAATTGACTAGCCATTAAACGCAAATAATCGTCAGTTCCAGAAAATCTTGCGCAAATAAAAACAATTTCAATATCAGGATCTTTGGTTAAAATATCCAAGGTTCCATGTGACCAAGGACCATCTGCGAAATAACCAATTTTCAAACAAGAAGGCTGTCTTAACTGAGATACATAAGGAGATACATTATTCATACTTATCAACCAACTGTGGACTGCTTGGGAGATTGATTAAACGAAGAGATTGATCTTCAGCAACATCCAAATCATTTCTCGGAGCAGTAGTATACATAGGAAGTTTGTGAAGTAATTTCCAAGCTGGCCTTAGAAAAATTCTAGATGCATGTGAGAGAGAAAGAATGTCATTCAATTGATCTTTCACAAGTGAAGTCTCTGTTGATGTAAGACGAATAGTGGAGAGCCAATAATTGCTGTGACAAGATGGGTGCTCAGTAAGGAACTCAACACCGCTGACAGAATTAAATGCTTTCTGGTAGCGATGAGATAATAATCGTTTTGCAGACAATTTGCATTGTATATCTTCCATTTGGGCAACACCTAAGGCTGCATTCAAATTTGGCATACGATCATTCCAACCTATAGAGTCATGATCTAACAACCAAGGATGTGGAATCTTCGCGGTAGTTGATAAATGGCGTGCTCGCTCTGCTAAAAATGCATCATTAGTTAGAAGTGCACCACCACCACCAGTTGTAATTACTTTATTTCCATTGAAGCTGAGTATGCCAATAGATCCAAATAAACCACAATGGATATTTCCTGAGGTGCTACCCAATGCCTCAGCTGCATCCTCTACTAAAGGAAGACCCCACTCGTCAGCGATTGATGAAAGTGATGCTAGATCGGCAGGGTGACCAAATACATCTACCGGAACAATGGCTGCCAGACGCCTTCCAGTTAAACGATTAATGAGATAACCATTATCATATTTCGATATCTCAAGAAGACGATCAGAAAGAGAGTTAGGATCAATTGAAAGTGTGGATGAATTTATATCCACAAAGTGGGGAACAGCACCAAGATGAGATATCGCATTAGCAGTAGCAACAAAACTGAGCGGTGACGTTAGAACCTCATCGTTGGGCTTAACACCCACAAGGTGCAAAGCTAAACGCAGAGCAACTGTGCCATTTGAAACTGCTACAACATGAGAAGCTCCTGTGAATGCTGCAAGTTCTTGCTCGAAACGATTCACCCATTGTCCAGAAGAACTAACCCAACCAGTATCCAAACAATCTTTTAGATAGCACCATGCATTACTACCAGTAAAGCTAGGTTCGTGTAAATATACTGGGTTATCAAAAGATCTAGAACCAAGGACATTATACAAGGCATTTAAAACATTTCTAGAAAGAGTGTGGTGGGTCATATTGTATAGTGACCCTCACGATAATGCATCATATTACTAGGATTAGTAAACCATTCAGCTGTAATAGAGATACCTTTTTTCAAGCCCTCTAAACCACTGAAAGCTGGCTCCCAACCGGTAACAGACTTAATGAGCGTGTTATCACCAAACAGACGATTAACCTCGGAAGATGGTGGCCTAAACCGCTGCTCATCTGAGATAATCTCAATCTCAGCATTCAATACCTCAGAAATCAAACGTGCAGTGTCGCCTATAGAAATTTCAAAATTACTGGCACAATTGAGGACTTTGCCGATAGATTGAGGAGAATTAGCTACGTATAAAAAAGCATTAACAGTGTCAGCAACAAAATTAAAGTCACGTGTAGGGGATATCGATCCCAAAGATATCTCACGATTGCCAGAGGCAATTTGAGTGATAATTGTGGGAATTACAGCTCTGGTACTCTGGCGAGGTCCATAAGTATTGAAAGGACGCAAAACCGAGACAGGAGTATCAAAGCTACGCCAATAACTGAGTGCTAATTGATCAGCTCCGATCTTACTTGCAGCATAGGGAGACTGAGCAACCAATGGATGTTCTTCGGTAATAGGAACAAATTGTGCAGTCCCATAAGTTTCAGAAGTGGAAGTATGAATGACGTGAGGTGTTTGTAAGTCCCTTGAAGCCTGCAATACGTTCAAGGTTCCGTGGATATTAGTATCAATATAACTACCAGGAGCGCGATAGCTATAGGGGATAGCGATGAGAGCAGCCAGATGGAAGACAATATGACAACCAAGTAAAGCCTCACGAAGACATTGCTGATCCCTAATATCACCTAAAAAAACTTCAATTTGGCTTTTTTTATTTTGCGGCAAACTGTCAAGCCATCCCCAGCTACCCTGAGAATTATAAATACAGAAAGCACGCACTTCATAACCAGAGTCAATGAGAGACTCGACGAGATGCGATCCAATAAAGCCATCAGCGCCTGTAACCAAGACTTTTTTCATAATTGCCTCTGCTTTAAAAGAAATTCAGCCCAATACCAATCTTCCATTGTATCAATATCTACAGACCGGTCTGAGGGCATAACATATCCCAAAGTTGAAGATGTAATAAAAGTCTTTTCTCTCATGAGAAAATCTCTACTAGCAAAATAGAGTGCTCCGTTCAAGACATAAGTTGGAGGAATATTCTGCCGCAACAAAGGAAATGACGACTGCAGCAGTGGGCGCAAATAAAACTTTTCAGTAATATCAAACATCCAAGCCGGATGGTTAGCAGTTTCGCATAGGGAGACAATAGATTCACAAGAATGATATTTTGAAAACGAAATAATACCCTCAATATCAGCGGTGCTTCGCAATGGGGAGGTTGGCTGCAGATAAAGAATATGAGTGAAATCTGGTAATTTTTCTAACGCATGAATAGCTGAATCAATACCTGGAGAGGTATCGGTAGCAAATTCTGAAGGCCTAAGAAAAGGAACATTAGCACCTGCTTCTAAAGCTAACTGAGCCAAGCATTCATCGTCTGTAGATACGACAACATGGTCGAGGGATGGAGATGCAAGAGCCGATTCAATAGACCAATTCAATAAAGGCTTCCCAGATAACAAACGAGAATTTTTATAAGGAATAGCCTTGGAACCACCACGAGCAGGAATCAATCCGAGAAGTTTCATATATCAATAGTGCCATTCCAATCAATATTGACCTGACGAAGTGTCTCTGGTAAACCAACATCTATCCAATATTCAAAGATTGGAAAAACAACTACACGATCACCACGCTGTTGAACAGATTGAAGAAGATGTGGCATATCAATACACTGAGAATTATCCAGCAAAGCTAATACACTAGGGTTTAAAGCATAAACTCCCGCATTGACAAATTGACGAAGAGTGGGTTTTTCAACAAACTCAGCGAGTTCAACACCATTTGCTTTGACAACACCATAGGGAGATGTAAATAGATGCTCGCGAACAGATAGAGTGGCAACGGCTTTATGAAGCGAATGAAATTGAAGTAATTGCGCAAGATTCAGCTTGGTGAGAACATCACCATTAAGGACTAATAAAGGATGAGAAAGAGTTTTTGGCAATAAGCTCAAAGATCCAGCCGTACCCAAAGGCTCAGTTTCAATTAGATAGTTGATGGAAACACCCCAATCAGAACCGTCACCGAAATAATCAACGATCTGATCCTTAAGGTAGTTAACTGAAAAGTAAAAACTACTAAATCCAGTATTTATACACATTTCAAGTAGAATTTGGAGGATTGGTTTATCATTAACCCTAAGCATAGGCTTAGGGCAATCCTTAGTGTAAGGGAGAAGTCGAGTCCCTTTACCTCCTGCCATTAATACTACGGAGTTAGGAAGAGGTAGAGGGGACAAAAGCTCCTCTAATAAGATGAGTCTAGAAACACGACCGTCGGGAGTAAGGACTGGCATTTGATGGACATTATTAGCTTTCATTAAAGACAAAATCTCAGAATCATTAAGGCCATCTCCTGCAGAGAGAAAATTGATATTCATAACCTTGGAGACAGGATCCTGCAAGGACAAGCCAGCCAAAAGCCCACGTCGGACATCACCGTCAGTAACTGTGGCAAGCAACCTTTTTTGAGAATCTACAATAAGAGCTATCTGAGCGGTTGACTGGTCAATAATCATGAGAACTTGCTCAAGACTCAGTTCCTGTGCAGCAAAGGTCTTCAAAACATCCATAAAATCCTAACCGTCAAAATTAAGCTAGATGAAGACAAATTTTCAATGCAAAGATCGGAAAAGCCATTATAGAACTAACTTTAATCTTAGTATTGAAGATAAAAACGAATAGAGCAGTAGCCTTAAGAATTAATAAAACATCAATAACCAAGTGATCTATACATTACACACACTGAAAACCCAATCATAGATCGTTCAACGGCAATTATAGTGGTTGAGACACCGTCCTAAAAGGACTCAAGTTACTGACAAGCGAAGCGTACCACAAAGAAGTACAATTATGCCAATAAAAAGCAACAAGAGGAAGATATAAATCACAATTAATAAAGCTAATGAGTAAAAAGCGAAGCATACATTGAAAAATGGATCGTAAAAGGCAAACGCAAACCATTAGAAGGGCGTAATGGAATTCATGCAAAATGCAACGAGCTCATATAGCATTTTGATCGATAAATTAATTATTTAATGATTTTCAGTGCAGCTAATTAAAAACAAAGTCAAGGGAATTTAAGCAAAGAACCTAGATTAGCCTTTTAGTCAAACCAATTAAACTCGTATTACCATAATCCATGGCCATTAAATCAACTAAGGGAGAGTTTTTGTATGCAAAATCCCAAGCATCTCTACTTGCATTGAAAGCAAAATCCAAAAGGTCAAAACATTTACTCTCCTCAATTGAATTGGTCCAACAGAAACCATGTTGGGGAATTCTCGATGGCCATCCCATTTCGCGAGAGTATAATGTTACATAGTTACCCCTTACAGGAAGAAAAACACATCTATTTCCTCGTGCTAAAGACTCATAACCAAGAGTACTATCAATTGTGACTGATACCTTGCAAGTATCCAAATAAGAATAACCTGAATACAAAGATGAGGCCTGAAAGAAATTAATATCTTTGCCAAGAATTTGTTTGTAATAATTATCCTCTAGAGTAGAGAGAGCAGACTCACTACATCGTTTAAGGATAACTAATTCTTGGCCAAAACTTCTACAATATGATTGAAGTGTCAACAAGACATAAGTATCAGGTTGTTGAAAAATCAAATCATGCGGAATGTATCTACCACCATTGTAAATACCTGAATCAGAGAATTGAGAAATAAAAACCAATGCATTGCAATCTATATCAGATGATTCCTCTTTAACGGCCGCGTTGTTGAGTAAAGAGCCTATTACCAAGGTATTTCCCTTAATGCGCTTCGAATACTCAAATGCAATATCAGAATTGAATAATAACATCCAATCAACGTGGAGTAACTTTGAAGTGGAGGTGGGTAGCTTATCTATAGACTCAAAAAAACCATCATAACTACGCCATCCATTTTGAATCAAGATTGTAAATTTATTTGGATGGCGACTACTTAATAGTAAAAATGATATTCTGTTATCAATATGTGTAATCAGACAAGAAGGGTTGACTAGCCTAATATATGTATCGACATAAGCTTCCTTAGTAAAACCAAACCCAAGGATTGTAATCAGAAAGCATGGCAAATTAAAAGACTCACCTCTCAAAGACAAAAAGTTAATACTATAATCGAAAAGTATTTTCTGAAAAATTTCTCGATTGACAGAGTCATAAACGAGAATATCCGCAGAATGGGGTCTTCTTAGATGCAAAGGTACATTCAGTATAAACTCAACGAACCTGAAAAATGTTTGAATACCCAAGCCTCTCAAATCAATCATGCGTAAATATTTTATAAAGCACAGAAAATAAAACAACACTCTACCATACATCAATGACTAAGTGAAAAGATTACAAACACAGAAGATCAAGAGGGTGACTGACGAAGCGTATTCATCCATAATTTGTTCCAATTTTTATTTGTCCTAGCATACTGATGGCAAAATGTTGTAATAGCTTGTATTCTGGACGGACTATTCATCCAAGAGACAGGACTATCGAGATATATGCGAATTTCCTGAATCAAAGTATCTAATGAAGAATGGAGAACTCCTTCAAATTCAAGATCCTTCAATAAGTCAAATGCAAAGACAGATTCCCTAGAGTAAATTTTTTTCCAATACACCATCGCAGGTATGGATTGAACAAAACAATCAAGAGTCCCGGTTCCAATTTGATCCCAAAGCAAGATATTATATTGTGAAATCAAATCAGAAGACAGACCTTTTTGAGAAGATTCTATAAGATTAAATCGACCTCTACATGTTTGACGCAAATGATTATATTGATGTTCTAAACGTAATGCTATAGACTGAGAATAGGGTTTTAAATCAACGTTTATTTGAGAAGAGGTTAATTCTATAATTAGTTTTTTTTGAGAATCCAGAATTTCATAGTTGAATTCAGGTCGGGTCTGACCGCAAGTACCGACAGGTGGATAAAGCCTAAGAAAATTAGGAAGGAATAATACTTGCCTTTCTTTAATAAAGGTTGTCATATGGTTTAGCTCAAAATCAAGTATTTTGCTTGATAAACGAGGAGAAGGAAGGGGAATGGCTGTAGTTATCGGTAAGTGCGAATCAAATTCATCCCAACCATAAGTGATCATGTAATCATAGCAAGAGTATTCTAGTTCAGCAAACGTTGAATGTGAGTCAATATAACCATAATGTCCACCATGTTGGACACCAAAAACCTTTCCGCCAAGATACTTAGTCGCACTCATTAAAAAAATTCCCTTATCAGATAGAAGAGCAGATCCAATCAGTAAATTACTCTTGACACTTTTTCTCTGCTTCAAAGCGTGTTTGAAGTTATTTTGAAGACCTTCCAGATAACGAACTGGGATGCAATCAGACAAATAAGAGCTAAATTCATGTCCCAACCTAGTACATTCTTCTCTAGACAATTGAAAGGAAGAACATTCATGTATAAGTTTACTTACAGCATTACCGATGTCTTTGTCAAAGAGTGGAATGAGGTTCTTACGCAAGAATGGATCTCTCACATCACTCGACCATGAAAACTTATCTTGATAGTTAAAGATACCAAAAGGGAAATAAAAACCATGTTTAGTGAGCCAGTAATCATCTCCACCCAACCCAAGACTGGTAAATCGAGCGAATCTATTAGGTAGTTTCTTCAAGCAATTAAAGAAAAGGTGCTGCAGTCTAATGAAAAATGAATGGAGTTTTGACTGAGATGATGGCCTAAAAAGCATGTTTTTTTGAGGCTTAGGTTTCTGTATTAGGTTGTAATCAGAAACACCAATATCAACTACCTTGCTAACTCCTAGAATGATTGAAATTCTATGTACCAGTGATTGATTAAACTCGAAGTCATCTGATTCGATTCCACGTATATTATCAAGGCCATTAAAATGGAATTGATAATTGACACGTCCAACATAGATTCTCTCACGATCGAGACGCTTAATTGCGTGAGCAATAGAAATGACTCTGGAAATATAAATAGAGGTCAATGACACCAATAAAGGCCTATAAAGGTAACAAGGTATATGCAAAGACTCTTCTAGTTGGGAACTTATAATATGAAAAATTCTGGGGATAAATTTTTTATAAAAAATTGATTCAAGCTTTGCTCGATTGCGCAATTCCCAGTAACTCGCGCAATAAGTATCATGCTTTTGTAACCCTGGGAAGACACTTACAAAAGTAAAGAACTGATTGAATCGGTCACATATCGACGAAGTATCGGCCAAAAGTAAAAAGTTCTTTTTTAACACTGGTTATCACAAAGCAAGGTGGTGAGTTAATTTAAACAAAGTGTGTGGAAATCAGCATTATTCGTGATGTCATGAGAAACAACTATAATAATTCTATCCTTGGATATACTTTTTATCAAGTCTATAATTCCCTTGCGATTTAAATCATCTAAACCGGATGTTACTTCATCAAAAAGTAGCACGTCACATCCTGCCAACAAAACTTTTGCAATAGCGAGTCGTCGTCGTTGACCACCAGAAAGTGAACGACCAGCTTCAGAGCCTTCAACATCAAGACCTCCCAATTCCCGCACAAAACTTGATGCAAAGACCTTATCTAGTACATCCCAAATAAGAGATTCATCGTGTTCTTCACCAGAAACAAGGTTATCTCTTATAGATCCTTTGAAGAGGTATATATCTTGAGGAACATAGCCAATGTTAGGGCGAAATAAAAGAGATGAATATTTGGATCCAGAATCCAGTCCTATATAATTAACTGACCCGAGAGAGGGTTGATATAAGCCTGAAATAATATTCATTAGTGTTGTTTTTCCCCGGCCAGATGTGCCTACAATTAAGACAGGTGAGCCACTGTTTATACGGATATTAATATCTTCGAGAATAAATTTTAAGCCAAACTTGTATTTTACCGAATCAAGCATGATTGAGGAGATAGGTTCAACAATTTTCTGACGCTTTATAGATTGCTGGAGTTGAATTGCATTGTAAACTGGATAAATACTGCCCGAAAGCCTTGAAAGATTTCCAACAGAAAGTACTGAGTTATTTATTTGACTAATAAAACGCAACCCTAACAAACCAATACTTGTGAATACTGATAAATCAGGAAGTTCAGCAAGGTGAAGATATGTCATCCACAAAAATAATATACTTAAGATAATTAGTGGCAATGACTGGGTAATTAGGGATAAAATTGACTGGTAGATCGTTATTTCAATTTCATTATTAACAATCGCTTTTTGAGAACGCAAGGCTTTTGTGATGTGATAACTTGTTTTATCTTCAACCAAAATTTGAAAAAGGCCATTTAATCGATCTGTAATATCTGCACTGAAATTATTACGTGCCTCAGCAAGCAGTCGAGAAGCTCGTGACTGTCTAACAACAAGGTATCTTATACCAATAGATATAGGAATAGTAAAAACAACAAACATATAAAATACATTGATGTCCGTCATAATAGCAATTATGCCTAAAACAAAAGCACCCAATATATAAAATATCGCTTTAACTAAACTGTTGGCAAATTTAACAACAGCAAGGACTTCTTGTGTAGTAATACCGACAACTCTTCCTACACTCATTTCACGTAAGAACTGCCAATCAGCATTTAGATGAAGTTTAAAGATTTTAGCTTGAATATCACGCTGTAACAAAGCCGAAACGAAACCTTCACAAAAACGCAAAGCAAATGAGATTACAAGGTCAAGAGTTAATATGAATAAAAAGAGTAAAATTATATGCCTTAGATTATCATTTACGCCAAAAAAATTGATTAAATTATAGATATAACCAGGGAACTTTAAACCATCTTGTTGACTTGCGCCTCCTGAGATTAGACTTGATATAAAAATAATTCCAATACCATTTAAGCCTGCACTTAATACAGTGAAAAGATAAAAGAAGCCAAGGGATAAGGTTAATTTCTTGAATCCAATATTTAGTGCATTGACAATGCTCAATAGAGCCTTGATCGAGCCAAAAATAGATTTCAAGAAAAATAATTTATATTATTTAATTTAATTTTAGCAAATTTCTAATGCCATTGCAAGATGTAATTATATTCTCAAGCTCCTCAAAGCTTATAGCTTGATCGGAATCAGAAATAGATTTTTCAGGCTCAGGATGGGCCTCAATTATCAAACCATCTGCACCACACGCTATTGCAGCTTGAGATATTCCCTTCACGAAAGAACGTTTTCCAGTAGCGTGACTTGGATCATAGATGATTGGAACATTAGTCAGTTCTTTTAATGCAAGGATCATCATTAGATCTGGCTGCCATCTTGTGCTTGGGTAAATATGACGATATGGAGGTGCCCCGATAGTACCTCTTAAACAAATAGCGATTGAATATAGGTCATTAGAAATTAATCTTTCGAGCGCTCCAAGTATCTCTTCAATTGTCCCCCAAGTACCCCTCTTTAAAATTACTGGTTTAGTTTGCTTTGAAAGCTCATCAAGCAAAGAGTAGTTTTGAAAGTTTCTTGTGCCAACTTGTATTATGTCAATTGAGTCATGCGCCATTTCTAATTGCTTCAAGTTCATAACTTCGCTAACGATTGGTAATGCATACTTCGCTTTAGCTTCCTTTAAAAGCTCAAGACCCCACTCTCTCGTTCCTTCCCTCCATCCATTGATATCATCTTTAACTGGATATGTGCATGGTTTATATGCTCCAGCTCTTAGTGCATCTCCACCAGCACGCTGAACCTGAGCGGCTGAATTTAAAATCATCTCCCTATTTTCCACGCTGCATGGTCCTGCAATAAATACTGGAGAATTTCCGCCTATGGTTTTTGACCCAATTCGAAATGTATAATCGAATTGATCGTTTAAAACCCTATCAAGTTTACCATTCTCTTTTAGGGTATTAATGAAAGGAGGGAGTGACATCATTTGGAACTTCAGAGATAAACTATGCTATTGCTGTAATCTAGATGCAGCATGGTTCAAATCTGCCAAGGAATGGATGTTTGTTGCATTATCCTTAAAGCAGCCTACTCTTCTAGATACATGACCTTTAAGTGCGTGATCAATTTTTAAAATTCTAATGGAGCCAGTACGTACACACTCAGAAGAGACAGTAAAAAGATCATCATATTTATTATCAAAAGCATATTCGATCAATTCATCGACATTAGTGTCCCTATCAGGATGGTCAGGCTGGAGTGCAACTAAATATTCATATTTATCTAACGGGTAGGACTGTTGTTTGAGTTTGAGTAATGCATCGACATATACATCACACACCTCAGCATCTCCCAAAAGATTGGACGGCCTACTAATGTGCTTCAAGGAATAATTAGATGCAATGTTAATTACCTCGCTAGATTCCGAGCTGACGAAAATATCTTGTATGTGGTTAGAGTTTTTAGCATAATCAATAGTCAGCTCTAGAAGAGTCTTAGTGCCTATTTTCTGCAAGTTCTTAAGCTTGACTCTTTTAGAATCTGTTTTGCAAGGAATAATGCAAATTGAAGGCTTCATGGATTTTTTAAGCAGGGGAAAGAGAATGCTAGTCAAGGGTAAACTTATTAAGGGCATATAAAAATGCTTTTGTTTGTCCTTCATATGTCATTCCACCAACATGTGGAGTAATGACAATGTTATGGAGTTTTTGTTTTGCTAATTTATGAATTGGTGAGTGTTGAATATTATCAAATTCACTACTTAAGACATCAGTAGCATAGCCGCCTAATCTTTTTTTCAGAAGGGATTCGGCAATTGCCTGTTCGTCACAAACGTCACCTCGCGAGGTATTAATGAGGAACGAATCTTTTTTCATTGAGTTTATTAATTGCGCGCCAATTAAGTTTTGATTAGCTTCATTAGAATGTATATGAATTGAAACAGCGTCAGATGAATTGAAGAGTGTCTTAATATCTACTTTTGTAGCATTAGTAGGAATTTCTTTTGAAGGGTCATTTTCACAAATCAAAATTTTTGCTCCAAAGCCTCCCAGCAATTTTGCAAAAATTGAGCCGAGCCTCCCAAACCCTAGAATACCAACGGTCATGCCTCCTATCTGACGACCCATAACAGTGGTATAGTCCCAGCAATTGTCATCAACAACTAATCTATTGGCGATAATAATTGATCGACATAAAGATATCAACATGCCAAATGCTAATTCAGCTGTTGAAGGCAACTTGTTAATTAATTCAAAATCAGTCGTAAGAGAGTACACTTGTATCTGCTTCTTAGTGCAGGACAAAAGATCTATATGATTAGTGCCGGTAGAGCATGTATTGATACCCAAAACATTAGTTGCTTCTAAGAAAGCTGAATCAATATAATAACCTTGCGCATTGGGATTGACAAAAATATACTTCAGATTAGAGTTATTCTGAAACTCGTCAATTACTTGAGTCCTCGAAGGTTTTTCAAGAAGTTTAAAATGATTATGATTAGCTTTTACAAAACGATGAACTTCTGGCAAATGCGAGATAGGAGTCGCGATTAAACACTGAGACTTAGGGGATAAATTCATTAACCAACACCTCTCCATGTATTTCCTGCGATAGTAAAGTGATGCTCTCCAACAATTTCAGGATCGTATAAATACGTATGGTTAGCTTCAATGCAATGCTTTGCCCAAATCCGATCTTCTTTACCTGAAATAGCCTCATCAAACGGTATTTCTAATAGTATTGATTTATGATAAAAAGCCAACGCATTGTGTAAAAAATATCGATTTTCTTGCTCTGAATACATATTTTCAACTTCTTGCTGACCAAAATGACTCCATAGATAACGTGGCGTTATTTTTCGACCTCTGTATATTGGCTCCTGTTTTCCAAAGACACACGAGTACTTTTTCATATTATTAAAAATTGATTCTTGGTTCAACGTTTTTATCACTACGTGAGCTGAAAGTATAAGTATAATACTATTACTTGCAATTTGTACGCCCATATTCAAGGCTTTCCCAGGCGTATAGTCATCAATTTCAGCAATTTTAACTGTTGAATATTTTTTTTCAGACTTTTCAAGTGCTGGATCATGTCTAAAACTTCTTACAATTTCAAGTGAGTCGTCATTACTGCCGTTGTTGATAACGATGATTTCTGGTTGTGCAAGATGTTCTAATACTGATTGGACTGCATGCCCAATCCACCGTTCTTCATTTCTATTGCGTATGATCACTGAAACCTGATTCATCTTTAATTTTACAACCAAAGAAAAGTGGCCTTTGATTCATTTTAAGCAAAGCGACCAAACAACGGGCATGGTCGAAACATTCTTGTAACTAGATCATTTTCATAAGAATTTTAGGAATTGCGATCTCAAAATTATCTACAATCGCACAGACAAAGGTTTCTAACGTAATGCGATAAGAACAATCTAATATGAACAATTATTTGTATTCAAGACTTGCTTTTCAAGACATCACACATTGCAGCAAATATATTATTTGCAAGTATTTTCATGCCTTCTGGCGTAAAGTGTATACTATCCACAAAATTCGCGGGAATTCTTTCAATCAACAGATCATTGTCAACTAATTTTAAATTATTATCATCTGATATAGATCTTAAAACATAATTCTCTTTTCTGACAATGTTGGAATAACGACCATGTAAATTACTGTCCTTGATTTCATCATATAGAAAATGACAGTATGTTGAGAGAATAATTTCAATATCTCTTCCTTTACAGATATCTACCAAGGTCTGAATGTTTCTTTTATACGCTTTGAGCCCCTTAGTCTCGTCATTAGTAAGCATGAATTGCCCTGACGATATGGCAGAAAGTAAACTTTGTGAATTGATCATAAAAAAGCGAATAATTAAGTATCTTATAAAGGCAAGTGGAATATAGCGTAAGATACTTGAAGAAAAATCTTGAGTAATAGGTACTTTAAGCGATCTTCTACTATGAGAGTAATCAGATATAAAGTTACACGTCAAGTAATCTCTAATGTCATTATAACCATGATATAAAATAATCATATCCGGATCCATGTCAATTATCTGAAGCATAAAACGAATAACAATATCTGCGGAATTATATCCACCTTGGCCACAATTAACGATTTCCACTGATTTATTATTAATTTTAAAACAGTTTCTATCAAACAATTTTTGTAGCTCTAATGGATATGAATATGGTTCACCAGCTTGAATAATATAATTGCCAGTGGTTGAGGCTCCAAGGCAACAAACCCTATATACATGCTTTGGTTTTGGATCTACTACGTTAAGGTCACCATTTCTCCCACTTAAAAATCCATAATTATTTGTTCGAAATTGGCCAAAAAAGAATTTACCTTTATGTAATGGATAGGTTGCAGGTTTTGAGTGATCGGTAATCACACCCTTTTTCATTACAAATGGCAAATAAGGATGATTTTGAAAATAAAGCTCTTTATAAGAAATCCTTTTCATATATCCGCTGTTAGGCTTTAATTTATGCACATAAAGCCTAAAAACAACTTCTAGCAAGAGTAATAAAAAAAGAAGCTGAAGCATTGAAATTAATTGTACTTGCATAAGAACTCAAAGTACATTTTATATCATAGCCGAGATATCCAGACACTTCAAATTTATTTATAAACTTAATCGAAAAAGATGATCGTTTAGTTGTGTCCTAAAATTTTGAGATTCAATTTTTTACAAAATGAACTGAGCATTGCTAAATTAATTTAGTAATTTCAAAACGAAAGGCTAAAAAGTTATATTTGATTAGGCAAAGAATTAAATGGTTAATTTCATTCAAATTAGTCGAAGTGGGATATTGGTTGATTCAGTTAGATACTACCAAAGCGTATAATTGTCATGGGGAGTTTCATGGTCAGTATTTTTTCTTACTCTAACCTTTTTATATTTTTGGTAAAGACGTGAGCATAAATTTCTAATTGCTTGAATTAGTTTCGCAAAAATGTTTTTACTTTTAAATTGAATGGTTTGGGGCGATTGATTTCTTGCCATTGATGAGAATTAAATAGTTATTCTTACATTTTAGTTCGTCTGTCGTTGCGTTTTGAATTCCTACATAATCCTTTATTACTTTGCGAGAATCTTAGTAACATAAGCTATTATTGAGTGTACCGAAAAATATCAATTCTACTAAGACCTCGAAGTAAAAGGCTACTTCATGAGCATATGCAGCCTACGATCACCATCATAAATAATATCAAATGTTTTTATCACTATTTTGAAGAATACCTTTTTAAACTATGAATTTAGCTCTCTCTTCAATCATGAAATTCTCATATTCAACCATCCTTGGCCTATGCTCAATATTCTCTACGATTTTATTACTAGTTAAGTTCCTGCACATGGATTAATTCGAAAAAATCTTAACTACTTGATATTCAATATGTTTTCTTTGATTGAAAATAATGCCATGAACTGCATTTATATTTATTTTTAAATGCGCATCAGCAAACGAATTCTATTTTTATATAATGTGCAAACGGTCAACAAACATGTGATGGAACACGTCTACACAGAAAAATAGTTTAAAATAAACTATATCTGACAAAACAAATCCCAAATCATTGTCCCTACATTTTATGAACAAGCGGGGTTGAATTAGAAATGACAATTATTAAAATCCAAAACAGCGAGACTTGTGATCGTAAAATTTATTTCAATATGGCAAATAAATTGGTAACAAATTATAATAAATAAGCTCAGTTTTTTATTTTTATCTCGAACTTAAAGTTCCTAAACATACTGACTTTCAATTAAAGAAAAATAATCGCGGGACCAGGGCAATTTCCACTTTCACCGTAATTTTGCATAACTTTACTTTACTCATAGCCAGATGGCTGGCATGGATTTCCTAATAAGCTTTCATCCAATTCTCTCCCTGACCACCACCCTATTCCATGCTCAAGACTTTGCCCTAAAATTCAATGTAATCGTTGGCATGGAAAGACTTTTGAAATTTTCTTGCAGCTTACTTGCTGCCGGAGCTGTATTGAGTATCCTACCATTAGCATCAATTGCCCAGCAGCTACCGGAAGTTAAAGTCGAACTTTCTAGGCAATCGCAACCTCTGCCGCTTAAACAGCGTGCGGAGATCATATACGACGCTTATATACTAGGACCAGGCGATGGGCTTCAAATTGAGTTGCTTGATCTGCCCGAACTAAGCGGCACCTTTTCGATAGGTCCCGACGGTACCCTCTACTTACCACGACTGCGCGCCCTCTACGTCGAAGGTCTCACAGTAGAAGAGCTTCGTTATTTCCTCACTCAACAATTCAGCACCTACGTGCGCGAACCACAGGTTTATGTGAGGCCTGTGGTGTACCGCCCGATCCGTATTTATGTCGGCGGAGAGGTCAAAAGGCCTGGTTATTACACCTTGAGTGGAAACACCAAGCTTTCTGCACTCTCCACATCAGCAGAGACCACTCAGCTCCAGACTGGTAACGCAACATCCACTGGCCGACCAGGCATAGGCCAAGTCCCTGGAGGTGCTCCATCAGGAGCAGGAGGTAGCGGCCTGAGCACCTTTGGAGCTGTGTTTCCCACAGTTTTCGACGCAATCCGCACGGCACAAGGCATCACCCCCTTCTCCAACCTTTCCAAGGTCCAAGTCACTCGCAGACGTGCTCTTGGTCTTGGTGGAGGCCGCATTCGCACCAACCTCAATTTCCTTTCCCTGATCACCGAAGGTAACGAGTCTCAAAACATTCGCCTGTTTGATGGCGACGTAGTGAGTGTGAGCAAAAGCAACGTGGTAATGAGAGAACAACTCCTTAAGGCTGGGCAAACCAACCTCAGCCCCCAATTCATGAACGTGTTCGTGAGCGGACGCGTGAAACAACCTGGTGGTGTAGTTGTACCCCAAGGCTCCGTGCTTAATCAAGCCATCGCTCTAGCTGGTGGCCCCAAGCTGCTGAGAGGGAAAGTTGAGTTCATTCGCTTTACCCGAGAAGGAGAAATTGATCGGAGAATTTTTGGATACAACCCTGGAGCGCCTGCAGATGCCCCCAACAACCCTGTTTTAATGGCCGGTGATTTGATCACCATTCGCGAATCGCCTCTCAGCGCAACAGCAACTGTTCTCAACGAGTTCACAGCACCAGTTGTCGGGATCTATTCAGTCTACGCAATCTTCAATAACTTCTGATTCATGAAGAACTTCAATACCAAATCTTCAAACACAAATAGTACTCCCAAGGAAGATGATATTGACTTACGGCAAATTGGTGGGACACTACTCCGCCAAAAGCGCCTAATCGGAATTGTCGCTGGATCTGCGCTTATACTTTCCACTCTGTATGCTTTTACCACAAAGCCAGTTTGGGAAGGTCAGTTTCAAATTGTGCTTCAAAATAATGAACTACTCTCAGGTGGCTCAGCATCCCTGCTTGAAAGCAATCCTGGCATTGCCGATTTGATCGGCACCGGTGGTGGTAAGAGTCAGTTGGAAACCGAGGTGAAGATTCTCGAGAGTCCTTCGGTACTCAAACCCGTTTTCGATTTCGTTAAAGCCAGCAAGGCTACAGCTGGAGAAGATGTCAGCGATTGGCGCTACTCAAGTTGGATTGGCAATTTAACGATCGAACTCGCCCAGGGGACCTCTGTACTAGAAATCGCCTACCGCGACACCCAAAAAGACTTGATCCTCCCCGTTATTGATCGCATCTCTAAGGCCTATCAGGCTTATTCAGACCGCGATCGCACACGAGGACTGAATAGCGCTGTTGCATACCTCGAGCAACAGATTAGTAAGCTCAATTTCGAAGCCAACGCTTCCATGCGAGCCGCTCAAGCCTATGGCCTTGCCAATGATCTTGCCGTCCAAGATGGCATAGCAGCCAATTCTACCACTAAATCAGGGGCAAGCACGGAATCATCTATTGAAATCAGTCGTGATGTCGCTCAAAATAGAGTGAATTCACTTCAGCAACAGCTGAAAGAAGCAAAATCTATTGGCGAAGCTCGTGTTTACGTAGCCCCTCAGCTGCAAGCAAACATTGCGCTTTATGGCCAACTCCAAGCCATCGAAGCAGATCTCCAAGAAAAATCTTCACTGCTACTGCCGAATGATCCGAGCATTCGCGCTCTACAACGTCAACGCAAATCACTGACAGAGGTTATCAATCAGCAAACAGTCGGCCTATTAACAGGAGAGCTACAAACAGCTCAAGCTCAACTTGCTTCACTGAATCGACCCCACGAAGTCATTATAAAGCATCGTGAATTGGTGAGAAAAGCCTTCCGCGATGAAAGAACAATTGCTGAGTTGGAAGTCCAACTTCAATCGATTCAACTGGAACAAGCGAGGCAAGGTGAACCCTGGGAGCTGATCTCAAAACCCACATTGCTGGACTCGCCCGTCGCACCAAATAAAAAGAGAATCATGGCCCTTGGGTTGTTAGCAGGCTTATTCGCTGGAAGCGGTGCTGCACTTATTGTGAATCGACTCACCGGGCTGGTGTTTAGTCACGATGAGCTCAAGGAACTGCTGCCTTGCCCGCTGCTGAAGCACCTTTCCGCTTTTACTCCTAACAGCTGGCATGACGCCGCTGATCTGCTAGCCAATGGACCACTTGACGTATCCGCCAATGGACCAATCGCTCTAATACCTGTTGGCAATGTGCCTAGCGATCAGCTAAAGCGTTTCAGTAGCGAACTAAATAATTCCCTTGGGAACCGTGAACTGCTGGTCAGCCGTGATCTACGTCAAACCAGCCGTTGTGCTACCCAGCTGCTAATCACAGCACCGGGAGTTGTTACTCGCACTCAGCTCTCCCAACTGAACCAAAAACTTGCACTACAAGGCAAACCAATGGCTGGTTGGGTTTTGCTCGATCCTGCACTGGAGCTGAGTTGATGAGGCGAAAGCTGCGTTTTGATTTGGCTTGTTGCCGCAGTATCCCTGCAATAGTTCTGATCGCACTCGGAACACAAGTCGAAGCTCAGCCCATCCAGTGGGAAGTGGTTGGTTCAGAACCTGCAAGACAAGACAACCAACCAGTTCTTTGGAGCGATCTACCGCCACCACCACCCCTACCTCCCATCAATCAAAACGTCATCGTTTGGACGGAAATCGACGAGCCGAAAGAACTTGAGCTTCGGTCTAATCAAATTGCCTGGGAGGAACTACCTGAACAATATTCCAATTTGCCTGATGAAGAAATTGCTGAACAACCTTCACCAGGCCAAATACAGCCTGTACTGATCACACCACCACCGCTTCAGGCTCTGGATCGCTCGGTTGCCTTTCAAAGTGGCTTTGTAGGCCCAGATATCAGCGTGAACATTCCCAATGGTTTGCGCTGGTCGGAACGTTGGTTTGGAAGTGCATCACTTCGAGGACAAAGCCGCCGTCAAATCGATAGTTCCTTTTACAAATGGAATGGAGGAGATGCCGTCGCGATTGTGCATGCCAATATTATCCAAGCAGGTAGCTGGAGCTTTGGTGTTAATACCTCTATTAGAAGCGTCAATCCGACACAGTCGGGTGCTGGAAGTAGCACTCAAATAGGAGAGGGTGTCTCCAGTGGCTTCAGAGTAGCTAGAGCAATCGGTGATACTGGAGGCATCGCTTTTGGCGGAGAACAGGTTGTCCAATGGGATGACAAAACAGACACTGGAAGGAACTTGTACCTAATGGCTACAAAGGGTTGGTGGCTCGGTAATCAGGGCAACGACTATCCACTATTTATTGCTAACGGTGGATTTGGTACAGGACGCTATGCCAACGACAACATTCTGACCCCATGGATCAATCCAATTCGATTTGCCTGCATCAATAATTTTGAGAATCGCACACGCACATATTCTGTGGACAATGATCTCTGCTGGAGTCCGATCGGATCATTGAGCCTGGTCCTCAATGACTACCTCAGCTCATTTGTGGAATATCGAAGCGGCACAGGAACAGTTGCCGGATCAGTATCAATGTCAGATGGCATACCCTTGCGTTTCACTTGGGGTGTTGACTTTGCCTTCAGGAATGAAGTTCTTCCAGCCGATGAATTGAGATGGGTGTTCAGAGCAAGCGTTGGCTTTTAATTTTAATTCAAACAAACTAATATGGAAGTCAACGTACCTTCGATCTCTAATCGCTCAAAGCTTTTCTAATTCACAGAATATCTAGGTTGAATGCTTTAAGAGAATCAAGGATGGCTTTACTTTTTGCATAAGTTACTCTGCTAATCACGCAAAATAACCAGGACAGATTCCCAGTCTGACAATAAAAGATGATGTTCGATATTATCAGATTGGAGAGATTTCAATAACATTATATCAGCTTTTGCCTCCTGATCTCCGATAATGACAGCCCATGCAGCACCACTGCGATCTGCCCGCTTGAACTGCTTACTGAAGGCGGCACCAGATGGATCCAGTTCCACTGACAATCCTGCGCCTCGAAGTTGTCGAGCCAGCACCAAAGCACAAGTTTCTGCTTGTTCACCGCGATTAACAATAAATATGTCAGGAGATTTTCTTGCTGTGAGCCGTGCAGCAAATCCATCGGAATCTGCAGCCGCGGCAGCCTCTAGCACCAGTAACAGACGCTCCATGCCTAGGGCCCAGCCAATAGAGGGCGTAACCGGGCCACCAAGCTGATGAACCAAGCCGTCATACCGACCTCCACCACAGACAGTGGCTTGAGCACCGAGCTGATTACTGGTGATCTCAAAAGCGGTATGACCGTAGTAGTCGAGTCCACGCACGAGACGTTCATTAATAGAGAAGGGAATTCCCATGGCAACAAGAAAACTCTGCACCGCTTCAAAACGCTGTGCACTGTCATCACAGAGAGCATCAAGCAGCGTGGGTGCTTCTGAAAGCAACTCCTGGGTCTGCGGATTCTTGCTGTCGAGGATGCGCAAAGGGTTGGTGGTGAGACGTTGCCGCGAATCAGCATCCAGATGGTCGGACCGAGCTTCAAGCCATGCGACCAGCTGATCGCGATACCTCTGACGATCCTCTGTTGTTCCGAGGCTATTGATCTGAAGATCAAGGCCAATCACCCCGAGGGATGCCAACAAATCCCAGGCCAGAACAATCACCTCTGCATCGCTACGAGCAGAACTGACGCCCAGCCACTCCACACCAATCTGATGAAACTGACGCTGACGACCAGCCTGAGGACGCTCGTAACGAAACATCGGTCCGACATACCAAAGCTTCTGAGGTCCTTGGCTGAGCAGACCATGCTGAACTGCAGCGCGAACCACGGAAGCCGTTCCTTCAGGTCGCAAGGTGCAGGAACGATCGCCTCGATCTTGGAAGCTGTACATCTCTTTACCCACTACATCAGTGGCCTCACCAATCCCCCTTGCGAACAGTTCGGTGACCTCAAGAAGCGGCGTCCGAATCTCATTAAACCCAGAGCGCCCAAAATGCGCTCTAACCACTGCTTCCACCGCCTGCCAACGATGTGTCTGGGCGGGCATCAGATCAACCATGCCGCGCAGGCTCTGCAGCTGAGTCACGCAATCCTCGAAACCGCTGACCAGTCTGCCCCTCGGCTAACGCTCAAGCGAAAATCTTTGCCATAGGGTCAAGCCAATGACACAACTACTGCTTACCGGAGGCGCAGGATTCATCGGCAGTCACACCTGTCTGGTGCTGCTGCAAGAAGGTCACAACCTGATTGTTCTGGATGACCACAGCAACAGCTCTCCGGTTGCTCTGGAGAGGGTGGCAACACTGTCCGGGCTATCGGCTTCTGCAGAAAGCAGCACAGAACGATTGCAGCTCATCCAAGGCGACATCCGAGACAGCACTTGTCTGGGAAAGGTGTTCATCGACGCCCGCAATGCTGGCAAGCCGATCGAAGCCGTCATTCATTTCGCCGGGCTAAAAGCCGTTGGTGAATCGGTGCGTGAACCGCTTCGCTACTGGGACGTGAATCTGACTGGTAGCCGCTGTCTGCTAGCTGCCATGAACGCCAATGACTGCCGCACCTTGGTGTTCAGCAGCAGCGCCACGCTGTATGGCTACCCAAAAGACGTACCGATCCCAGAGACAGCGCCTATTAAGCCAATCAACCCCTACGGCCACTCCAAGGCTGCAGTTGAACAGCTGCTGCACGATCTGGCCGCCAGTGCTCCCAACCAATGGCGCATTGCCTGCCTGCGTTATTTCAATCCCGTGGGAGCGCACCCGAGCGGCAAGATCGGAGAAGATCCGCTGGGTACCCCCAACAACCTGTTCCCCTTCGTGAGTCAGGTGGCCGTGGGCAGGCGCACATCTCTTCAAGTCTTTGGAGGCGATTGGCCCACCAAGGACGGCACTGGTGTGCGTGATTACATCCACGTGATGGATCTGGCGGAAGGCCACCGCGCTGCCATCGACTGCCTGCTCGCTGAACCAGCACAACTGCTCACCCTCAATCTGGGCAGTGGCCAGGGTGCCTCTGTAGTGGAGGTGGTGCGTGCCTTTGAACGCGCTAGCGGTTGCCAAGTGCCCTACGAGGTTGTGGCTCGGCGAGCAGGTGATGCAGCCATCACCGTTGCCGATCCCTCGTTGGCTCTTCAACGGCTCGGCTGGCGAACGCAGCGCAGCCTCGACGACATCTGCCGTGACGGCTGGGCCTGGCAATCGGCCAATCCATCGGGCTACAGCGATCAACAATGAGCAGTCTTGTGCTGGCGGGTGGCGGGCACAGTCATGCACTGGTCTTGCGGCGCTGGGCCATGAAGCCAAGCAAGCGCCCCCATCAACTGATCACGCTGGTGAGCCGCACGAGTACCGCCTTGTATTCAGGCATGGTGCCTGGGCTGATTGCAGGGGTCTATCAACGCGACCAGGCGGCAGTCGACCTGCGCGACTTGGCCGATCAGGCCGGCGTGGCGCTGGTGGTGGCCGAGATCACCGGTCTGGATCTCCAAAACCAGCAACTGCAACTGAATCAACGCCCGGCACTCCCCTACGAGCACCTCAGCCTCAACCTGGGCGCCGTGACGTCAAACAGCCCAGCGCCAACTGGAGGACTGGTGCCGATCAAACCGCTGGAACCAGCTCTTGCCTTTCTGGCCAACCAGGACGAACAAATGGGCAAACCAGCTGTTGCAAGCTCGCCGTTTCAGGTGGTGGGCAGCGGCCTGGCCGCAGTGGAGACGGTCATGGCTCTCAGGCAGCGCTGGCCTAGGCGTCCTCTTGTGCTGCGCATCCACCCGGCAAAGCTAAAACCAGCGCTGAAAAGGGCCCTGCAAGAAGCATCCATCCAGCTCATTGAAACGCGCAACCTCGATCACACCAATCAGCTTGAAACCGCTGCAGGGCTGCTTTGCACCGGTAGCCAAGCACCCCAGTGGCTGACCTCCAGCGGCCTGCCCTGCTGCCCAAGCAGCGGCCGCATCCGCACCGAGAGCAGCTTGCAGGTGATCGGACAGCCCAGGCTCTTTGCCGCAGGCGACTGCGCTGTGATCAAGGCTCACCCCCGCGCCCCTTCTGGTGTCTGGGCCGTTCGAGCCGCCGCGCCATTGGCCCGCAACCTGGAAGCAGCCTGCGAAGCACGCCCTTTACGACGCTGGCGCCCCCAACGCCAGGCACTGCAACTGCTGGGCGGGTTCAACAAGGGGCAAGCCACAGCCTGGGCACTACGGGGCTCAGCTCTGCTCGGCCCTCACCCCCTGCTGTGGCGCTGGAAAACGACGATTGATGCGCGCTTCATGGCGATGTTTCGACGCAGCAGATCCATGGACAGCGCCGAAACAATGGCCTGCAGGGGCTGTGCGGCAAAGCTTCCTGCTGGGCCCCTGGAGAGTGCTCTGCAGCAGGCCGGCATCGCAGCGCTGGGAACAGATCCTGAAGATGCTGCAGTGCTGCCGGTGAGTATTGCCGGGAGCACTACGGCAGTGCTGCAAAGCGTGGATGGTTTTCCAGCCCTGGTCAGTGATGCCTGGCTGAACGGACGACTTACGGCCCTGCATGCCTGCTCCGATCTCTGGGCCTGCGGCGCGCGCGTGCTGGCTGCCCAGGCCGTGGTCACGCTGCCCCAAACCAGCGAACCAATCCAAGAGACCCTGCTAGCCCAGACCCTGGCAGGCATCCGCTCAGCGTTGGATCCGCAGGGTGCCCAGCTGATCGGTGGTCACACGTTGGAGGCCCGCGACGGCCTCGCCCAACCGCCCCTCAGCCGGGCTGTTCAGGTGACATTGAGTGTCAGCGGCCAAGCCCATGAACGGTTCTGGCCCAAGGCAGGTCTACAGGCCGGAGACCGACTGCTCCTAAGCCGGCCGCTAGGAACAGGGGTGCTGTTCGCCGCGGCCATGACCGGTGCTGCTCCAGCTCCAGCTCTGGATTTAGCTCTCGAACAAATGGGCACGAGCCAGCACGTCTTGCTGGAGGGGCTTCTGGATCTGGAAACCGAGCATCCAAACGCCGTCCATGCGACGACCGACATCACCGGCTTCGGGCTGCTGGGCCATCTGGGCGAAATGCTGAGCAATCCGAGCCTGAACGTGGTGATCAACGGCCCCGAGATCCCAGCACTCCCAGGAGCTCTTTCGCTACTGGCCAAGGGCTATGCGAGCAGCCTGGCCCCCGCCAACCGCCGAGCCTGGGGCTTGCTGGACAACGGCTCAGTGAATCTGCAGCTGGCCGGAATCGATCCAGGCAGCAAGCAACATCAAGCCCTGCTTGAACTGCTGGTGGATCCACAGACCTGCGGACCGCTGCTGATCAGCGTGCAAGCCGACATCGCTCATCAGCTGACTTCTCAGCCTCAAAGCCCCTGGACAGACATCGGCAGCGTGGAAAAGCTCTGAGTCAAAACGACATCAGCTATCGAGAGCTTCAATCGGCGCCAGACGCGGATCGAGGATCTTGGGCCCCATCCCGGCAAATTTCACCGCGATCGAAACCTTCTCGCCACTGCCGAAGGTGTGCGTGACTTCGCCTTCTCCAAAGCTGCTGTGCATCACCCGGTCTCCCACACTCCAGCTCTTGCCAGGGGCAGGTCCAGCCTGACGACGACGCACGGCATTAGCCGGAGCACTGCTGCGATTGGGCGTGTCCCGGTCCACGCGGGTGAGCCGATCCAAGCGCTGCTCGCGGCGGATCGCTGCGCCACCGGAGCGAGGGATTTCGCCTTGCACCAGAGCTTCCGGTAGTTCGGACAGAAACACACTGGGCACGGCCGGTTCACGCATCCCGCCCCAGAGACGGCGCTCACTGGCATGGGACAGGAACAGCCGTTCCTTGGCCCGGGTAATGCCCACATAACAAAGGCGACGCTCCTCCTCCAATGAGGCGGGATCATCCAGCGATCGATAACTGGGGAAGAGCCCCTGCTCCATCCCCACCAGGCAGACCACAGGAAACTCCAGGCCCTTGCTGCTGTGCAGCGTCATCAGCGTGACCCGATCGGCTGCCGTGTCTTTGCTATCGGCATCGCTGGCCAAGGCAGCTGACGCCAAGAAACCCTCGAGATCGCCTTCATCGTTCTCTTCCTGATACTGCAAGCCGGCATTGACCAACTCCTGCAGGTTGCGCCGGCGCTCTTCAGCTTCATCGGTGCCCTCGGTGATCAGCTCACTCACGTAGCCGCTTTGCTCCATCACCTGCTGAATCAGTTCCGAAGGCGCCGTGTTGTGAACGCGCTCGCGCAGCCCATTAATCAATTCACAGAACTGCAACAGCCCTTTGGCGGAGCGGCCTCCCAAGGAGCGCACCGCTTCCGGGTCGCTCACCACATCCCAGAGCGGGATTCCCAGCTGACTCGCTGCATCAGTGAGCCGCTGAATCGTGGTTTTGCCGATGCCCCGCTTCGGTACGTTGATCACCCGCAACAGGCTGACGGTGTCAGCCGGGTTGATCATCAGGCGCAAATAGCCGAGCACATCCTTGATCTCACGCCGGTCGTAGAAGCGCAGACCACCCACCACCACGTAGGGGATCCGCCAACGCACCAGCGATTCCTCCAGTGCTCGCGACTGAGCGTTGGTGCGATACAGACAGGCCATGTCACCCCAGCTCAGCTCGGGGTTGGCAGCTTCCATCATGCGTAGCCGATGCACCACGGCTTCGGCCTCTGCAATCTCGTCGTCGCACCGGGTGAGCGAAATCAGCTCGCCTTCGCCGCGGGTGGGACGCAGCACCTTGTCGATGCGCTCGCTGTTGTTGGCAATCAGGGCGTTGGCCGCCTCCAGAATCGTGGCAGTGGAGCGGTAGTTCTCCTCCAGCTTCACCATCGTGCGCGTCGCGTCATCCGGCGCTTGGTCGCCAAAATCATCCTGAAAGCCCATCAGGATTGTGAAATCGGCGGCACGGAAGCTGTAGATGCTCTGGTCGGCATCCCCCACCACAAACACTGAACGCCCTGACCAGTTGTCGTAAACCTGGGGCTCCTTGCCATCAGTCACCAGCAGCTTGATCAGGTCGTACTGAGTGCGGTTGGTGTCTTGGTATTCATCCACAAGCACGTGTGCGAAGCGGCGATGCCAGTAGCTGCGAACCTGCTCGTTCTGGTGCAACAGCTGCACGGGAAGCAGCAACAGATCATCAAAGTCGAGAGCGTTATTGGCAGCCAGGGCCTTGCGGTAGCGGCGATAAACATCCGCTGCGAGCTTGCCGCGCTGCCCCTCGGAGTTGGCTTCCATCTGCTCCGGGAGCCAGCCCTGGTTTTTGGCATTACTAATCGCCCAGCGCACCTTCTTAGGCTCAAAACGCTTGGGATCGAGCTGCAGCTCCTGGGTCACGATCTCCTTCACCAGGCTCTGAGCATCGGCCTCGTCGTAGATCGAGAACTGCTTGGTCCAGGTGAGTCCCTCTTTGTCTTTGAACTTGTCGATGTCGTATCGCAGCATGCGCGCGAACAAGGCATGGAAGGTGCCGATCCACAGCTCCTTGGTGACCTCGCGGTAAATGCGCGAGCGCAGCTGACGCTGCTCCACGGGTGGCAGGGTGCTCCAGGGCTGCCCGAACTGACTCTGCGCCAGTCGCTGAGCAAGAAGCAACTCCAACCGCTCTTTCATCTCCCGAGCAGCCTTGTTGGTGAAGGTCACCGCAAGGATCTGAGACGGATCAGCTCCGTGTTCACCGATCAGATGGGCGATGCGATGGGTGAGAGCACGCGTCTTGCCGCTACCTGCTCCGGCGACAACCAATAACGGACCCTCGTGATGATCCACAGCCCTTCGCTGGGCATCATTGAGGCCGGCAAGAAAACTCATTCGCAGATGGTACGGAAACTTGCTTCTTCTTGCGATTACCTATTCATATCACGCCAGCAAAATCAAAAATACAATTGGCAATGTCCTAAAAAATTTAGCAACGGCAACTCAAAAAAGCCTGAAACCACCCCTCGACAATCAGAACAATTCATCAAAAGCCTAAATAGCAGGTCAAAACTTAAAACGGCTTTAAATGAATTGATACAAACAACTGTCGCAGTAAAATGCCCCAAGAGAGCAAGCTTTATCAATGTGGTCGCAACCGCCTATTTTAGCAGATTAAAGCACCTCGTTAAACTATCAATTAGATAATTTTTACCTACAGCTCTTGCCGCCGGGCAAACCCAATAAATAACTATATTTTAAAAATTTTTAACCAACAAAACCCTTGCAAGCGAGTCAACAAGAAGTGCAAGACAAGGCAAACAACAACGAGAAAGTTTGATTTACTACTGGTTCTTGCAGTGAAGAACAGGCAGAGCTATTGATTTGCCTAGAGAATTTCCGCAACCCCAGACTGAAGTAAACTAATGAAATGACTCTGACCCACCAAGCGCGCAAGGCTGGCCGCAAATTGTGCAATCAGCTTGAAGAGATGCAGATACAGCATCTAATACTAAGCATTGGCCTCGTTCTGCAATTTTACAGGAGCCAACGTGAGCTCAGCATGGGACTACTAATCATATGGTTAACAATTAACTGGGTTATTCCTCTCAAAGATTCATTGCACTCTAAACGGTTGGATTATCGTGCATGCGCTTATGCAATCGCGCTGAGTTTGCTGTTAATTCAAACTCGAACCATCGTTGAGAATCAAGACGAACTCGGAATAAGTCAATTTTTAATAATAATTTCAGGAGCAGCGACAACAATTTCACTTAATAGAGAGAAAGCAAAACGCCTACTCCAGTGGATCTCGGTCCCAACAATACTGGGCAGCATTATACTGCTTGCACCATTACTGATGCATTATGAATTTTCAGAATCTGGAGTAAACATAATGAATCGAGAAGTGCTAGGCGAAGGGTTTGGCGATATTAATCAATTAAGAATTGTTATTACTTTTTTTACTATCGTAAGCCTGGTTTCGGCAAGACTAAGTAGCTCTATACCGGCAAGAATCTTCACGCTTAGCGGAGCATTCCTCGGCTACATCATCATTGTTGCAATGGAATCTCGCATGGGTCAAATTGCGATTCCGTTAGGTGCTATAGGCGGGTGGCTTTTCGGCCATTGGCCAATAATAAGAACGAATAAAATCATAAAGGCAAAATTTGTACTCATAAGTTTAGCGGCGGGTTTAGTCAGCTTTGTTTGGAAAATAATTGTTACGCCAGATCTATCAAGTGGCATGGCAAGCGACCGAGGCCGCTTGGCAATTGTTCAATGCTGGGCAAAATCTATCTTGAGTGGATCTAATCGTTTTCTCATGGGTTTTGGACATGACAACACTGAAATTCGCAAGCTTTGCACAGATCACAATATTGGATATTTTCACGCAAGTGACACGATTTCCAGCAGTGGACATGCCCACAATACATTTATCAATATTCTTGCTCATTATGGAATCCTGGGAGTGATCGCAGTTGGAATTTTATTCGTTCTTATTGGACGCGCTATTATGATAAATTTAAGACAAGACAATTACAGCCTAAGGCATAAATCGCCTTTCTCAGCTTCATGGACAGAATGCACCACATCCATTGTTATTACAATATTAATTTGCGCATTATCTAACACTATATACACTTACAATCACGCCATTCAACTTTTACTTGGCCTACTCATTGCACTTCCTTTATGCGAGGGTAAGCTAAATTCTAACTTCAAAACTCAGCAACATTATTAACACGTTCACAAAGCTGTTGAACAGTAATTTGCACCGAAAAGTGTTTCTCCACAAGACTTCGACCAGCATCACCCATTGTCATTCGAAGTTGCGAGGAGGACAACAAATCAGCCAACTTTTCAGCTAAACGATCAGGGTTTCGTTCTTGTACCAAAAAACCAGTCTCCCCATCACAGACCATCTCAGGGATTGCAGCCAAGGCAGTTGAAACAACAGGCAAATTCATCTCCATCGCCTCGAGAATCACCGTCGGCAAATTATCCATGCCGCCATTAGCTTCCGTAATACATGGCAAAACGAATACACTTGCTTGACGCAAACATCGGCGTACTTCTTCAAAAGAAAGTGCTCCCGAGAAAAAGATGAAATCCTCGAGACCCAATAAGCTCACTTGCTCGCGTAAC
The DNA here is from genome assembly GCA_003210775.1 of Synechococcus sp. AG-679-A04. Classification (GTDB taxonomy): domain Bacteria; phylum Cyanobacteriota; class Cyanobacteriia; order PCC-6307; family Cyanobiaceae; genus Synechococcus_C. The sequence continues at coordinate 108,116 of QCUI01000001.1, forward strand.
GATTGCTCTAATGGGCCAGTGCCTATTATTTGACACTGAAATTTTAACTTCTTTGTGCGAAGACTGGCGCAAGCTTTGATTAAATCGGCGAATCCTTTTTTTTCAATCAATCGACCTACCGACAGGAGCAAGGGAACTCGCTCAATCTCCAAAGCATTACGAACAGGAGAAAGCGGAATTCCATTATAAATTCTAAATATTTTGTCTTGATATTTGGGTAGAAATTTGCACAACCAATCTCTCGAAAAATTAGACACGGTGATGACAAATTTTGCACTGGCCACTAAATCATCTAAAGTTATAGGATCGTCATTTGCGCAAAACATATCATTCGCATGACCAGTGAAGCTGTAAGAAATACCATAAAGCTTGTTAATCCACCAAGCCGTTCGAGCTCCGATCCCTGCGAAGTGGGTATGGATATGCGTGACACCTTGACCCTTCAACTCGCGACCCAACCAAGCAGCTTCATAAAGCCGATACTTCCCCTTTTTGTCACCCCAGCGCTTCACCTGCCAAACAATTGACAACGGAAAGTGGCCAATCATCGTTCTCGTCGAACGAAACATCTGCTTCAACTCATCACGATCAGGCAGATACCGGGTTCTAGTTGCAAGCGCAACAGGACAATCCTCAGACAAGTCACTTGGATAACGCAATGACCAAATCGGCATGGCACCCATCTGCCTTGACATCTCCTCAACTTCTCTGAAGCAAAATGTTTGAGTCAGCGATGGGAAGCGAGCGAAGAGATAGGCAAACGTCACGCCGACCAACCGAGCAGCTTTGGAATCAAATATACAGGCAAATGGCAGCTAATCAAAAATTGTTTCAGACATTCGCAAACCAAATACCTCTACAACAACATCCACACATAGCAAGATAGTCATGATCACAATGACGAGAAAATCGCACAAAACCACCACAAAGCTGTACCTGCATCGGCAACGCATCAAATGGCAAACAGCTTGTCAGAAAGGCAATTATCGATCAATACCATCAAGCCTCTATAACAAAAAGGTGTTATTTAAGGCCAAACGCCAATTGATCAATAATGCGGCAATGTGTAGCCCTCTACTTCAGCTCAAAACACAATCGATTGGGTTTTTGTACCGACTCAACCACTCCTGAATGCCTATTCACATCCCCCAACGACGTCCGACACTTGATGACGCCATCAGGACTAGAAAACACCCCATACGAGACCATCTCAGAATGATTCTGCTCGGTCACTCCATCAACCTGGAAAGACTGTTGCGTTTTCGTCAGCCAGTCCAAGCCAGGCTGGCCTGAAAAGGAGGACATCACGATGCGAAAACTACTTCGCGAATGGCGCTGGTACCGACACCGGAAAAAACTGATTGAGATTCAACTCTTGGTGCTTGACGTGGATGGCGTGCTGACCGATGGAGGCCTGTTGCTGAATCCAGATGGGGAGCTTCAGAAGCGGTTTGATGTGCGCGATGGGCTTGGCCTACGCCTGCTTCAACAGATAGGGCTGTCTCTGGCATTCCTCAGCGGCGGGCAAGGCGGTGCCACCGAACAACGTGCACAACAGCTGGGCATCCAACACTGCCTTATAGGAATCAAGGACAAACCCCCGGCTCTGATGGCACTGCAAGAGCAACTGCAGGTGTCTGTTGAACAAACCTGCTTTGTGGGTGATGACCTCAACGACCTTGCAGTGCGCAATCACGTTGGCCTGCTGCTCACACCCTGTGATAGCTGCCGTCCCATGCGCCTCCAGGCTGATGCTGTGCTGTGCCAACGCGGAGGCCATGGAGCCGTGCGCGAACTGGCGGAGCGCATTTTGCAGGCGCGAGGTCACTGGGCAGCACTGCAACGCCACGGTTGGCGGGATCGCAACGACTGAGCAAAGAACCGATCACAGCCGCGCAAGCATCGGAAACACAGGACGTCTCACCTGATGCCCCTCAGCGCCTGATCACGAGAACGACGCAGAGCCTCACCAAGCAGGGGACCTGGAGCAATTCCTTGAGCGATCAGTTCCCTAGCGCTTTCAGTTGCCCTGACATGACGCCAGCGCCCCCACCAACGCAACAACGGACGCCAGCAAGGCAGGTTGTCGATGACGGCCAAGGCCACCACCTCCGCAGGCCAGCGATCCTGTTCCAGGCGCCTTGTCCACTCCAAGGTTCCCCAGCTGCCCCAAGGCTGTGGCAACACATCCAGCACAATCCAACGACGCAACTCAAGCAACGCTTCAAGCCAGCGCTGCTGCTGACCTGGGATCTGCAGTCTCAAAGCGAGCTCGCGAGGATCCGAAGCGGCTGCCACTAAAACGGCCAGAGCGGGAAGGCCCAATCTCGAGGCCTGATGCAGACGACGGATCAGCCTGGTATCGCTCTGCAAGCAGGGATCTAAAAGAGGCATCACGGACCAGGACCGCAGCAAGCCCAAGGCTTCTGCCCATGGTTCCCGATCCAGCAACAACTCCAGCTCCATCCGCAACCGGGTTCCGAGTGCAGGAGGCACAGAGTCAACGGGATCACCCAAACGCCAAGCCCAAGGCCACAAGCCGATCGTGGAATGCATTTGGAGCAATGCGGTGGGAGCAGGGCTGAAACCAAGACGTGCGCAGTAACGGGCCGCCCTCAACACGCGGGTCGGATCATCCTCAACGCTTCTTTCATGCAAGAAAGCGAGCTGACGCTTGGCCAGATGCTCCTGCCCATCAAAAAGATCCAACAGAATCTGATTGCCATCAGCCTGCAACACCAGCGCCATGGCATTCACCGTGAAATCCCGACGAGCCAGATCCTTTTCTAGGGAACTGTTGTGCACCAGGGGGTTTTGTCCTGGAGCGGGATAGATCTCAGTGCGAGCAGCTGCGAGATCCAGCAGAACACCATCCAGAACCAGCTCAGCGGTACCGAACTGATCATGCAGACGCAGATCAGGTACACGAACCAGACCAAGAGTCTCCTGAAGACCAGAAGCAAGCTCGGAGCAAGATCCCTCGTAGACAAGATCGAGATCAGGCAGCGTTTGGCAAGGAACCTGATGCATGTCGTGGAGCAGGGCATCACGCACCGCGCCGCCGACAAGAGCAAGACGACCAGTTCCTTTCACCTGCGCAACCAGAGAAGGAATGAGATCAGGGGGGATGCCCGGGAGAGCTGACGCAGAAACGCGTGTCATGGTCTGTCTATAGAAAAGTCATTCGCCCTACCTGCTTCTGCTGCTCATCCGAATCGATTTGTGAGCAGCTGTTTTCAACAATGCAGGTGGCGATTGTGTCACCCACCTTGATCAAAATCAGCGGCCCGAGTCGTTCCCGGTTGTTCAGCTGCGGAGCATCCATTGAGGTGATCGCTAATAGGGGAGAACTTTGCTGAGCACAACTTTTGATCAAAACATTGAAGACGTTGGTAACAGCCTGGCAATGCGAATCGTTGCCAATCAAGAGCAGGACTGGACACAGCGCCACCAATGATTTCCATCTCTTGGGAATAGGTTACGGCGGAGTCAGGGATGAGACCTAAGCTTTCCCCTTCAGCTCAGACTCCATGCCTGCCAGGCAGGTTGCCCTCGGATCAATCACCTTTGCCAACGATGGTCCATTTGTATTGATCGGTGGCATCAATGTGCTGGAGTCCAAGGATTTCACCTTGGACGTCGCAGGTGAGTTCGCATCCGTCTGCCGACAACTGGAGATCCCTCTGGTGTTCAAGGCCTCCTTCGACAAGGCAAACCGGTCATCCATCCACTCCTACAGGGGGCCTGGCTTAGAGGAGGGTCTCAAGATCCTCAAAGCAGTCAAAGAGACTCACGGAATCCCTGTGATCACCGACGTTCATACGCCGGAGCAGGCAGCACCAGCAGCTGCAATCTGCGACATCATCCAACTTCCAGCTTTCTTGGCCCGGCAGACCGATCTGGTGGAGGCAATGGCCCGCAGCGGCTCAGTGATCAATATCAAAAAGCCCCAGTTCTTGAGCCCATCCCAGATGGGCAACATGGTGGAGAAATTCCGTGAATGCGGCAATGAGCAGCTGCTGATCTGCGAACGCGGCAGCAATTTCGGTTACGACAATCTTGTGGTGGACATGCTGGGCTTCGGGGTGATGAAGCGAAGTTGCGATCAACTGCCACTTATTTTCGACGTCACCCACTCTTTGCAGTGTCGAGAACCGGGGGGAGCAACGTCCAGCGGTCGACGCAGCCAAGTCGTAGAACTGGCCCGGGCTGCGATGGCCATAGGTCTTGCTGGATTATTCCTTGAAGCACATCCGAATCCAGATCAGGCCCGATGCGATGGTCCGAGTGCTCTGCCACTGTCGCAACTTGAGCCGTTCCTAACCCAGGTCAAAGCAATCGACGACCTGGTGAAATCCCTGCCAATACTGAGCATTCGATGAGCAAGACACCTCTTAAGACAGCTGAAGAACCAAGCCTGAAGCCTCTGGCCTGGATCACTGGCATCACCATCCCTTTGAGCCTGATTGGCTTAGGTCTGTGGGGGTGGATGCTCAAGAACCGGAGCAGCCTTCCAGCCGTTGGCACTGATGCCAGCCGGCGATTACTGGGTCAGTACCAGGCGACGGCCCATGACATCTTTCTAATCCTTCTGGCAATTACCACGATTGCCCTGATCAGGTTGATATTGAAATCCCAACGGAACGAAGCCACCGCAATAGAGAAAACACAAGAAAGTCCTCTGCAGTCATTTCTTCAGTTTGCAAAAGAGCAACCCATCGCTTTGACCCTATTTGCGGCTTACACCGTGGCCATGGTCCAGGGCACAACCTGGCTCTACCCGGAACTAGTGGGTTGGTACAGCGATGTAGTGAGTGACAACCTGCTCAACAACTTTGCATTCCATTCTGGCTTTATCGGTGAAACCATGCGGCGAAATGATTTTCGCTTCTTCCCTCTCGCCCATCAAGATCTACATGTCCTGAGCTGGTTCACCGCCTACGTCAAAGTCTGGATGCTTGTGAGTGCAGCAGAGCTCATTGCGATCGTGGTGCTTTGCGCTCGCTTCATCAGGAGAATGAGCTCTATCGATAGCAAAAAAGGCTCTGGAATATTAATCATTACAGCTCTACTTTTTATGATTCATCCTTCCACTGCGGAGGGCTTTTTTCAACTAATCTACTGCGAAAGGCTTCTTACACTCATTTTTATTCTGTATGCCTCATCATACCTGCATTATCAGAAAACAAACAGCACTGCTTCGTTCTACAGCGCCTTTCTGTACGGATTAATCGGGATCTTCCTCAAAGACATTGCCGCAATATTATTCATCATTCCCCCTGTGGCAGCGATGACCTTTAACTTCTTCGGCTGGGATGAAAAAGATGGGCCATGGCACTCAAGCGATACGAAGAACTGGATCAGCAATCATCGCCTTGAATTATGGCTTTCCACGCTGATACCAATTGTCATTTGCATCTACATCTTTCTGTCACTATTGCCAAGCGCCTACATGAGCCAGGGAGCCTATTCCGACAGCTCAGAAAGCAGTTTTTACTTTGACTGGAGGTTCTGTTTCTTAATGCTTCTAACCTCCGGCCGTCTGATTATGGCAGGACTGGGACGCATTCGACTGCAGCTCATCGATTCACTCAATGTTGCCTCTCTGAGCTATGCAGGCGCTCTTTTTATTTTAGTTGGCTTTAAGAGCTATTCCTATCTCAGTCTTCCCGTTCATCTGATCACGACGCTGAACATTGTCTGGCTATGGAGTTCAGGGCTCGCACCTCAACTCAATCGAAAACTTCCCTGGCGCGTCACAGCGGCCCTTGGCACAACCGCTGCCGCTGCCATTCTCATAACTGAATCAAATACCAGCCATCCATCGTTTAGAGGGACCGTTGACTGGATTCAAAACCGACAGGCCTCGTGGCTAGGGGCTTACACCAAGGCCAGTGACCTGGCCAGAGAAATCAAACAAAGCGGGGACCAAGTTAATATCATTTATAATCAAAATTCCTGGCTTTCACTGGAGCGTCATTTAGGCAAAATCAAATACGACCGATTAATCGAGTACAATCCAAATGACAATACATTTTTAATCGAAGATGGGATTGACTCAGGGTCCTCTTATACCCCTTCGAGCGGCGATTTAGTGCTCAATATTGACACGCCACTTCGGAGTTTAGAGCCGATTCTCACTCACGGCTCATTTGAACAGCTCTACAGACATAGCCAAAATGACGACAGCGGAGCCATCTACCGACTGCGACCCTGATCCAAATACTCAGCAACATTCACACCAACCAATCTGCAAAATCAGTAATCATGACTGTTAGCGATTGCAAGTGATGACTTTGTCGATGAGCTCAGAGATTTGGTTGAGATGATGGCCAATCGTGAATCTCTCCTGAATTCGACGCCGCCCACAATCTCCAAGCCTTGCCGCTAATTCTGGGTTCAGAATAAGTCTTGCCATTGCTTCAGCCATAGCTGCTTCATCTCCCTCATCCACCAGATAGCCGCTCTCTCCCTCAAGAACCACATCGGGAATACCCGCATGACGGGTGGCAACCACGGGCAACCCACTGAGCTGAGCCTCCATCACGGCCACAGGGTTGCCTTCACTGTCTCCATCTGGAGCCACCAGCGAGTGCTGTACGAAACCTCGCACCTCACGCATCAATTCAGCCACTTTCGCCTGAGGTTGAACGCCGAAAAAATGCACACGGTCCTGCAGGCCCAGGGCATTCACCAAAGCTTGCGCCGCCTTCAGTAGCGGACCATCACCCACCATCCATAGGGCCAGCATCGGCTCCCGATCTCCCAGCTCCCCGCAAAGCTGGGAGAAGGAACGAATGGTGTGCAAAGGCCCTTTTTTGGCCACAAACCTCCCAACAGCCAACAGCACAGGGCGAGCGGCTGCCGGAGCACTGCCATGGAACAGATCGGTGTTCGCTCCTGAAGGACTGATCAAAATGCGCTCCGCTTGAGCCCCTAGTGCCATCAAGGTGTCAGCCATCGGTCGCGATTTCACAATCACGCCGGCAGCAATCGACATCAACCGGACATATCTCTCCTTCAGAACATCCAAACGACGACGAGCGGATGCATCCGATCCTCGAAAATGCACCAGCATCGGAACACCGCTCCAGGCACAAGCTTCCATCACACGCACCGCCTCAAAACCGAATTCAGCCTGCACTGCATCCGGGCGATATCGACGGATCAGTAGCCAGGCAACGAGTGCTGCGGGCCAAGAAGCAGCACGAACCATCCCGAGTTGCGTCAACAACTTGCTCGTGACAATCGCAGTGGCATAGAGCGACTGCAGAGGCCTGAGGAGGGGCCACTCATCGCCGAAATAAGCGATGCAACGCATGGGCAATCCTGCAAGATTGGCCCGAATGAAGGTCTCACTCGTTGCCCGACGGGTTGGAGCAAACACAAGCAACGTGGGTCTCTTCGATCTGCTCATCCCTCTTTCGGCAACGCCAAAACGGAGCGCCAACAAGGCTCAAGCACACTCCAATCCATAGCTGCCAACGTGGTACGTGCTTCGGCACCACAGCGCTCGCGCAAACCCTGGTCCAGGATGAGCCGTTCCAGAGCGCGGGCTAGGGCCTCGACATTCTCAGACGGCACGACAAATCCCTCCACACCATCACGCACCATCTCGAGAGGGCCCGGGGATGCATCGCTCACCACAGATGGCAAACCAAAGGCCATGGCTTCCAAAAGGGCATTCGGCATCCCCTCAAACCTTGATGGCAGAGCAAAGATGCTGGCCCTGCGCAGAAAGGTTTGGGTGTCAGTACGAAATCCTTCAAAAGACACCACGTCATCAAGCCCAAGTTCGGCACTGAGCCTTTTCAGTGCAGTGCCTTCAGGCCCCTCACCAACCAGCGTCAGCCTCCAGCCTTTGCGACTGGAGGGAACTATCAAGGCAAAGGCACGCAGTAACAGATCAAGGCCTTTTTGAGGCTGTAATCGCGCCAGAGCAAGAACCTCTTGCTGGCGCCGGTCTGATGTCAGCTGCTGCTCCGAAACTTCAAGACTGATGGGCACTGGGTTAGGCAGCAGCTCCAGGCGCTGCCATTGCCCCATCAGTTTGAGAGCTTGAATCACACCATCAGTGTTGGCTGTAACGACATCAGCTCGGCGATAGCAAAGCCGCCGGAGTAGTGACCAGACTCGATCCAGGCGCTGCAGTGCAGGGTCATTGCGCTCCGACACAACCAAATGAATCGGAAGATCCCAAGCTGCCAAACAGCACAAAATATTGGTCCGAGTGAGCATCGACAGCAAACGTTGAGGACGCTCCTCTTCGATCAGCACTTTCAAACTGCACAATCGCTCTGCGCCCAAACTGCTAGCCCTTCGAGAGAACAACGTGGAGGCGAGACCATCACTGCCAGGTCGAATTCTCGACTCAAACCAGGGACTCAGGAGCAGCAGTTGAGCTCTGATCAGTAAGCGATGGGCTTTAAGGAACTGAGCAACACCAAAACGTCTTGCACGGGCCATCCAAGAGCGATTCCAACCATCACGCAACAGAGGATGCGATTTGGATTCAGGGCCGAGTTCCTGATGAATCACACCATGAGGAATGGCATGCCGCACGGGATGACCATGGATGAGGGTGACCACTTTCACGCGATAACCCTGAGCCGAAAAGTGCTCTGCAGCCAGGAGTCCAACCTTCTGCGCACCGCCGGCACCGAGATGAGGGAGCACAACCCAAAGATCATCCATGGCGCAACCGGAGCAGAGCTTCTAGAAACTCATTGCGCAGACATGCGGCGTCATAACGCTCCCTCACCCGCGCAGCCCTCTCACCCAAGCGAAGGCATTGACGGGGATCTGCCAGCAAACCAGCAATGGCCGCAACCCAGTCATCCGATGTCGCCTGAGCAGACAACAGCAAGCCATTCTCTCCGTGATGGATCAAATCTGCCGGACCAGTGAGACAGTCGCTGGCAATGCAGGCACATCCGGCAGCCATGGCCTCCAGCAACACGTTCGGGAAGCCTTCATACCGCGAAGGCAACACAAACACAGTGGCCCTGGTGTACCAACGCGCCATGCTCCCGCTCACACCTGGCATCAGCAAACGTTCCTGCAGATCGGAGTCCTGGCCAAGCAACTGGCGCAACCAACTCTGCTGATCAAATCCGTGGTATTTCCCGGGCGCCAGTCCAAGCAGCGCTAGGTGCAGATCAGGATCGCGTCGACCCAAGTCAACAAACACCGGCATGAGGCGATCGAAACCCTTCTGATGTGCCTTGGTGCCAGCAGCCAGAATCAGAGGCTTCCTGGGTGCAATGAATTCAGCGGGCTCGAGTACGGGCTCGCGATCGGGCAGCGGCCAGGTCACGGAATTCGGTAAAAGCTGCTGCCTCTGAACAGCACAGTTCTCGCGTAGCCAGAGCCCTGTTTCCCTGGTCTGGACCAGATGCAGGTCAGCCCACGGGTAGGTGATCCGGCGCAGCCAGTGCCATGGCAAAGAAAGCGACTTGGCCGGTGGATAGTTCCGCTCTGACACCACGGTTCGCAGTGACAAACCAATAGCGGCCAGCAGCAGCTTCACAGCTGGGAGAGTTGTGACCCCAACCGCCAGATCAATGTGGCGGCGATACAGAAGCTGACGAAACGCAAGCACGCGGAGGGGAAATGCGAACCAGCCCAGCCAAGCGAGTTGTGCGGAGACGGTGGGCTCCACGACGCGCTCAATACCCTCCGGCAAGGGGTAGGCATCCATTACGGACCCCTTTCGAGTGACGACTAGAACCTGCCAACCCTCTTGATGACACCAACTTGCCCACTGCAAGAGAACCCGTTCAGCACCTCCGAGCTTGAGGGAGTCAATGATGAAGGCAACCCGCATCTCAGGCATTAGAGAGGCCGAAGCGACTGAAGAAAACTCCTTGCTTTCTCCGAACGCTCACAGCGGCAATCAGGGAAATAGACGAGAAGCACAGGATCGACCAAACGCTCCATCTCAGGACGCGCCTCACCATCTTGAGGCGACCAGCAACAACCTTTGAGCAGAGACACCACCGCATCAGCAAAACCGCGATGGTCTTCTTGAGTTTCGTTGGAACTCTGATCAAACCGTTTGGCAAAGCAGGCCTGCCGCAGCCGCTCCATCTCGATAACAACAGCTTCGAAACGCGACGAATCCTCGACATGCCAAGCCATCACCGCAGCGATCGTGAGACTGCGCATGATGTTGCGCGTGATCCGTACAGCAGTGGTGCAATCGATGGCAAAGGGGTCGTAACGGCATGCACTGTCCAGGAACTCGATCGCTGCAAGATTGAGCGAACGCGTGTCCTGGAGAGCCATCAAAGCCCGTAGACGGGCGAGTTGAGCCGACATCAGCAGCCCAACCCTGTTCTCATGATTGGGCTTCAAACATCTGTACAGATCAGGATCTGCCTGCAAGGTGGCCAGGATGTCCCCAAGGCCCTCAACACCACGACTTAACGCCTCTGAATCATTGGATTCGATCGCCAGATACGTGCTGACCACCGTGCAATAGCCGGCGTAATGAAGAGGAAGAGCAGTGCTCGAGGCCAGCGCCTCAAACAAGTGCAGCTGGTCATTGCGACCATCAGGGCGAGAGTGACGATGGAACAACAGCTGATCAAGGACATCAACAACACCGTCCTGATGCCAGATCCTTTCAATCAATGCAGATCCACCGCTGTGGTCTCCGACGGCGAGGCGCATCCTGGCTAGTGCACTCAAAAGGGTGATGTTGGTGGGCTGATGCGACAGCAAGGAGCCCAGGATGTGCTGGCTCATGTCAGAGCAGCCCAAGAGATCCAAAAGACGCAGCCATAACAAACAAAACTGGGCAGAAAGCTGTCGTCGGCTGAACTGAGCACGCACACGGTGAAGTGGAGGAGCCTGAGGCGCGAGAGGCAAATCAGGCATCAGACCGTGACGATCCAAACAATCGAGCATCGCCTCGGTTCGCGTGCGGTAGGTATGCAGACGTGCACGACGCAGACGCTGTTCAAGAGCGGGCCCGTCTCCTGCCAAAGCACGATGAATGGCAGTTTCAAACTTCAGCGCATCAGGAGGACACAGCAGGGCCACATCAGACTGATCCTGAAGAGCAGGAATTGCGGTCGCCACCACCTGGCGGCCGGCCGCCAAATACTCGAAGAATTTCATCGGGTACATGTGACGGGTGTAGTCATTGAGTTGGAGCGGCAGCAACGCCACGTCGGCATGGGCCAGGTACGCCGGCAAGGTGCTGTAGTCCCTGGTGCCGAGCAGATGCACATTGGCCATGCGACGCCAACTGCTCACATCCGTGCTCGGATCGGCTTCACCGACTGGACCAATAAAGAGGTAAGTCCAGTGCGGCGTTCTTTCCATCAAAACCTCAAGCATTGGAAGATCAAGCTTGTAGGAATCGATTGCACCAATAAAGATCAATACCGGATCATTGGTTTGAGGCCAGTCGGCGGGCCGTTTGATCGCAGTGGTCAGCGCTTGGCCGAAATGGTCCGCATCTGCAACATTGCCGAACCCATGGCTGCCTGCATTCAGCGGCCCGAGAGCTGCTAACAACTCGGGCGAGGTTGTGAAGAGTGCATTGGCCTGCGCGCAAAGATCCCGTTCCGCATCTTCCAGTGCCTGTACGGGCATGCCTGGTTGAGCCTGGATTCGGTCAACGCAGAAGTAGACCGCGGCCTGAAATGAGTGAAATCTTTTCAGTCCTAAATAAGCAAGTGTCTGAGGGTTGAAGGTCCACAAAAGAGGGCGACGAAGGTCCAAAACGCAATCAGCCAAAAACAGGCTGATGCTCAGGCTCCAACGATTGAATCGACCCTGGAGGCCGCGAGACTGACCTGGAAGCACCAAGGGTGAAACAACCCAGACCCCAGAGCGCACCTTCCTGGGCAGCCGAAGACCACGTCGGAGCCGCCGCACAATCCTTCCCATATCGGAACGATCTACACGTGGTCCACGGACTCCAAGCGAATCGACATAAAGGACACGATGCCCCAGATCAGCCAGAGCAAGGGCCACATGCTGTTTGTTGGTCCAAAGGGGGTGGTCCCAGTCGGCAGTTGCGAGCACAACAAAATCAGACATGAAGCGGATCAGGTCGCCTCAAATAAAGTCATCTCGCGAAAACTTTCGGAACGATCACAGAGCTCTGCGAATGTCCCACTGGCAACAATCTTGCCATTTTCAATTTCATAGATGCGATCGCACTTTTTCACTGTGGATAACCTGTGCGCAATCACAACTGTCGTGCAACGCCGACCAACAATGTCGAGGGCTTGCATGACATCTTGCTCAGTTTTGTTATCGAGAGCGCTCGTGGCCTCATCAAGAACAAGCACCTTGGCATCTCGATAAAAAGCGCGGGCAAGAGCCAATCTTTGCCGTTGGCCACCCGACAGTTTCGCCCCATCTTCCCCAACCATGGTGTAAAGGCCGTAGGGCATTCCAGCCACCACATCGTCGAACTGAGCGGCCTCAAGAGATGACCAGACCCGATCATCATCGATCACTTCAGAGTCTTGACCGAAAGCTACGTTGTCTCTCACGCTCCCACTCGTCAGTCTGACGCTCTGGGGAACGAATGAACAATTGGCCTGCCAAGCAGGAAGCTCCTGATCCGTAACCGGAATGCCATCGATGCAAAGCGTGCCAGCAGAAGGCTGATACAACCCAAGAATCAAGTGAGCAAGTGTTGTTTTACCACTGCCCGTTTTACCAACAAAAGCGATCCGAGAACCACTAGGAATGGTGAGATCAATGTTGTTGATCACACCAAATTCAGACTGCCTGAAACAAAAACTAACCCCTTTAAGCTGAATAAATCTTTGAGGGATCAACCCACTGGGAGAAGGAACTCCAGAGGAATCAAGCAGCAGACGGTCAGCATTCAAATCAAGCAGATCAAGAGCCTCCTGGATCTGCGGCAAACCACCACGCAGGCGATTCACCCCTCGGAACAGTGCCTGCAAGGGAGGGGAGATCCTCAACAAAGCAATCAGGAGCGCCGAAATCTCAGGCAATATCTCCTGAAAAGATGAAACATTTCCTTGAAACAGGGCTGGGCCAATAAACACAGCAAAAAGGATCGTAATGCCAGCAGGCTCAATCACAAGTCGTGGAATATCTGGCAAAAGTCGACCAATGCGATCGTACCTTTTAGCAATCCCTCCATCTCTCGAGAATTTAGAAGCAAAATGAAGCTCAGCCCCATAAAGCTGAACTTCGCGCATCGAGCCAATTGACTCGCTCAAAATGATCGAAATTCGTTTTTTATAGCGAATACGCTGCTTAGTAGCCAAACGCAAATAAGGAGTGATCATCCTTGAGGCAATGGCATAAGAGATCACCATCAAAGAGAAAACAACAAATGCTTTCAGCCCAAGAACAATTACAATTCCGACAAGAAGTGCAAGTATTGAAATCAGACTTCCAGCACTCGTGATTAACGGAGCAATAACTCCTGTCGACACATTATCAAAAATGCGATTGAACTGCAGAGCGATTCCTTTAGACTTACTTCCCACAAAAAACTCATATTTCTGACGCATGAGTGTGAGATAAACTCGATTAACAAGGTCATTCCAAATTTCTGCGCTGAGCAGACTCTGCATCAGCGAAACACCGAAGCGGACACCTGACGTCAACCAGAACACAAGAATCAGAAGGCCAATAATCCAGCCCGCCTGATCAAGCAAAGCCCCTCCAAAAACCTTGATTCCAGGAATTTTGTCTTGCAGATTGTTGCCGGCAAGCAAACCGACCAAGCGGGCCAGCAGAGCCACCAAAAAGACATCAACTACCCCCTGAAAGAAGGCAGCGACCATCACCACCACTAACTGCCTATGACGCCGGCGTGGCAGATAAGCCAGCAACCTGCGCAGCTTTGCCAAGGTCTGGCTTTGAAACGGCATTGACGCCCCCAGCATTCAACCTTGAGCGTTCAAGGCACAATTCAGATGAGCAAAACCTAATTCGCGGCCAACGCTTAGCCAACACGCCATGGCCAGCCGGACAACCGATTGACCACCTTGGCGCGCAGGTGATCCCGTCGCTGCAACCAACGCAGACGACGGGTGGAGGGTGAATGCAACACCGAGTCGGATGTGAGGCCCAGAGCTCCGTGGGTCCTTAGATCGCTCAACTGAGTAAGGATTCGAGACCAGCGCAGACACCAACTTGACTCACTGGATTCAGCCAAAAGCGCATCGAGCGTTTCCGCTGCTGGCATCCAAGGATCTGGGCAATGAACAGCGGAACGAATCCGCACCAGATCATTCTCTAAGGTCCCCTGCCCGATCTGATGGGCCGTCACACCGGGCGTCAGGGTGTCTGCCAACGCGTGATTAAAACTGCTGAACACAACGCAACCACAAGCCAAGGCTTCCAGCGGAGGCAACCCGAAGCCCTCACTCACACCATGACCTCGCCAGTACTCGGCCGAGTCATAGAGATAGATCTTGGAGCGATTGAACAGATCAACCAGGTCCTCCACCCAGCCGTTCTGGACCTCCACTCTCAGGCCCTGCGCCTTCAGTGCTGGCACCAGCTGGTTCAGCACATAGGGACTGCTCTTCCGCTTCTGTACCAGCACATCGATCGGCCGCTCGGTGACTGCATCACGGTCGGATGACGCTGGACGGGCGCCCCGCTCCAACCACTGAGGCTCCAAAGCGTTGGGCACCCAGAACAGGGGGTTGCGTGGGGCACGGTCACCCCAATAGCCAAGGGTGTTACGACTGACAGCCACCACCGGTATGCCTGGTGGCAACACAAATCCATATCCACTGCTGTGCGCCTGATAAACGACAGGTCGTCCTCGCAAACGCGCTAGCGAACGAGGCACATCAAAACCCCAGCTCACGACCCAAAGGGCCTGACCCGGTGCTGATTCATCGCGAATCAGATCATTGAGAAAGGGATGCTGCTCACTACGCTCCCTATAGGTGACCACCTCGGTCGGTAAGAGGGTTGAAAGCAGACGTGCCGTCTGTAGAGCAACACTCAAGCCGCCACAACGAAAACGGGTTCCGATGCCAGGCACCAGAACCCGAATGGAGTTGAAGCCCCCAGGCGAAGGCTCAGCCAATCCCATCAAGCAGCGGCGGTTTCTGTGCTGCCACTGCGCTGACGGCGGGTCAGGAAGCCAAACAGCACCTTGCCGATAGCCGCCACAAGATTTCCTTCAAGCTCCTTGAACATGTGCATGTTCAAGTGAAAAGCGTTGTTCGCCTCCTCAACGATGCGATCAGCGGTGTCCTGATCGATCGGCAACTCATCCATGGTGGCGCGATAGGTCGTCTTAAAAGACTTCTCGTCAGCGATTTCGTCGAACACATAGAAACGCAAACCGTCATCTCCATCCATGTTCATCGCTTTCTGAGCGATGTTCTTCAGGATCTGACCACCGGAGAGGTCACCCATGTAACGGGTGTAGTGATGACCAACAAGTAGTTCGGGTGACTCCTTCGCCACTTCATGGATTCGCCCGACATAAGCAGCGGCGGAAGGCGAAGGTTGGATCTCTTCTTTCCAGTTTTCACCGAAGTAGTAGACAAGATCCTTCTCAAGAGACTCACGTCGGTTCAGCTGCTCACTCGCCACGGGTCCCACCACAGGGTGATCCTTGAGTTGATCCACTTCTTCCTCCATCGCGGAGTAAACGAAGTAGAGGTCAGCAACGAGCTTGCGATAGCTGGATTTATCGACGACACCCTTAAGGAAGCAGCTAACGAAACCGGTGTTCTCGGCCATCGTGTGAGCTTTCTTGGTGCCTTCACGGAGCTGAGCAGCCAGAGCTACGGACATGAGATCGACATTTGATCGTTGTAGGCAACCATAAAATCGATCATGCTCTGAGACACCGAAGGGTTGCGAAGGGTTACGCCGCTGTGCCCGTCGCTGCCGGATTCGCGAACAAATCAAACAAGTCCCGACAGATTCCACGCAGCTGTTTGATCTGTTCGGGCTGAGGCAGGTGCGAACCCTCAGGCTGCCAATTGCCCATCGTTACCAGACGCCAGCGTTCACCGTCGTAGGTCATGCCGCGTATCAAAACCCCCAGCAGATCCGGGGCCACCGGAGATCCACCCGCATCAGACTTCTGCTGAAGCCGTAACTGCAGAAGCAGACTGCGGCACTCGAGACGAGGACTCCAACCGGGGAAGTGAAAGGCCAGGTCAAGGCTCTGATCCTCCTGCCAGCGACGCGTCTGGGGATCATCACGCCAGGGGTTGAGGTTGACGCTCGCGGCAGGGAAACGATCTCTCACCAAGGTTACGGCTGAAGCCAGCGCCTGGGCGAGCTGCACGCTGTCAACCGCTTCTCCTGCGTTCACCAGTTCATCGTCGATGCCCACAGGTTGAAGGCTGCTGACCCGAAGCGCCAGTGGCCGTTACGGTTGCGACCATGATTCCGAGCACTCTCAGATCCCGACTCAGCCTCTATGGGCTGGTGGGAGTGGCAGCCGCAGCTGTGCATGCCCTGGTGTTGTTGGCACTGGTCCTGTTGATGCCGCTGTGGCTGGCGAATCCGTTGGCATTTCTGGCCGCCTCGCTGGCCGGCTATCTGGGGCACGCTCGATTCACCTTCCGCCCCGAAACCGGTGGGCAACGCTTCGCTCGACGCTGGCTCATCGTTCAATACGTGGTCAACCTCACAGTGAGTGGCGTCTTGCCTCTCGTGCTGCCAAGCGCACTGGGCGAGCCAGTGCGCGTCGCGATCCTGGTGTTCACCCCCACAGCACTGAATGCCCTGATCTGGTCACGGGCTGCACGGTTCAGCAAGCAGCGAAGGGATTGCCTCATCACTCCACTACGCCACGCCGATGATCTCGGGCTGAGCCCTGCCACCAATCAGGCCATTCTCGAACTCGCCAGTCAGGGCCAGCTGGACAGCAGCAGCCTGCTGGTGAATGGGCCTGTGGCGACCGATGGCTTTCATGCCTGGCAGAAACTGACATGCACTCGTCCTCAGCTACAACTCTGTCTGCACCTCTGCCTCACCGAAGGGCCTCCGAGCGCTGACCCAGCGTTGATTCCTGATTTGGTGGATTGCCACGGTCATCTGAAGCGATCCTTCGGACAGTGGTTGTTGCTGTCGCTGCTACCGCGCCGACATCCCTCTCGCCGCCGGATCGAAGACCAACTTGGACTGGAAGTGGACGCCCAGATCCAACGCTTCCGAACCTTCTGCGGTGATGCACCCATTCATCTGGATGGCCATCAGCACATTCACTTGGTCCCGATCGTGCTGAGGGCCGCTCTCGCCAGAGCTGACGACAACGTCATCACATGGATGCGCCTGACAGAGGAACCACTGCCCACGGGCCTACCCATGCACTGCTGGGGGACGGCAATCCGTCAGCTAGGACTGCTGAAGTGGTTGGTGCTCCAACTGCTCAGCCGCAGAGCTAGGCCCGCCATCCGGCGCTGCGGGCTTGCCAGCAATCAGAGCTTCGCCGGAGTGCTGTTCACCGGACAAATGGCAGGAGATCCACTCAATGCAGCCTTAAAAGATCTGAGCAGTGCACGGCCGAAACCAGGATGTACGCCACCGCTTCTGTTGGCCCACCCCAGTGCTCCCCTCGACATCGATCTCTCAACAGCAGGTTTTGCCGTTTCTCAACCCTTCGCCGCCTCACCCTGGAGACAACGTGAATGGCGCGCTCTTCAGGAGTTGTGAACTCGCCGTATGAAGTAGTGGGGACGTGACTTCGCCTCCACATAGATACGACCGACATATTCCCCGAGGACGCCGATACCGATCAGCTGAATCCCACCGATGAACAGCACCGCCACCATCAGCGAGGCATAACCCTCCACATCAACCCCAAACAAGGCTGTGCGCAGGATGATCACCAACGCATAGAACAGACTGAGGGAGGACACCAAAATGCCGATCCCTGTCCACATTTTCAGAGGCAGGACGGAGAACGAAAAGATCCCATCGAATGCATAACCGAACAATTTGAGCGGACTCCACGAGGTCTGCCCTCCCACGCGGCTCACCCGCTGATAAGGCAACTCCACGCTTGAATAACCGGTCCAAGGAAGAAGGCCTTTGGAGAATCGACTGGACTCGCGCAACTGGGTGACCGCATCCAGGACAGCGGCATCAAGCAGGCGGTAATCACCAGCCCCCTCCTGGAGCTCAATCGAATCCACCACCTTGTTGAACACCCGATAAAACCAGTGGGCACTGGCCACCTTCAGGCGCGATTCCTGATCCTGGTCATCACGCACCGCCGTGACCACTTCAGCTCCGGCACGCCACTGGCGCACCATCTCTTCAATCAGCTCCGGAGGGTGCTGAAGATCTGAGTCGATGAGCACGGCAGCAGCACAACGGCCGTTGACATGATCAAGGCCAGCAAGCATCGCTGCTTCCTTGCCGAAGTTGCGTGTGAGTTCCAGCAAAGTCACACGCGAACCAGCATGACTCTGCAACCAGGTGCGAATGCGTTCAACGGTTGCGTCGGAGGATCCGTCGTCAATGAGCACCAGCTGGTCCACGCCTGGCACTGCAAGCACACGCTCCACAAAACGCGTGATTACATCCTCTTCGTTGAAGCAGGCCGCCACCACCCAGACACCCTCTGACTTCGGCATGTGATGGAGGACGGATCGAAATGACTTTAGAGATCGCCCTTCAAGTCATAGGCTCGCGACAATGTGATGTCGCCCTGCGGCAACCAAGCCATGGCTCAGTTCGAGAAGCTCACAGCCCCCACAGAGGGGACGACGATTCGCTTCGAGAACGGACAGCCCGTGGTGGCCGACAACCCGATCATTCCCTTCATCCGTGGCGATGGAACAGGAGTGGACATCTGGCCCGCGACGCAGAAAGTGCTGGATGCGGCGGTAGCCAAGGCCTACGCGGGCGCCAAGAAGATCGAATGGTTCAAGGTCTACGCCGGTGATGAGGCCTGTGATCGCTACGGGACCTACCAATACCTGCCAGAAGACACCCTCGAAGCGATCCGCACCTACGGCGTTGCCATCAAAGGCCCCCTCACCACCCCTGTTGGTGGAGGCATCCGCTCACTGAATGTGGCACTGCGCCAAATCTTTGACCTGTACTCCTGTGTGCGTCCCTGCCGTTATTACGCAGGAACTCCCAGCCCCCACAAGCGTCCTCAGGATCTCGACGTGATCGTCTATCGGGAGAACACCGAAGACATCTATATGGGCGTGGAGTGGGAAGCCGACGATGCAGTTGGCCAGGAACTGCGCAGACACCTCAATGAGGTGGTGATCCCAGCCAACGGCAAACTGGGCAAACGTCAGATTCCGGAAGGTTCAGGCATCGGCATCAAGCCGGTCAGCAAGCACGGCAGCCAACGCCACATCCGCAAAGCGATTCAGCACGCCCTGCGCCTGGAAGGCGACAAACGCCACGTCACCCTGGTGCACAAGGGCAACATCATGAAATTCACGGAAGGTGCTTTCCGCGACTGGGGCTACGAGCTGGCCACCACTGAATTCCGTGATGTCTGCATCACTGAACGGGAAAGCTGGATCCTGGGCAACGCTGAAAAGGATCCGAGCTTGAGCGTGCAGGCAAACGCACGCATGATTGAGCCCGGTTACGACAGCCTCACCCCTGAAAAGAAAGGTTCAATTGATGCTGAAGTACAGGCTGTCATTGACAGCATCGGCGCTAGCCATGGCGCTGGAAAATGGAAGCAGATGGTGATGGTGGACGATCGCATTGCCGACAGCATCTTTCAACAGATCCAGACACGGCCGCAGGAATATTCAATCCTGGCAACACTCAATCTGAACGGCGATTACATCTCTGATGCCGCTGCCGCGATGGTGGGGGGCCTAGGAATGGCTCCTGGAGCGAACATTGGTGAAAACGCTGCCGTGTTTGAGGCCACACACGGAACAGCACCGAAACATGCCGGTCTGGACCGAATCAACCCAGGCTCGGTGATTCTCAGCGGCGTGATGATGCTGGAATTTCTAGGTTGGCAAAAAGCCGCTGATTTAGTCATTAAGGGGCTGAGCGCCGCGATCGCAGATCAACAAGTGACTTACGATCTTGCAAGATTAATGGAACCGCAGGTGGATCCTGTGAGCTGCAGCGGCTTTGCCGATGCGATCATCCAACGCTTCTGACAAATAAACTACATCGTCAAGGCAAGCACCATTGGCGAAAATTGGCGAAACCAGCATTAACGGAAAACGAGCAAACTATTATCAATGTAAGGAAATAGCTTAAACAGTATGTTGCGCCAGCACGACAATCAACAGCCTGATGAGATAGACACATGCAACAGCCTTAAGCTACTCCAGCCGCCAGACAGAGCACTTGCCGATCAGCACTTGACTTGGCATTAAATTAATAAACTAATCCAACAACTAACATCCCCACTAAAAAATCAAAACAATGAAAAACTCTCGGAGAAATATTCTTTTAATAATAGGAATCGCACTGTTCATCGCGACCATCGCCGTCCATCTACTCTGGGGGCTCAAAGGGGCGGGCCGACTAACCGACCGAGACATCTATCACGTCTGGGAGGAGGGTAAAAAGCTAGCCAACGGAATCAACCCCTACGCAAGAATTATAGGAAATTCAATTCGAGACAACGATAAATACCCCACATACTTACCACTGAGCTATTACACGGTCGCCATCATTGATCGAGTTGGGATCAAGGAATTTGATGACTTTGTCAAAGCCTGGAGATTGATCAATCTATTCTGCCACTTATGCATCGGCATTCTCATCATCAACGTTTACAAACATAAGCATAAAATAGTTTCGGGCCTCGTTGCCTGCGGAATTCTACTTTTAGGGCGATGGAGCTCATACATCATCAATGTTCAGCATCTTGAATTTATTGCAATTTTGCCAATTCTTCTTGCAGGCCATCAACTTCACCGCAGACCTAAACTCTCAGCCTTACTCTTTGGACTATCACTCAGCGTCAAGCATGTTGGCATCATTCTGCTACCCAGCTTTCTCATCGAACTGAACGCGAAGCTTGTACCAAAGGGCAGCACATTCAAAAGAAAACAGATCCTCATATACAGCGTCATTGCACTAGGTATACCACTGGTTATCTCTCTGCCTTTCTTATTAGATCAGCCCTTAGGATTCACCCTTAACATGCTCTTCTCAGCCACTCGAGATTTCGGGGATCATGGCAAGGCGACAGGAACCAGAATCATTTTGACGGGAGTTGATGGCACAAGACTGTTGATGGTGGCACTCATCGTGATTAACTGGTTAGCCCAAGCCAAAGAAAAGGTCAATTTCTGGCATACAAGTACAATCACACTGCTTCTATTCCTTCAATTTAACGCTGTTATATTTGCACAATATTACATCTGGTTGGCCGCCTTTTTAGTCATATCCTTTGCCTACATACCTTCACGATCGAGCGGAGAATCGAAAGCTCAAGGATCAAATCAAACAACATCAACGAATTGAAACGACAGCCGTCGGGGAGTGGGCAGGGCCACCAACGCATCATCACAACGCACGAACGTACGAGCAGTGCATCCATTCATCGATCCGATCGATCAATCGCTTGAATCGACAACCGCGAACATGTTCTGGATGAGACATCGGGCACTCTCAGGCGGGATGGGCCCTCACCGCTTCAGCCGAGAGGATTGAAGAAAACGATGAAAGAAGCCCCAATCCAATAGATTCATCGATGAGCGTTTCCAATTGCAGCCCGAAGCCGCTACGCAATGAGACAGGACCGTTTGCAAGAACTGGAGAACGGCTTGATTGCCCTTGTGGGGCAACAGCAGGTTTTGAGCGACAGTGAACAAACAAAGCCTTACAGAACAGGAATCCGTGTCGGGCACGGTGTGGCCTGCGCAGTGGTCATGCCAAACAACCTTTTGCAGCTTTGGCAAACCCTGGAACTGTGCGTGCAACTCGACAAAATCATCATTATTCAGGCCGCGAATACTGGCCTCACAGGGGGATCAACGCCTGACGGCAATGACTACGACAGAGATGTTGTGATCATCAATACGTTAAATCTGAACAAAGTTATTCTCTTGAAAGGAGGTGAGCAAGTAATCGCATTTGCAGGATCTAGTTTGTATCAATTAGAAGAAAAGCTATCGCCCCTTGGTAGAGGACCACATTCGGTGATCGGCTCATCATGCATTGGCGCATCTGTGGTTGGAGGCATCTGCAATAACTCAGGTGGAAATCTTGTCAATCGCGGCCCGGCTTATACGGAATACTCACTATTTGCACGGCTCAATCAAAACGGAACACTGGAGCTCGTGAATCATCTCGGCATCGAACTTGGCACATGCCCTGAAGAGATTCTGAACACTCTTCAACAAACTGATTTCAACACAGAAGAGTTGGCAGATTGTGAGCGACTGGCATCTGACCATGAGTACCAGAAGCGGGTACGAGAGATCACCTCTCCAATCCCGGCACGATTCAATGCTGATCAACGACGCTTACGCGAAGCAAGTGGTTGCGCAGGAAAGCTTGCGGTGTTTGCAGTCCGGCTTGACTCATTCCCGAAGCCCAAGCAAGAAAAAGTGTTTTATCTAGGAACAAATAATCCGAAACACTTAACCGAGCTGCGCAAACAGATTCTTAAGGATTTTAAACATCTGCCAGACATGGGCGAGTACCTCCACCGCAGTTATTTTGATGGTGCAGATCGATATTGTAAGGATGCTTTTCTTGCAATCAAATATTTCGGCACAGGCTTTATCCCCAAGTTGTTCGGAATCAAGAGAAACGTTGATCGAGTCGTCGCACAATGGTCAAGCTCACTGTTTCCAGATCACTTTTCTGATCGATCTCTGCATTATATCTCTCAGCTAGCACCAGACCATCTACCATCAAAAATGAGAAGTTTTCGCAATCAATACGAGCACCATATGATTATTTTAGCCAGTGATCAATCCATTCAGGAAACTCAGGACTTGCTTAAAAAAAGCTGGAAAACCAATGATGAGCGATCCTATTTTGAATGCAGTGAGTCCGAAGGGAAAGCAGCCTTACTCCATCGGTATGTTGCCGGGAATGCACCAGCTCGTTACCAGATCTTAAACAAGGAAGACTCTGGAGAACTGCTGCCACTTGATGTGGCCTTACCCCGCAATTGCGAAACGTGGCACGACATTCTTCCTGAAGATATCCTCTCCCAGATGGCCGAATCGTTCCAAATGGCACATTTCCTTTGCATGGTCTTTCACTGGGACTTTGTTGTGAAGAAAGGGGTCGATGCAACCAAACTAAAAAAGCAAATTTTAGATCTTCTCGATCAATCAGGTGCTAAATATCCTGCTGAACACAATGTTGGCCACTTGTACAAAGCTGAAACAGATCTGTCAAACTTTTACAAGAAGATCGACCCAACCAACAGCTTCAACCCTGGAATTGGCAAAATGTCAAAGCTCAAAGATTATCGGTAAGACCAGACTCCAATTCGTCCAGCTGATGCAGTGACAAATATGCAGAACTTAATCTGATTATGACCAATTCCGAGTGAAGGGTTAAAATAATGGCAATTAGCTTTATCGACTGCCTGGGATGAGTCAAAATGTTTCCGCCCCACGAGTCGTCAATGTTTACGATCTTCGAGATTTAGCTAAAAAGCGTTTGCCAAAAATGGTTTTTGGCTACATCGATAGTGGTGCCGATAGAGAACAGACGTTGGCACAGAATTGCAGCGCTTACAATGAAATACTGTTCCGACCTCGATGTGCAGTTGCAACACCTGAAGTTGAGTTAAAAATTTCAGTTTTGGGGCAGAATTTCAACTTGCCTTTTTTGCTTGGCCCTGTGGGCAGTAGCAGAATGTTTTATCCTCAAGGTGAAGTCGTTGCCGCCAGAGAAGCAGGCAAGGCAGGAACTGGATATACCCTTTCGACACTGTCAGGATGCCGGCTGGAAGATGTGAAGCAGGCCACTGATTGCCCTGCCTGGTACCAGCTTTACCTGCTTGGCGGTCGCGACGTCGCTCTCAAAACGATTGAACGCGCAAAGTCTGCGGGTTTTTCGGCGATCGTGCTCACAATCGATACACCAGTCTCTGGCTTGCGTGAGCTCGATGTTCGCAACGGAACCAAAGAACTGTTGTCTCAGAACCCTCTGACGATGTTGCCATTTCTACCGCAGATGTTGGCAAAGCCTTGTTGGCTGAGTCAATGGTTTGGAGATGGAGGATTGATGAATTTCCCTAATGTCGTTCTGAAGAATGGACCGATGGGATACACCGAGATTGGACCAGCGCTGGAGCAATCTGTTGTCACCTGGGACGATCTCAAATGGATACGCGAAGCCTGGGGAGGCAAATTAATTATCAAGGGAGTTCATATCGGTGACGATGCCCGCAAAGCAGTCGACCTTGGAGTTGACGCTGTGGTTGTGTCCAATCACGGCGCTCGACAGTTGGACAGCGTTGCACCAACCATTCGTGTTCTGCCTGAAATCGTGAAAGCCGTGAACGGAGAAATCGATGTCTTGATGGATGGTGGAATCCGACGAGGTAGTGACGTCGTCAAGGCTTATTGCCTGGGGGCCAAAGGAGTGCTGATTGGCAGAGCCTATGCCTACGGCCTTGCTGCTGGAGGCGGTCCTGGCGTTGCACGTGCTATCGAAATCTTGAAAACAGACATCATCAGAACCATGAAATTACTGGGCTGCGATTCGGTTCATAAGCTTGACCATTCCTACATTCAATGTCCTAAATCCTGGGAGTGCTGAAGAAGCAGCATCCCGTCAAAGGGTCTGATCTCCAGCATGAATAGTTTGAACTCATACGAATCATGAATGCAGCAAGAAATCTTCAGCCAGCTTCAAGTTGTTCCATCAATCTCCAGGCCTGCGCGAGTGTTTGGCCATCACCAAGATTGCCGGGGAATGTGATCACAGGAAGACCCGCCACACCAGCGATGCCATCGTCAGGCAACGGCCGCACCAGCGAAAGCCCAGGCATCAACTGGCCCTCCAGCAGCACTGTCCCCAGTCCCAGACCATCAGCGAGAAGGCTGCCTGTGGTGATTCCCCCCTTGCTGATCAAGTAGCCAAGCTGTGGGGCGAACGCTGCGACCAGCCGTGCTGTGAGCTGGGCAAGAGCCAGGCCAAAGCGCAAACGACGACGATCAGCGGCCTGCCCCTCACCGAAATGAAGCTCCCCACGACTGGTGTAGAGCACGGGTGTCTGTTTCCGACCCAAAACCGCCCGCATCGATTGCAACCATTCGAGCTCCAGGTCAGCCAACAGCCAATCCGGGGTACTCCCTTCGAGCACCCTGGCAATACGGGCCACCGGCAGCTCGATTCCGGTGCAAGCTGACTCGCCAAGCAAGGCTTCCAGCTGCTGGTCTGCCAGAGGCACATGGGAGCCCACCAAGACAAGCCCAGGAAGCCAATTGCCGTTTGGATCACAGCGACGCAACTTCACCAGATCACCGACCTCCAGAGGCTGCGGACCGATGGGCTGTTTGCCCCCGTCAACCAGCCCATTGATCAGGCTCGCAGCAGATCGAAACAGGAAGCGACGCCTGCCCTGCAGCTGTTGCACTACCGCCCCGAGTGCATCCAGTTGCTCTTGCCTCTCGGCATCCACGATCACGGCACAATTGCCATCCAACGCTTCAAGCCAGCTCACCAGCGCTGTGAAACCGTTCGAGCCATCGGCGCAGGGTTCGCCCTTCCTGTGAGCAGCAGCGCGGTCGAGCTGCGGCCCCTGCAAGCGCAGCACCGAAGCAGCTGCAATGGCACCGTCACTCTTTTCCTCCAGCCAGGCATCCAGACAACTAGTGCTGAAACCAAAGCTGCGGTCGCTAGCGAAGGGGGTCGTATGGACCGGTTGACCATGAAGCAGGTGCACCCCATTCACCGTGGTGCGTCCACCGGGGAGAAAGGCGGGCACATGCAGGGTGGCGTGCACCGGACCGAAGCGATCACCAAGCTCCTTGGCCAGAACAGCGGGCTCAAGCACCCCATGACCGCGAAGGGTGGAGTCACCCCTGCTGACCAGCAGCAGTTGCTGATCACTGATCCGCTCCGCTGCAAGAGCTTGCTCGAGCGCAGCAACGATTTCACGATTGCGCTCAGCCGCGGCCTCCGGCAACAGAGCACGGGTGTTCGCCAACACAAACAGCAGGGGAGAAGGGTGACGTAGTCCTCGACGCAGGGTCTGCACATCCCAGCGCAGCAGCAAAGGGCAGCTATGCACCGTCTGAGATCCGGTGGGATCGTCGTCAATCACCACAATCTTCCGGCCACCCTCAGCCGCTGCAGAGTTGGCCGCGCTCACGACAGCGTTCTACCTGTGGCCATCGGACTTGGGCTTGGCCAAAGCCTGTGGCTGCGGATGAACATGATTCAGCTGACGCTGTAGCGGCAAGACAGCTTGGTGCTCTCTCCTTTGGCCAGCGCCAACCTTCTGTCACCGCTGATCAGCGCCTGCCGAGGGCCTGTCCAGGGCTCAAGGCAAACCATGGCTCGAGGGGGATCGGTCCAAACCACCGTGAGATCCATTGGCTCGTGATGCTGAAGCTGCAGCCGGGTGCCTGCCTGTTCATCCACCAGCGTCACCGGTCCGTCGGCGTGCGCGAGGAAGTCGACCCCCTGAGCCAGGCGACTCAACTGGGCGGCAGTTTCCGCTTCAGCCATCTCCAGATGATTAAAGCAACGGTCAGGCAGACCTTCCAATGCGCTGCAGGAGAGATCACTCACATTGAAGTAGGGGTGAAGCCCGAAGCTGAAGGGCATCGGCTCACTCTCAGATTCAGAGGTGTTGCTGATGGTGATGGTGATCTCGAGCGCAGCACTGAGCGGCCTGATCTCCATCTGGAGCCTGAATCCGAAGGGGTAAGCCTTGCGGGTGTCGGCACAATCCATCAACGTGAGCATTACTCCACTCTGATCAGCCAGCAACGCGATCTGCCAGGGCAAGTCACGAGCAAATCCGTGCTGTTTCAGGGTGAAGTCACCGCTGGCGAGCGGCAAACAATCATTCGGCAGATTGCCGCAGATCGGGAACAACACCGGAATGCCACCCCTGATGCTCTTGGCTGGATCAGCGAAGCGCTCTTGGTCGAGATAGAGGATTTCACGGCCGTTGCACAGCCATTCCGTTACCAGGCCACCTCGCTCGGGCACCACCCGCAAGCGATCACCACTGCTGGGATGCACAAACTCCCAGTGGGCGTAGGGAGCGGACTGTTGGCGAAAGGTCATGGCCACAGGACCGGGACACCCAAGATTGGCCAAAAACTACCGGGAAGGCTGCAAATCCGGCTTGTTTTCCCCGGCAAGGGTCGACAACCACTCGAGTAATGCCGCATTCACCTGATCCGGAACCTCATCATGCGGGCAGTGACCGGCTTCAAGAACCACCTCGGTGGTTGCCTCTGGAGCATGGCGCTGGAAGCTAGCCCGACGACCTGCAGCATTGATCCAGGGGTCGCGGATCCCCCAGAGCAACAGTAACGGCGACTTCAGACAAGCGAACAACTCATCCAACGGCTGTCCGCGCGGGATATCGAACACCGTGCGGAACACTCCGAAAGCACCGGCATCCAGAGAAGGGCGCCGAATGGCTTCGACTAACCAATCATCGACGTTGGTCGTATCGATGTACACCTGATTGAGGGTGCGTCGGATCGTGGCGGGCCGCCTGAGATTCTCAAACAGCAGCCGCTGCAGCACAGGATTCTTCAGCAGTGCTGAGCTGATCGAGCGCCGTGCACTCGGCCACCAGCCTTTGGGTTTCGCCGACTGCTCGTCGCTGAAAGGGCCAGCGGCATTCAGCAGCACAACACCAGCCGCTTCATCACCCAGCTCAGCCCCAGCGGCAAGAGCGGCGAAACCACCCAGTGAATTGCCCGCAATCACTGTGGGTCGGCCAATGCGTTCGCGCACATAGGCCACCAGCTGATCACGCCAAAGAGCACCGCCATAGGCCAGACCATCCGGCTTGGCACTGCGGCCGAAACCAAGCAGATCGATGGCATGAACTTCATAGGTGCTGGCCAGCACTGGAATGTTGTGGCGCCAGTGATCGGTGGAAGCGCCAAAACCATGCACAAGAAGCACGGCAGGACGCTCCAGATGACCTGAATCTGGGCCAGGCCCAACGCAGAGACCGTGCACTGCATGACCTTGGAACTGCCACCAGGGCTGCTGCGCCTCGCTCACCACAACAATTGCTTGGGGCGGCGATGCTAAGCATCCTTTTTCGCCATCGACCTGCGAGGCCGATTTCGCCGCGATGCTCGACCAGACCACAGGCTTGCTTCTGCAGAGCAGCACACTCAGCGGTGGCCTGTTCTGGGCCATTGCCTTCTATCTGCCGCTGAGCGCACCACTCAGCCGCTTTGAAGCGAGCCTCGAAAGCAGTCCTCTCAGCGCACCATGGCGTCAAGCCGCTTTGGTGATCAGCAGCCTGCTGCTTGCC
The DNA here is from genome assembly GCA_003210775.1 of Synechococcus sp. AG-679-A04. GTDB lineage: Bacteria > Cyanobacteriota > Cyanobacteriia > PCC-6307 > Cyanobiaceae > Synechococcus_C. Next base: position 136,497 of record QCUI01000001.1, read on the forward strand.
CTCACCGTTGGCGTGGTGATCCAACTGCTGCTGGGATGGGCTCTGGGACCTGGCTGGTCATCAAGCCTGGCGCTGATCACCATTGGCTGGAGTCTGTTTCTGTCACTGGCGCGGAAGGACTGAAGTTCACAGCAGACCAACCGGATCGGCGGCCACCTCGTCATCAACCATGTCGTCATCGTCTGGCTTGTCGTCGCCGATCACCAGACGCAGAAGCACAGGAGCCAGGAAGGTTGTGCCGATCACCATCAACAGAATGGCCGCCTCAAGAGAGGGAGATAGCAACTTGGCGCTAGTACCAAGCCCGAGGAATATCAGGCCGACTTCGCCACGGGGCATCATGCCCAGGCCCACCACCAGACGACGGGTGGGTTGCTTGCTAACAAAGGCCCAGCCCGAAGCGATCTTGCCGATGATCGACACCACCAACAAAAAGCCGGCAATGATCAGAGCCGTCTTGCTGGATGGATCGGAGGGATTGATCACAGAGAGATCCATACCCGCTCCGACCAGAACGAAAAACACGGTGGCAAACAGCGTCACGATCGGCAGGACCGCCTCCTGAATCGCGCGGTTGTGCTTCGAGCTGCTGAGAATCAGACCAGCAGCGAATGCGCCCAGGGCAGCCTCAAGACCGATGGCCGTCGCCGTAAAACAACTGATGGCAAGGATCACAAACGAGGCCACCAGCACTTCCCCAGGAGCCTTCAGCTTGTCGATCAACCAGTCAAACGCCGGCGCTGCGCTGCGGCTGAGACCGATGGCTGCCACCACGAACACGGCAGCAGCAGCTACCAGTTTCACGATCGGGCCGATCTCAAGTGAGCCGCCGCCAGCCAGGGCCACCACGATGGCCAGGATCACGATGCCTAGGATGTCATCCAGAACGGCAGCGCCGATCACGATTTGACCTTCACGGGTCTTGAGATATCCCAGCTCACCAAACACGCTGGCGGTGATGCCGATGCTGGTTGCCGTCATGGAGGCACCGGCAAAGATCGCCGGAATCGCATCCACATGAAAAATTGCCATCAGGCCCCAGGTGCCGAAGGCGAAGGGCAACACCACACCAGCGACGGCCACGGTGAAGGCTTGTCCGCCGACAGCGATCAGTTCTTCCAGCTCACTTTCCAGACCGGTGAGAAACAACAGGGCATAAAGACCCAGCTCAGCCACCGACTCCAGCGAGGGGAAACTTTCGCTGTAGATCTCCGGAACCACTTCCGGGGGCACATTCACCAGACCACTCACCAGGCCGACCAGCCCCTGACTGAGCTCCACCTGGGTTTCCGGGGGGACCAATAGATGCAGTCCGGAGGCACCGATCAGCACACCGGCCAGCAGCTCACCGAGGATCGTGGGTAACTGCAGACGCACCAGGACTTCCGCGAGAATGCGGGCTGCCACGAAGATCAGTACAAATCTGGCTACCCCGATCAGGGTTTCCGCCATCTCTAAGTCGTGAGCCGAGACCTCAGCCAGCAACGGCGTGAGTAGTGGGGGCATCGCAGCAGCGAGCATCAGAACTGTTGATTCCTCTCGGTGGGACCTTATCCCTAAACGGGGTGCCGCAATGCTCACGCTGAAGCTTCAGCAGGAGTATTCCGACGTGAGCTGATCCTGAGAGTGCAGCTACACAGCATCAATTGTCTGCAAACTTCCGCCGCAACGGCGACTCGGTCTGACTGGAAACGCTGAATTTCCTGCATTCCAGGTGCGATCCGAGCCAACCTCAGGAGATCTCCCGAGAAGCGATGAGCACCTCCGAGCCCCTCGACCTGCGATTACCGACTCCGGGATGCTCCGTGGATCCTGAACGCGCGGGGCTCGATGCCGATTCCGTATTTGACGGAATGACCGAGCACCTTTTTTTCACTCTCGGCAAGCTCGCTCCTTCAGCCAGCCCCCATGACCTCTACATGGCGCTGAGCTACGCGGTGCGCGACAGGTTGATGACACGCTTTCTGGCCAGCAAGGAAGCGATCCGTGCCAGGCCCCAGAAAAGAGTGGCCTACCTATCGGCTGAGTTTCTGATCGGCCCACAACTGGCCAACAATTTGCTCAACCTGGGGATTCAGAAGGAAGCGGAAGAGGCCCTCAAACGCTTCGGGATCGATTCGATTCAGCCCATTCTTGAGGTGGAGGAAGAACCTGGCCTGGGCAACGGCGGGCTTGGCCGTCTTGCGGCCTGCTACATGGAATCGCTTGCCAGCCTGGAAATTCCTGCCACGGGCTACGGCATTCGTTATGAGTTCGGCATCTTCGATCAACTGATCCGCGACGGTTGGCAGGTGGAGGTCACCGACAAGTGGCTGAAGGGCGGCTGGCCTTGGGAACTGCCCCAGCCCGATGAAGCCTGCTTCGTCGGCTTTGGCGGCCGCACTGAGAGCTATATCGACGACAAAGGCAACTACCGCTCTCGTTGGATCCCCTCGGAACATGCGATCGGAGTGCCCCATGACGTGCCCGTGCTGGGCTACCGCGTTAACACTTGCGATCGTCTGCGTCTGTGGCGGGCGGATGCAACGGAGAGCTTCGACTTCTATGCCTTCAACATCGGCGATTACTACGGCGCCGTGGAAGAGAAGGTGGGCAGCGAAACCCTCTCCAAGGTGCTGTACCCCAACGACGGCACCGATGAGGGACGTCGCCTGCGCTTGAAGCAACAGCACTTCTTCGTGTCCTGCTCACTGCAGGACATGCTGCGCAGCCTCGACAACCGTGGCCTGCCGGTGGAGGACTTCGCTCTGCATTGGACGGTTCAGCTAAATGACACCCACCCCGCCATCGCCGTGGCGGAACTGATGCGTCTGCTGATCGACGATCGCCACCTGGAATGGGACAAAGCCTGGGAGATCACCAACCGGTCTGTGGCCTACACCAACCACACTCTTCTGCCAGAGGCACTGGAGAAATGGGACCTGGACCTGTTCAGCAGCCTGCTGCCGCGACACCTCGACCTGATCTATGAAATCAATCGCCGTTTCCTGCAGCAAGTACGCCTGCGCTACCCAGGCAACGACGCCATCCAGCGCAAGCTATCGATCATTGATGAAGACGGCGGCAAGGCTGTGCGCATGGCCCACCTCGCCACCATCGGTGCTCACCACGTGAACGGTGTCGCTGCCCTTCATTCCGATCTGGTCAAACAACAGCTGATGCCGGAATTCGCAGCGCTCTGGCCTGAAAAGTTCACGAACGTGACCAATGGCGTCACACCCCGCCGCTGGGTGGCCCTCTCCAACCCAGAGCTCTCATCGCTGCTCGATGAGCACGTGGGTCCGGAGTGGATCACCGACATGGATCAGCTGCGACGCCTCGAGGAGCGTCAACATGACCATGAATTTCTTGAGCATTGGGAAAAGACCAAGCTGTCGGTCAAGCGCAAGTTGTCTGGCTACATCCACCGCAACACCGGTGTTCTTGTAGACCCCTCCAGCCTGTTCGATGTTCAGGTAAAGCGCATCCACGAATACAAGCGTCAGCACCTCAACGCGCTGCAGATCATCACCCAGTACCTACGCATCAAGAACGGCCAGGCCGACGGCCTTGCACCCCGAACGGTGATCTTTGGCGGCAAAGCAGCACCTGGCTACTACATGGCCAAGCTGATCATTCGCTTTATCAACGGGATTGCCGAAACGATCAACGCCGATCCCGACATGGACGGGCGCCTGCGGGTGGTTTTCCTTCCGGATTACAACGTGAAGCTGGGTGAGCAGGTCTATCCAGCATCTGATCTCTCTGAACAGATCTCCACTGCCGGTAAAGAGGCTTCTGGCACCGGCAACATGAAGTTCGCCATGAATGGGGCACTCACCATTGGCACCCTCGACGGCGCCAATGTGGAAATCCTTGAGCGGGTCGGAGCGGAGAACTTCTTCCTGTTCGGTAAGACCGTCGAGGAGATTGCTGAACTCAAACAGAGTGGCTACCGCCCCTGGGAAGTGATCGCATCAACGCCTGAACTTGCGGAAGCCATCCGTCTGATTGAGATGGGTCACTTCAGCAATGGCGACGGCGAACTGTTCAGACCACTGCTGGACAATCTCACCGGCAACGATCCTTTCTTCGTCATGGCCGATTTCGCGGCCTACATGAGAGCCCAGGATGCGGTCAGCCGCGCCTGGACGGATCGAATGCACTGGAACCGTATGAGTGTTCTCAACGTGGCTCGCACCGGTTTCTTCTCTTCGGATCGCTCGATCCGCGATTACTGCAGGGAAATCTGGAAGGTGGAAGCGATGCCTGTGGAGATCACCTGCGACATCCACTGAGATCTCCGATAACAAGAAGGCCCTGATCAAAAACCAGGGCCTTCAAACTGTTTGCTTTCAAACAGTGCCTTATTCAGATTTTCAATTGTGATCAGGCAGATCTGGCGTTTGGTGGAGAAGCCGGTTTAACCGCAGTCGATCAGCATTCAGGGGATCGGGCGCCAACTCACCAGCCAATTCACGGAATTTCTGTTCAATATCATCAGGCACGCGAACATCAAAGATGCGTTCCATCAGCGCCTCAATTGAGAAGAGGTGCGCATTGATGTTCTCCATATCAGCCATGGCCTGCTGAAGCGCGTCCGTGGGCTCATCAGCACTGCCAACTGGAGTGGCATGAACCTGACCTTCGCTCGAGCGAGGGCCATGCTGCTTTTGCAGGTCCTCAAGCACCCGGCCAGAGAGTGTGCGGAACGCTTGAAGAGCTGCCCAGCTCAATTCCTGCTGCTGCCTGAGAGTTGGGTTCTCGCGGATCAGCCGATCGTGCTCCCTATAGAAGCGTTGACAGTCCGGGCATTGGCAGGGTTCTTCTGGCACTAGGAACCCGAAGCTCGAGAACCATCATGACATCTGATCAGGCTGCAAGCGGCGGCTCGGACGAAAACCCACCGTCGCTATCGCCACCTCCATCAAAACGGTTGTCAGCATCTCCCTCCGTGAGACCAGGCAGAGGGATTTCGATCGAGGTCACCACCTGAATTACATCTCTCAAGCGCATGGAATCAGCAAACCAACCCATCGCTTGCTCCGTATCACCACGACGTTCAGCGTCACTGGCCTGATCATCGTGCGCTTCAGCCAGCAAGGCCAACCAACAGAGACAGCGCGCCTGAACCACAGAAAGATCAAGTTCAGTGGGCTGCGTGTCGGCAATGCGCTCGCTTTCTTGCTGCACAAGAAGTTGAAGCCGTAGATCGTGAAGCTGGGTCATGGAGCCGGATTCACTAATGCAACGCTAGCGAGGGCGTCGAGCCTGGCTACCCCACTAAATGTAGTGCTGACTACCACTAGACGTTTGCGCGAGCCCAGGGATAGCGCACGACTCTCGATCACAGCTCGAAGGGCTGGTCCAAAACCGATCAAAGCTTTGAACAACAGACCCTCAGATCACTCGCACTGCAAGCAAGGAAAACTGAATCACGGGGCTGGCGGGACTCGAACCCACGACCTACGGTTTAGGAAACCGTCGCTCTATCCAGCTGAGCTACAGCCCCTTCAGAAGTCATTATGGGGTTTGAAAGCAGGCGAGGTGATCGCAACCGAAGACCAGCCCCGTGCTGAGCTCCGGTTGAGGAAAGTCCGGGCTCCCCGATGGCCAGGCTTGCTGGGTAACGCCCAGTGCGGGTGACCGTGAGGAGAGTGCCACAGAAACACACCGCCGATGGCCGGATCGCCGGCACAGGCAAGGGTGCAAGGGTGCGGTAAGAGCGCACCAGCAGCATCGAGAGGTGCTGGCTAGGTAAACCCCGGCCGGGAGCAAGGCCTAGGAACGATGGTTGGCCATCTGCCCCGTTCCGCTTTTGTGAGCCGCTCGAGGTCGTCGGTAACGGCGATCCCAGATAGATGATCACTCCCCTTCTCTGGAAGGGTGAACAGAACCCGGCTTATGTCCTGCTTTCACACCTTTGAAACCACAAATTTGCAAACAAGCAAATTGCAGCAATGACTTATCAAAATTTAAATTGCTGACAAAAAAATAATCCTATGGCTCAAATAACGGCATCAAATGAGCTGAAATACATGCAAACAAGAGTAGGCGATTGACAATAAAAAGTATTTGATCAAATCACTGTGACTTGATCAAAGACTCCCAAGAGCAGCAGCATTTGGTCACCTCCGACTCCATAGGACAAACCCTGCTCAGTCCAAGTAAAGCCACCTCCAGCCACACCTTTAATCACATCTTCTCCAATGGTGTAATCCTGAACTTGCGCTACTCCTGCGCCAGCTACAGCGTGGAACGTATCTGCAGCTTTATCACCCCACACCAATCCAGCACTCACTAAAAGTTGATCATTATGGGCACCTCCCCTGTAGACCATGCCATCGACAGAACCAATCACTACATCAGTCCCATTATTTCCATTCACCCAGGATCCAGCACCTGAGCTGAACACTTCAATCCTGTCATTATCTTCACCACCCAGGTATCGACCCTTCCCACCTCGCAAAACGATGTGATCTTCACCGTTATTGCCATTGGCAAAGTTATTCTCACCACCGACAACTTCAAGAAAATCATTCCCACCTAACATGCCAATATTGATCGTTGATTGACCGACTAATTGTTCAGCAGCATTGCTAAAAAACCGGCGTCCGTTGATGACAGTGTTTTCAATAGACTGCACGACGTTGGTGGTGCCACCGCCACTAGGAGTACTGCTACCGCCACCGCCGCCACCACCGCCGCCACCGCCGCCGCCGCCGCCGCCGCCGGAAGATTCACTCACATCCTGCACACTCACCGTGACCGTTTGATCCGACGTATTACTTGAGGCATCCGTCGCGCGAACCGTCACCACATAGCTGTTATCTCTGCCGGAATCTTGCGGTGATTCGTAATCAGGAGCACTAGCGAATACCAACGCGCCGCTAGAGCTATTGATACTGAATCGAGCCTGATCAGCTCCTCCAGACAGGCTCCAAGTCACACTTTCATTCGCACTTAATGTCGTCACTGATGTGGTGTTCTCATTCACCGAAACAACCGAGGATGCATCTCCTGCACTCCCTGATGGTCCACTGATCGAAGGGGCTGTGGTATCAACGAGACCAAGCAATGCGGCCCAGCTATGCGTGTCGCCATTGAAATCGACGGATTCGATATTGGTGAGGGTGTCCGTGCCATCCGGACTACCACTGCGCAAATCTGTGATCTGCAAGCTGCTGCCTGACAGCGACAAGCTGTAATCATTGAGCGCACCGCCATACAGAACTGCGTTAGTGCCGCCACCACCATCGAAGCTATTATTGGCACTATTCCCCCGAAACGTATCAGCGCCAGAACCACCGATCGCTGTCTCAATCAACGTGCCTGGAGCAAACGTGAGATTTCCAGTTTTTCCGCCGATATTGGAGGCATACACATTGGTTGCAGACTCATCTGACGGCCGAAGATCAATCAGCTGGGTGGAAGAGAAACCACTGAAATCAAGAGTGTCAGCTCCACCACTATCGACCACGGTGAAGGCGGTAGTGGGAATCCAATCCTTGAGTTCATTGAAAATCTTGCTGGTGCTCGCCGAAATTGTCGTATTGAAACCGTAGGTTGTGTTGTCTGTAAAAGCATTACTAATGCCATATCCCTCTGCGCCATAAAGATCATCGAGAGCGATCCAGTCCACCACCATGGGTGTACTTAAATAGACATAACTGGCATCAATGGATGTATTTTCTGCTTGCGAAAAATACGACATTATCGATGCCTGCCAAGAATCATTCGTGAAGTCAGCATCCGTGGAATAACTTCCTGATCCGTTGTAAAGGCCTTGATGACCTAAACCCAGGCCATGACCAATCTCATGCAGAATGGTCTGGAATGCATAATTACCAAGTGAAGTACTTCCGCCATGCCAACTGGAAGCAATATTAATGCTCGCGTATTGGGTAGTAGTTCCACTGCGTGTAGCCGATGCATATGCGCCGCTATATTGATCACCAAAACGAAAGTCAGCTCCACTGGCTGCTGTTTTCTGGAAGTCAATTCCAAGGATGGCTTCAAATAATTTGAAGGCTTCATCCACTAGGTCCGCACGACCTGAGCTCAAACCATCGGAATCCTGAGAATTACTGCTGGTGTTGTAAGTGAGATCTCCATCTTTGGCGTAAGTGCCAGATGCCGAAAGATTGAAATTACGGTTGATGGTGCCCCAATCGCTCCAGAACTGCGTTTCCAGAAAATCAGCCAGCTGATCCAGGGTTCCTAACGAGGCGGCTGACACGACATCCCCAGCCCCTGCACCGGAACCCAGCTGTGAATCCGCCGATCCACCACGGCAGGCCGCACAGGCACATCCAGCGGCATGCAGCACAGGCTCATCTACCGGATCCTTATTCAGATCAGAGATTGCATCTGCGAAGGCTTCAGTTGTTGCAAGGCCTGATAATTCACTGGAAGCTGTGCCGACATCGGCGTCCAATCCAAGATCAGCAGCTTGAGGCGTTGCAGCAGAATCTTCCGAAACGTCAGGGGTATCCCCCGCAACCAGGATCGTCTCCTCTCGTGACTCAACAGGAGCGTCCAATCAATCCCTCAAAGGAAATCCCCTCTCAAACTAGACCTCAAAGCCATCTGTGGCGATTGTGAGAATTGCCGTAATAAGCACTGACTAAACGAAATGAGCCAACCATCACGGCCACTGGAGCAGCTTTGGGAGACTCTCACTCAGTCCTCCAAAACCCTGGAGAAGCACGATCTTGCCCTATTACAGGAAGCTCTCACCCACACCTCCAGCGGTCTGAACCCTCATCACGAGCAACTGGAATTTCTCGGAGATGCAGTACTCCGTCTCACGGCCAGCGAATTCATCGCCTCCGCCTATCCCCACATGCCCGTGGGCGAACGCTCCAGCCTCAGGGCCCAACTGGTGAGCGATCGCTGGCTGGCGGAGCTGGGCTCCAACATTGGGATCGAGCGCTGGTGGCAGATCGGCCCCAAAGCCAGTGGCGACAGCACTGCAGCAGCCACCATCCGCGCAGAACTCAGCGAAGCACTGATCGGCGCGGTCTACAGGATTCATGGTCTGACAGCAGTGCATCAATGGCTGACTCCCCATTGGCAGCTCAGCGCTGAGGCGGTTCTCTCCGACCCGCACCGCGGCAATTGCAAATCTGCCCTTCAGGAATGGAGTCAGGGTGAGGGCCTTGGCCTGCCCACCTACACGAGCGAAGAAATCAGCCAGCTGCATGGTGACCCGCGCCGCTTTCGCTGCAGCGTGACCCTGCCGCCACAAATGGCAGCGGAAGGATGGGGCCGCTCACGGCGTGACGCCGAACAGCAAGCCGCTCGGGCCGCCTTGGATCAGTTGACTGGCAGCTGATCAGAGCCCTGCAGCTTTGCTCCGCACTGATCACAATGACTAGCCTCGCGGCGATGGTCGAATTGACCGCAGCTGCTGCAGGAGCGTCTGACTTGTCGGGCCTGTTGAATCGATTCCACCGTGACGATGCCTGTGGGGATGGCGATGATGCCGAAACCAAGCAACATCACCACAGCTGCCAGCACACGGCCGAGCACGGTCTGTGGCACAAAATCGCCATAGCCCACCGTGGTCATAGTCACGATCGCCCAATACACGCCCTGACCAACGGTCTGGAACTGGGTATCGGGATGACCGCTCTCGATCAACACCATCAGATAACCCAACACAACCTGCGCCATCACCACGAAAAACAGAAACACGCCGATGCGTCGTGCACTGGCACGTAGGGCCCTGCCCAACATCTGCGCTTCATCCAGAAAGCGCAGCAGCTTGAACACTCTCAGCACGCGGGCGAACTTAAAGATCCAGAGGATCAGGCCGCTACTGATCTGTGGCACGAAAAAAAACAGGACGGCCGAAAGATCAATCAGCCCGTAAAAGCTGAGCGCATAGGCCAAGGGCTTCGGCGAAACCCACAGATGCAGCAGATAATCCGCCATGAACACCAGAAGGCAGAGGCGCTCCAGCTCGTCCACCCAAGACGGAATCTCAACAGGGGTCGCAACACGCATCGGATGCGGTTCAACCAATAGGCCTGCCACGCTCAGCAGGATCGTCCCAAAAATCACCAGGTTGTAAATCCTGCCTGGACGGGTATCTGAATCAAGAACGACTCGGCGGAGCCTCTGGCGCAAAGCGATCTCCATCAGCGTCAGTCAGCGCTTAGATCTTTGAGGCGCAAGGTGACGAGCTTGTCCCAGTTGCCTCCTTCGAACAACACAGCAGCCCGGTCCCCACTAATGCGCTGCACGAAACCGGTGTAGCCGTTGTAGATGGAGCGCTGATCCACAACCGTCACCGTGGCACCGGGCAGGATCGGAGCAGCGGAAGTCATGAAATCGCAGGTCAGTCGTCAGGTCATTATCGACAAATGCCTTAAGAGCTGTCATCCGTGGCCTCAGACTCCGATTTCCAGACTGCATCAGCCGACGAGGACTGGCTGGCCGTTGGCACGGTGGTGGCTGCGCAGGGCTTGAACGGCGAGCTACGCGTGAACCCAGCCAGTGATTTCCCCGAACGTTTCACAAAGCCAGGGCCTCGTTGGCTTCGAGGCAAAGGCGCAAAACCACAGCAAGTGACGCTGACCAGCGGTCGGCAACTGCCAGGGAGAAGTCTGTTCATCGTGCGTTTCAAAGGGGTCGACAGCCGATCCGCTGCAGAAGCTCTGGTGGGCCAGAAGCTGCTCGTGAGCTCCACAGATCGACCCGAGCTTGAGGAGGGAGAGTTCCACCTGCTCGACCTGGTTGGCCTGGAAGCTCGTCTGAATTCGAACAACAGTGATGTGGTCGGCACCGTGAGCGATCTGATCAGCGGAGGCAACGACCTACTTGAAATCACGCGGCCAGACGGGCGAAAGCTGCTGATTCCCTTTGTGGAGCAGATCGTTCCAGAGGTGCATCAAGCAGAAGGCTGGCTGCTGATCACCCCACCGCCGGGACTGCTGGAACTGTGACTCCTGCCCTAGTGACATCAGAGAAATAGCTGCGCAACAATGGGCGCGAAACACCGAGCGTGTGTGTGCCGTGACCACCCCTCTTATTCCGGTGATCCTCTGTGGCGGCACAGGAACGCGCCTCTGGCCCCTCTCCCGAGCCAGTTATCCGAAGCAGTACTGGCCCTTAGGCAGCAACGGCAATGAAACCCTGCTCCAGCAGACCCAGCAACGTCTTGAAGGGATCAAAGCGTTAGGTGATCCACTGCTGATCTGCAACGACGACCACCGTTTCATCGTGGCCGAGCAGATGCGTCAGATCGAAATCCAACCTGGCGCCATTCTGCTGGAACCCATGGGGCGCAACACAGCTCCAGCGGTGGCGGTTGCCGCATTACAAGCCACAGCCAACGGAGAGGATCCTCTTCTGCTGGTGTTATCTGCTGACCACGTGATTCGGGACGCAGAACACTTTCGTTGCGCCATCGAAGCCGGCCGCAGTACAGCCGAGGCAGGCCGTCTGGTGACCTTCGGCATCGTTCCAACGGCTCCAGAAACTGGCTATGGCTACATCGAGGCCGCCGAATCCCTGCAAACCGGCACTCTCACGCCGGTACCAATCGCACGGTTTGTCGAGAAGCCAGATCAAGCCACCGCCGAACGGTTCCTGGCCAGCGGACGCTTCACCTGGAACAGCGGCATGTTTCTGTTCAGAGCAAGCGCCATGCTCTCGGAGCTGGAACGTCTGGCACCGGAAGTGGTGAGCTGTTGCAGGGCCGCACTCGAACAGGATGTGGCGGACCTCGACTTCCTGCGACTGGAGCGCGAAGCCTTCGCCAAATGTCCCAACGTGGCCATTGATGTGGCTGTGATGGAACAGACCCAGCTCGGATCAGTGATTCCCTTGGCTGCAGGCTGGAGTGATGTCGGCAGCTGGAGTGCCCTCTGGGACACCGCCGACCGCGATGACGACGGCAACGTGCTGCGAGGCAGGGTGATCAGTGAGGGAAGCCGCAACTGCTACCTACGCAGCGAACACCGACTTGTGGTGGGCCTCGGCGTAGAAAATCTTGTGGTGGTCGAAACCGACGACGCGGTGCTGATCGCCGACCGCAGTCAGGCACAGAATGTGAAGACGATCGTGAAGCAATTGGAAGCTGATGGCAGCCCGGAAGGCAAGGCGCATCGCAAGATCTATCGCCCCTGGGGCCACTACACAAGCGTGGTGGAAGACAGCCGCTGGCAGGTGAAGCGCATCTCAGTGAATCCAGGCGCCAGCCTTTCATTGCAGATGCACCACCACCGTGCCGAGCATTGGATCGTGGTGAAAGGAACAGCGGTCGTCGAACGCGACAACCAATCACAACTGCTCGGTGAAAACCAGAGCACCTATATCCCGATGGGCTGCAAGCACCGACTCAGCAACCCCGGCCGAATTCCTGTGGAGCTGATCGAAGTCCAGAGCGGGGCTTATCTCGGTGAAGACGACATCGTGCGCATCGACGATGTCTACGGCCGCAGCGTCGTGGCAGCCGCTGCAGCCCAGGCCTTGATCACTCCACAGTGACGCTCTTCGCCAAGTTGCGAGGCTGATCCACGTCCAAGCCTCGATGAGCTGCAATGTGATAGCTGAGCAGTTGCATCGGCACCACTGTGAGCAAAGGACTGATCCACTCGCTCACCTCCGGCACCGGCAGCAGTTCATCGAATAATTCCGTGTCTGCGCAGATGGGGGCAACACCAATCAACTGAGCATCCCGTGCCTTGGCCTCTTGGGCATTGCTGAGCACTTTTTCGAACACCACGCCTGGTACGGCAATGGAAATCACCGGGACATGCGTGTCGAGCAAGGCGATCGGGCCATGTTTCATCTCACCTGCGGGATAACCCTCGGCATGGATGTAACTGATTTCCTTGAGTTTCAGAGCCCCTTCCAGTGCGATCGGGTAGTTGATGCCACGCCCAAGAAAGATCACATCCTGCGTTTCAGCAAAACGGTGGGCCATCGCCTCCGAGAGTTGATCGTGTTGCGCTATCAACGCATCGAGTTGCTGAGGAAGACCGCGCAGTTCATCGACCAGTGCAGCAATCTCGGCCTCGCTTCGAGAGCCTCTCCGGGCAGCAAACGCCAGTGCCAGGGCATAAAAAGCTAGAAGCTGACCGAGGAAGGTCTTGGTGGCTGCAACGCCCACCTCGATGCCAGCGCCGATGTCAAGGATGTAAGGCACCTGGCGAGCCAAAGAGCTCTCCACCCGATTGGTTACGCCTAACTGACGAGGGGCATAAGCAGGATCCCCCTGGGCCTTTCTCCGTTCAGCGTCCATGGCCAGAGCTGCCAGAGTGTCGGCCGTTTCACCGGATTGGGTCACACCAATCGTGAGCGTGTTGGGAGCCAGCGGCGGGGGCGCGTAACGAAACTCACTGGCGTAATACACAGTTGCTGGCACCCCTGCAAACTGCTCCAGCAGATGGGCTCCCACGAGCGCCGCATGTCGGCTCGTCCCACAGGCAAGGATCTGAATGCGCTCAATGTCGGCGTAGAACGCATCATCGAAGGGCAATGCCACGGGATTAGCAGCCTTCAGATTCAATGGCAGGTGCCTTTCCACCCACAAGCGTGCGGTCTCCGGCTGCTCATGGATCTCCTTGAGCATGAAGTGGCGGTAATGGCGCTTGTCAGCCACATGCTCCTGTCCGTTGAGCAGCGACGGACTGCGTTGCTGACGCTCACCGACATCGTTATAAAGCTCGATACCAAGGGGACTAAGCAACGCCACCTCTCCGTCCTCCATCGGCAGGATTGTGCGCGTAAACCCAGCCAGTGCAGGCGTATCGCTGGCACAGACAAATTCACCTTCCCCCAAACCGATCAGCAGGGGTGCCGCCTTGCGCGCGACCACAAGAGCCCCGGGGACCTCTGCCCACAACACCGCCAAGGCATAGGCACCCTGAAGCCTTGGCAACACGGCCTGCACGGCACGCAACAGAGTATTGCCATCGGCAGGCTGGCCAGCTGCACACTGTTGCTGAAGCTCCGCGGAGACCAGATGCGGGATCACCTCGGTGTCGGTGTCTGAGCGGAAGCTGACCCCGACGCCAGTGAGCTCTTCACGCAGAGCCCGATGGTTTTCGATGATGCCGTTCTGCACCACCGCGACATCAGCAGCACCATCGCAGTGGGGATGGGCGTTGTGTACCTCCGGCTTGCCATGGGTCGCCCAGCGGGTATGGCCGATTCCACAAAAACCTGGCGCCCCCTCCTGATCGACCCTTGCGGTCAGATTCACGAGCTTGCCCTTGGCTCGAATGCAGTGCAACTGGGTTGTTGCATCTGACGCCAAGGTTTCAATGGTGGCGATACCGGCGGAGTCGTAACCGCGATATTCCAGTTGTCGCAGCCCTTCAAGAAGCAGCGGTGCCGCCTCTCTGGATCCAATCACCGCAACGATTCCGCACATACAAAAAAGCCCGGCAAAGCCGGGCAGAGCTTATGGGTTATTGGACTAAAAAACGAACCCCGCTGATCAATAAGCGAGACCCATGCTCCTCGTGGTCTCGTCTCCGAGATAAACGCGGATACTGAGGAAATCAGTTGGACAGGCGGTTTCACAACGCTTACAGCCGACGCAGTCTTCCGTGCGGGGAGAGGAGGCAATCTGACCAGCCTTACAGCCATCCCAAGGCACCATTTCGAGCACATCCAAAGGGCAGGCCCGAACACACTGAGTACAGCCGATGCAGGTGTCGTAGATCTTGACGGCGTGGGACATGAATCCCTCTGAGAGCAGGTGACTTGGGAACAAGGTACCGGGGCTTGGTGACACTGAGGCCGAGCGCACGCCCGGCCGTCACCGTTGTTAACGCCAGTGGGTAATTCAGGTACCAAAATTGGACAGACCGAGGCCAGCTCGTAAGATGCGGCGTCCCGTCTTCACGGCCATGTCCCAGGAAGCGATCCTCGAAAAAGTCCGTTCGATCGTGGCGGAGCAGCTCAGCGTCGACGCCGGCGAAGTCAAGCCCGAATCGAATTTCCAAAATGATCTAGGCGCTGACTCCCTCGACACCGTCGAGCTGGTGATGGCACTGGAAGAAGCCTTCGACATCGAAATTCCAGACGAAGCTGCCGAAGGCATCACCACAGTCGGCGACGCCGTCAAGTACATCGAAGACAAGCAAGCCTGAGGATCGGCAGCATGGTGGAGGGTCTCCAACGCGTCGTGGTTACTGGCCTCGGCGCGGTGACACCGATCGGCAATAGCGTTGCCGACTACTGGTTCGGTCTCACCTCTGGCAGGAGCGGGGTGGCATCAATTTCCCTGTTTGACGCCTCTCGGCACGCCTGTCGTTTTGCAGCTGAAGTGAAGGACTTCGATCCGACCGGATTCATTGAGCCCAAGGAATCGAAGCGCTGGGATCGATACTGCCAATTTGGTGTTGTAGCCGCCAAACAGGCTCTTGCCCATGCAGGTCTGGAGATCACCGAAGCCAACGCCGAGCGGATCGGCATCAGCATCGGCTCCGGCGTTGGCGGACTGCTCACGATGGAAACCCAAGCCCATGTGCTGGAGGGCAAGGGCCCGGGGCGCGTGAGTCCATTCACCGTGCCGATGATGATCCCCAACATGGCCACGGGCCTGGCGGCGATCGCCCTCGGAGCTAAAGGGCCTAGCTCAGCTGTCTCCACGGCCTGTGCGGCCGGTTCAAATTCCATCGGAGATGCTTTCCGTCTTCTGCAGATGGGAAAGGCTGACGCCATGATCTGTGGAGGTGCAGAATCTGCCATCACCCCTCTGGGAGTGGCTGGTTTCGCCAGTGCCAAGGCACTGTCATTCCGTAACGATGATCCAGCCACCGCCAGTAGACCGTTCGATAAGGAACGCGACGGCTTTGTGATCGGTGAGGGATCAGGCTTGTTGGTGCTTGAAACCCTCAGCCATGCCAAGGCCCGAGGCGCAACAATCCTGGCCGAAATTGTTGGCTATGGAACCACCTGTGATGCGCACCACATCACCTCACCTACACCGGGTGGTGTTGGTGGAGCGGCCGCCATGCGCTTGGCCATCGAGGACGCCGGCCTTAGTGCCGAAAGCATCGATTACGTCAATGCCCACGGCACCAGCACACCGGCCAATGACAGCAACGAAACCGCAGCGATTAAAAGTGCCCTTGGCCAACGCGCCTACAAGATCCCTGTGAGCTCCACCAAATCAATGACGGGCCATCTGCTGGGTGGCTCTGGTGGCATCGAAGCCGTGGCCTGTGTGCTTGCCCTGCAGCACAATGTTGTTCCCCCAACCATCAATTACACCAATCCCGATCCCGACTGTGATCTGGATGTAGTGCCCAACTCCGCCCGCGAACACACACTTGGAACAGTGTTATCCAACTCGTTCGGCTTCGGAGGCCACAACGTCTGTCTTGCCTTCCAGCGCATGAACTAAATCCTGAGGTCAGGTTCACCTTCGGTGACTCTGACCATGCTGTTTCAGACTGATCCAACTCCTTACTGCTCTCGAATCTCACGCCATGGTCGCCGCGCCCGCTTCTCTCGACACTCTCTGCATCAACAGCATTCGCATGCTGGCCGTTGATGCGATCAATAAGTCCAAGAGCGGCCACCCCGGCCTGCCCATGGGTTGTGCGCCGATGGGTTATGCGCTATGGGACAAGTTCCTGCACCACAACCCCAAGAACCCCAAGTGGTTCAACAGAGATCGCTTTGTGCTGTCAGCCGGTCACGGCTGCATGTTGCTGTACGCACTGCTGCACCTCACCGGCTACGACTCGGTGACGATCGATGACATCAAACAGTTCAGGCAATGGGGCTCCAAAACGCCTGGACACCCTGAAACCTTCGAAACGCCTGGCATTGAAGTGACCACCGGCCCCCTGGGTGCTGGTATTTCCAATGCTGTGGGCCTGGCGATCGCCGAGTCTCACCTGGCAGCAAAGTTCAACAAGCCGGAAGCCACTGTTGTTGATCACTTCACCTACGTCATCATGGGTGACGGCTGCAATCAGGAGGGTGTGTCCTCCGAAGCCGCGTCCTTGGCCGGCCACCTGAAGCTGGGCAAGCTGATTGCGCTCTACGACGACAACCACATCACCATTGATGGACGCACGAACGTGTCCTTCACTGAGGACGTGCTCAAGCGCTATGAGGCCTACGGCTGGCACGTGCAGCACGTTGCTGATGGCAACACCGATGTTGATGCCATCGCCAAGGCCATTGAGGCAGCCAAAGCTGTCACCGACAAACCCTCGATCATCAAGATCACAACCACAATCGGTTTCGGTTCACCCAACAAGAGCGACACCGCCGGTGTGCACGGCGCTCCCCTTGGTGATGAAGAAACAGAACTGACCCGTCAGCAACTGGGCTGGAATTACGGTCCCTTCGAAGTTCCGCAAGATGCCTACGACCAATTCCGTCAGGCCATTGATCGTGGTGCAAGCCTCGAAGCTGAGTGGAACCAAACTCTCGCGACTTATCGCTCCAAGTACCCCACAGAGTCCGCAGAGTTTGAGCGCATGCTGCGCGGCGAACTCCCCCAAGGTTGGGACAAGGATCTGCCCACCTACACTCCCGACGACAAAGGGCTGGCCACCCGCAAACACTCCCAGATCTGCTTGGGTGCTTTGGGCCCCAATCTGCCCGAACTGATTGGTGGATCTGCCGACCTCACCCACTCCAATTACACCGACATCAAGGGCGAAACAGGTTCTTACCAGCCGGAAACGCCTGAGAAGCGGTATTTGCACTTTGGAGTGAGGGAGCATGCCATGGCCGCCGTGCTCAACGGCATCGCCTATCACAACAGTGGTCTGATCCCCTACGGCGGAACCTTCCTCGTCTTCGCCGACTACATGCGCGGTTCAATGCGCCTATCGGCACTGAGTGAGCTGGGCGTGGTCTACGTGCTCACCCACGACTCGATCGGTGTTGGCGAAGACGGGCCGACACACCAGCCGGTCGAGACCATCCCTTCACTGAGGGCCATGCCAGGACTGTTGGTGTTCCGACCCGGCGACGGTAACGAGACCAGTGGCGCTTACAAACTGGCAATCGGAAATCGCCACCGTCCAAGTGCGCTCTGCCTCAGCAGGCAAGGCATGGCTAATCAAGCCAATTCCTCAATTGAGAAAGTGGCACTGGGCGGCTACATCCTCGAAGACTGTGACGGGACTCCTGATCTGATCCTGATCGGTACCGGCACCGAACTTGACCTCTGCGTGCAAGCCGCCAAACAGCTCAGCGATGATGGCAAAAAAGTACGCGTCGTCTCCATGCCTTGCGTCGAACTGTTTGATGAGCAAAGCGATGCTTACAAAGAAGAAGTTCTTCCCGGCTCTGTTCGCAAGCGCATCGTCGTGGAAGCCGCAGAGTCTTTTGGTTGGTACCGCTTCATCGGCCTCGATGGTGACAGCGTCACGATGAATCGCTTCGGCGCATCAGCTCCCGGCGGCACCTGCATGGAGAAGTTCGGCTTCACTGTTGAAAACGTTGTCGCCAAATCCAAAGCGCTGCTGAGCTGAAGAGCTCAAGAGCTCTTGGCCATCACACAAGAGCGAAAAGGGCCACATGCAAGACACCTTTTCGCTCAACTTGATCAGAAAAATCAGGGCTTCATCCATACGAACGCACTACAAACTTAAACATGAACAGTAAAAATATAATTTACAAAGTGGTCGCCATTAGCGTCATTACAGCCTTGTCTCTTGTTATAGCTAAAAACGTCTGGGAGATATTATGTTTATCAATTTCTCAGTGGAATGAGCCAATACTATATGGAGATAGTTGGACTTTCACCGGAACAAAAACAACAGAAGGAGCAACAATACAGAGCCTCCTCTCTCAGCACAACGAGCACAGAATTGTTTTCAGCAAAGCTGCGGCACTCTTCGAGACGAATGTTTTAAATATCGCACCCGCGCAAACGGCTCTGCTTCAAACATTGATACTTTTACTTTTATCCTTCGGCCTTTGGGCATGTTTATCAGGCAAAATCCTCAAATCAAAGACAATGTGGCTCATCACTTCATTAGCAGGCAGTGCGTTAATCTCAAATCCCTGGCAATACGAAAATCTTGGGTGGGAATTCCAGACTCCGTGGATATTCATCAACACTTTGACCTTGTTCTCAGCAGTAGTCATAACTTTCGAAAAAAAAGCCATGAGTCCTGTTACCAGCGCTCTACAAGACATTCTGGTTGCGGCAACACCTTGGATTGCAATATTCAGCACAGGGCAAGGCATTGCATTAGGGCTGGCTTTATGCATATGCTCTTGGACCAATAGTAGAAGGCTTGGATTGATATCTACAGCTTCCTTCACTTCCGCATTGCTTAGCACTTATTATTTACTCGATTACCAAAAACCCGCTTACCATCCAGATTATCAATTCAATCCATATTACTTTTTGAAAATATTAACTGGAGGATCTTGGCAGGGATTGGCATTTTTAATCGTTGTTAGTGCTGTAGTCCTGGCAATCAATTACAAGGCCATAAAAATTCCTTTGAGAATAGCTGGAGCAGTTTTAATGCCATTTCTTTTCAGCATCATTTTTGCTGGAATGACTACTCTCTCGCGATCAGGATTTGGAATCGGTCAAGCTAATTCTCCTCGATATGTGAGTCACAGTTTAATGGCTGGACTTTCTTGTATTCTGATAGTTGCCCTATGTTCTCAGAAAAGAAGTAGCCAGGTTAAGCTATTAAGCTTAGGCCCTGGTGTGTTGACATTGCTAGCATTTTCTTCCTTTAATTTTAGCAGCGTTGTTCAAGACTTCAGAGACCAATGGGAAAACGCTAAAACTTTTCAAGAAACAAGCAGATCTAATTTTAAATGCCTTGCCCAAAAAGCATCTCTCATAAAAAAAGGAATTGAGCATACCTGCCCTGATGGTCCTCATCACAAAGACATCGCCCTTGAATATTTCAAAGGCAATACAGCAATCAAACCGCAAGGCTGGCACAAAAAATTAATTGATAAGTGAAAATGTTTTACTCAATCACTTTGTTTCATGTCAAACATGGCTTCATTCCAATCCGCTACTATTAATTTTCAAGAAACAGAATTTATCTAAACCCTTGCTTTGCAGGTTTACTCTCAATCTCCATGACTTCCATCGCAGTCTTAACATCAGCCAGTCGAGTAAGGCAATGGAGTAAAAATCTTCTCGTTTTCGCGGCGGCTATTTTTAGTCGTGAGCAATCATTCGATATTTGGTGGTCATGCGGACTTGCCTGCCTAAGTTTCTGCTTTATATCAAGTTCAATTTATCTCCTTAACGATATCCTCGATCTGGATGCCGACCGCAATCATCCAATCAAACGCTTCCGTCCCATTGCATCAGGGAAACTTTCAATCAAGACTGCTGTCATTCTGTCAATGGGCTGGTGCGTCGCCAGCCTGCTGCTTGCATGGTCAGTCAATTGGGGCGTGGTTGGCAGCATCGTTCTCTATGGCTTCGTTCAACTCGGTTACTGCTTTGGCCTTAAACGCCAACCACTCATTGATCTGTTCTGCATCGCATCGGGCTTCCTTCTGCGTGCAATTGCAGGTGTTGCCGCAGCCTCTGGCACCTGGTCTCCGTGGTTTTTGCTCACCGTTGGATTGTTGGCATTATTTTTGGCGGTTGAGAAACGGAAAGCTGAACTTCGCACAGCTCTCGATCGCGGTGTGATCACACGCAAGGTACTTCTACGCTATTCATTGCCATTACTGCAGAGGCTCGAATCAATCGTCGCCAGCAGCAGCTTCATGGCCTACGCACTATGGAGCGCAGGCCCCGCCCTCAACGGCGCCGAAACCAGTTGGATGCTCCTGAGCATTCCATTTGTTCTTGCAGGAATTTTTCGCTATCAATTGCTCAGCGACCCAGAAGAGTCTGAGAGACGCTTTCAAGATTCACCTGACAAGACAACTGAAAAGCCTGAAGAGATATTACTCAACGACAGGGGAATACAATTAACCCTAATAGGTTGGCTAATTACCACTACAAGTGTTAACTTACTAGACAGATTCGGGATGCTGCCATGACATTTAAATCAGCATGGATCCTTGGAAGTACCAGTACAACTGCTCAAGCGATCATCCGCGAACTGGCCAGGCAGGGCTGCTTACGTTTTCACCTAATAGCTCGTGACACTGAACGTAATCAGGCACTTTCTGAAGAACTGAGCACACAAAACGATCTCATCAACATTACGACCGAACATGTTGATCTTGAGAACATTTCATCCACTCCAATCGATCCGCCATCTTCCTTCGACCTTTACTTAATCACGGCTGGATGCATAGGGAATGCAGATCTTGCCCGAGTCAACAGCACACAGGCTCAGCTGATCACACAAGTCAATTACACAGGACTAATTCCCTGGCTCACAGCAATCGTGAGCGAAGAGCGGATACGACAACCGGGTGCTCTCTGGATTTTTTCATCCGTTGCAGCTGACCGAGGTCGCCCCTCCAATTACCACTACGGCGCTGCGAAGGCAGGATTAACCCGGTTCTGTGAGGGTTTGCTTCTGCGCTGTCAGGGTCATCCCTTCTCAATTCGCATTCTCAAAGCGGGCTTCATCACCTCCCCGATGACAGAAGGCAAAGCACCGCCTTTGCTCTGCACAGCACCAGAAAAGATTGCTAAAGATCTCCTGCGCAAGCCGCAACGCAGAGGCATCGAATACATCCCATGGTGGTGGGATCCGGTGATGAAACTCATTCGTCGTCTACCAGCTCCATTGGCTTCCAAACTCTGAGTCCTACATACGCCTCCCATGACCAGCGGCCTTCCAGCAAAGGAACAGACCCTCACTGGGTGGGGATGCACAGACGCCACGAATGCCGAAGTAGTGCAACCGGAACGGCTTGATCAAATCAGCCACTTACTTCAAAACGCACCTCCCCGCAGCGTGATCAGCCGCGGACTCGGTCGCGCCTACGGCAATCCCGCACAGTGCGAAGCAGGCACTGTCATTGATCTGGCCCAGTTCAACCACATCCAGCTGGACCCCGAGAACGGCACTCTATTGGCGGGAAGTGGAGCCAGTCTTGACTCCATCCTCCAGGTGATTGTGCCTGCAGGCTTCTTTTTACCAGTGACCCCAGGGACACGCTTCGTCACTGTGGGCGGCGCAATCGCCGCCGACGTTCATGGCAAAAATCATCATCGCGAAGGAAGCTTCGCCAGCCATGTACTGGAGGTAAGGCTTTTAGACGGTGAAGGGCATGAACGGCTGCTTCGCCCTAACGACCCAAACAGCTCAGCTGCCTTCTGGGCCACTTGCGGTGGAATGGGGCTCACCGGAGTGATTGTTGAAGCACGCTTTCAGCTCATCCCGGTCACGACATCACTGATCAGCGTGGACACACAGCGCTATGGGGATCTCGAAAGCCTGATGGCAGCAATGGTTGAGGGCGATGACCATTACCGCTACAGCGTGGCCTGGGTCGACAGCTTGCATGGACCTGGTCGAGGCGTCCTGACACGAGGGGATCACGCCAACCTGGATCAATGGAACGACCAGAAATCAACCAGCGAAAACCCTCTTTTTTATGACCCCAAGGCTTTGGGGACCGCTCCATCGCTGCTGCCGGGTGGTCTGCTCAACAATTGGACAGTACGAGCTTTCAACGAAGCTTGGTTCCGCAAAGCACCGCGAAGAAGAGAAGGGGAGCTACAAGCCATCACACCGTTTTTTCATCCTCTAGACGGAGTGAACAACTGGAACCGCATTTATGGTCCTAGTGGGTTTCTTCAATATCAGTTTGTGGTTCCAGACAGTGCTGGAGATCTTGTAGGTCGTTGTCTCGCTGCACTACGCAAAATTGGTGCTCCCAGTTTCTTGACTGTGCTGAAACGCTTCGGCGACGCCAATCAAGGACCTTTGTCTTTTCCCATGCCGGGATGGACCTTGGCGGCAGACGTCCCCGCAGCCGTTCCAGGCCTGATGGAAACACTCGACGAGCTGGATCAACTGGTTGCTGATGCCGGCGGTCGCCTGTACCTCGCGAAGGATTCCAGACAATCCGCCACGATGTTTGCCCGCTCTTATCCCGGACTGGAAGCCTGGAGACGAGAACGCGACCAATTGGATCCACACCATGTGTTCGAATCCGACCTATCCCGCCGTCTGGCGATCTGATTTTTCAGCCCTTTTATGAAGATCTTCATTCCCGGCGGTGCCGGACTCGTCGGCCTCAATCTGATCGCCCGCCTGCAAGACGATCACCCAAACTGGCATTTGATTGTGGTCGACAAGAAACGAGAAGCCGTTGCGATCGCGCAGAATTTATTCCCAAAGGTCACCTTTTTAGAGGAAGACCTGTGTTGCCTGGAAGGACAGGATTGGCCTCAGCAACTTCAAGGTTGTTCAGCCTGCGTGATGCTCCAAGCTGAGATTGGCAATACCGACAGCAGCCAGTTCGAGCGCAACAACGTGCAAAGCACGCTCACGGTGCTGGAAGCCCTCAAGCTTCATCCCATCCCTCGACTCATTCACATCAGCAGTTCTGTCGTCAACTCCGTGGCAACAGACCTCTACACCAGTACGAAACGACAACAAGAGCAGTTAGTGCGCGACGCTCGGCCAGATGCTGTGGTTCTGCGACCCACCTTGATGTTCGGATGGTTTGACAGGAAGCATCTTGGATGGCTCGCACGGTTCATGCGCAAACTGCCGGTGTTTCCAATTCCAGGATCTGGTCGGTTCATTCGCCAGCCCCTCTACGTCGGAGATTTCTGCGCTTTGATCGAACGATGTCTTGAGTCTCCCGAGCTACGCGGCAGCTATGACATCACCGGGTTGGAAAAAGTGAGTTACATCAGCTTGATGCGTCAGCTCAGACAGGCTGTCCGGGCTCGCACCTGGATGATTCACCTGCCGATACCACTGTTCGGATTTCTGCTCCAATGCTGGTCGTTAATCTCCCGCCAACCTGCCTTCACCCGCTCCCAGCTCACAGCCCTTACAGCTGGTGATGAATTTGATGTGATCGACTGGCCCGACATCTTTAAGGTGACACCAACACCCCTGGCTGATGCGCTGAGGATCACCTATCAAGATCCGCGTTATTCCCAACTGGAGATGCCGTTCTGATGTCATCCATCGCTGTGATTGGTGGCGGCCCCATGGGCCTGGCTGTCGCCTATGAACTTTGCCTCCAAGGTCATACTCCCGTTCTGCTCGAAGCCGATGACCGTTTAGGGGGAATGGCCGCCAGTTTTAACTTTGAAGGTCTTCAGTTAGAGCGTTATTACCACTTTCACTGCCTCAACGACCACGCATTCTTCGAGGTTCTGGAAGAGCTCGGTCTCAGCGATCAGCTGTCATGGCGGCAGACAACAATGGGATTCTTTTTCAACAATCGCCTCTACCCCTGGGGCTCTGTGAGTGGCGTGTTGTCGTTCCGGCACCTTCCTCTGCTAACCAGATTCCGATACCTGCTCCACGCAGCACGCTGTCTAACCATCCGCAACTGGAGAGAACTCGATTCGATCACTGCCACAACATGGCTTCGAAAATGGCTTGGTGAGCGTGGCTATCAGCTGCTTTGGCATAAACTTTTTGCCTTCAAATTCTTCCAGTTTAGTGATCAGATTTCTGCGGCTTGGATCTGGAGCCGAGTGCGTCGCCTGGGGCAATCTCGCAAGAAATTGAAAGAAACCCTTGGTTTTTTGCAAGGAGGATCTCAACAACTAGTGGATGCCCTGGAAACCTCCATCCGACATAACGGAGGTGAGATCCGTTGCAACTCGCCAGTCCAAGCGATCCGCCCCAGTCCACAAGGCGGAGCGATGTTGCAGACACCAAATGGTGTTCAGCACTTTGATCAAGTGATCTCAACGGTGCCGTTACCCCTGGTGGCTCCCATGCTTGAAGCAGGGGGAAGTGACCCCGAGCTCGTGAGCGAGTACAGCAGCCAACCGTCAGTAGCTTGTGCCTGTGTGGTGCTACAAACCGACCGCGCGATTACTGGAAATTTCTGGACAAATGTCAACGATGACCGTTTTGCCATTCCGGGAGTGATCGAAATGAGCAACCTGCGGCCGCTATCACCACATGTGAGCTACGTGCCTTTTTATATCCCCGCCGATCATCCTGATTACCAGCGAAACAATCAGGCCTTCATCGACGATGCCTGGAATTGCCTCAAAGCCATAAATCCCGATTTGCAAGATGAACATCGGCTGGCAAGTCATTGCAGCCGATACCGCTTTGCCCAGCCGGTCTGCCGTATCAACTTTCAAAGCACACTTCCACCTCTGGAGCCGTACCCCGGCGTGATCACCGCAGATACGACCGTCTATTACCCAGAGGACCGAGGCATCAGTGAGAGCATTGATTACGGCCGATCGCTGGCGCGTCGCGTTCTGGCCCATGCCGCGGCAGCCATGCCATGAACAGCCCAAAACAATCTTCACCAAAACGTCAATTTGTTCTTTTCTTAATCACGGGCGGAATCGCTGCCCTCATCAACATCGCAAGCCGTATCGGGTTTTCTCAGGTGCTTCGTTTCGAGCTCGCCGTACTCGCGGCTTACGCAATCGGAATGGTGACTGCTTACGTGTTGGCACGACGTTATGTGTTCTTGCAAACCCAACAATCGGTCAAACGATCATTCGCGGCGTTTGCCTTGATCAATCTCGCGGCCGTGCTTCAAACCTGGTTAGTGAGCATCGGAATCCGCAGTTGGCTGTTTCCCATCATCGGAGTTGCTGCACTCGTTGACCTGATTGCTCACAGCTTCGGAGTGGTCGTTCCTGTGGTCACAAGCTTCTTCGGACACAAATACGTGAGTTTCCGCGATGTCTCCAGCAATCGCCGCATTTGACTGTGATGGCACCCTGATCAAGGGAGACGCCACACGCTGTTGTTTGCTTCTTCTGCAAGGCCCATTCGGACTCATGCGGCTGATGCCCAAGCTTCTGCCGCATCTGGTTGCTTGGCAGTTGAAGCGCTGCAGCACTGGGCGAATGAAGGAGATCCTTCTCAATGTCGTGCTCCAGGCCACACCACGGAACCATCGGCAGCGAGTTCTGGAAGAGAAACTGCCCATTCAGCTGCGATCGCAATTAAGACCTGAAGCCCTGAAACGACTGCAATGGCATCGCCAACAAGGCGACCGCTGCATGATCATTACAGCCTCGCCAGAACCGTTCATCCGCCCCCTGGCGGAATTTCTGAAGATCGAACTGATTGGGACCTGCTGCCAGGATCCTCTTGAGGTGAGCCCAAACCAGCCTTTCACGCTTCTATCCGCGAACTGCAAAGGACCAGAAAAACTCAAACGACTGGAGTTTGCACTTGGTGAAATGCCGAGCCCAGAGATGCTGGAGGCCTATGGAGACAGCTCTGGTGATCGCGAACTTCTCCAGGCCAGTGGGCGGCCGCATTACCGCAGCTTTTCCGCTGAACCCCGGGCCTACCGCCAATCCCGTTCGTGGCTGCAACGATTCCTGCCCTGGTTAGCACTGTTATTGCTGGGTCTTGGAGTGCAGACCTGGTTCAGTCTTCCAAGCGAAACGAAATCGCAACTGGTTGCAGCATGCACTCGGCTCTTGGCGTGGTTGCCAGTCATCTATGCACTTCTCACTCTCAGCTACCTCGGGCGTTACTGCCGCTGGCGAGTTCTCCTGCACTCGGTTCAGATCGGTGACTGGAACTGGGCCGATGCCTTGGGCTGGTTTCAAGGATTCGCACTAACAGCCACACCGGGAAAACTTGGAGAGCTCAGTCGAGTCGAGCAGTTACATGTCGAACTTGGCTATCCACGCTTACCGCTGACCCACGTCTTTGTCGCCGAGCGTCTGTGTGATGGCGCCGCGGTGCTGATCTGGCTGGGGGTGATCACACCGGCCATGCTCGCCCAACTGCTGCCCCCTGTAGAGCCCTCTTGGTGGTGGTTGCTGATCATCGCTGGATTGATTCTGATCAGCTTCAGCCTGCGCCGTCAGCGCAAGCTTCGCTCTGGATGGCAAACACTCCGCAAGGCCTGGGACAAGCATCGACCCCGTGGTGCCATGGCGCGTGCCTGCCTACCCGCACTGGTTTTGAGCCTGATCTTCTGGGCTGTTGAAGGACTAATTCTCTGGCTGCTCGTGATGATTTTGTCGCCCACATCGATCAGTCCACTCCAAGGAATTGGCATTTATTTGTTGTCAGGCACAGCGGGGCTCATTAGCAACAGCCCAGGTGGCATCGGCGTCAACGAAGCCGCAACCACTCTTCTGCTTCAAGACGCTGGAATTGACGTACTCGTTGCCCTACCGATCGCCATCCTGCGCAGGGTGCTCACAATCTGGACGATTACAGCAGCTGCAGGCCTAAGCCAGTTGATCCAGGGTCCATTCACACGACGCTGAAAACCATCCGACAGGCCAGGCCTGATACCTTCAGCTCACCTGCACCTGGCTTCCCTTGTCCAGCACTCGCAATCTGATCACAGGCGGCGCCGGATTCCTCGGCTCCCACTTGACTGATCGCTTGATGCAAGCTGGCGAAGAAGTGATTTGCCTGGACAATTACTTCACAGGCAGAAAAGAAAATATTAGAAACTGGATTGGACATCCCAATTTTGAACTCATTCGCCACGATGTCACAGAGCCAATCAAATTAGAAGTCGATCGAATCTGGCATCTGGCATGCCCCGCCTCTCCGATTCACTATCAGTTCAACCCAATCAAAACAGCCAAGACAAGTTTTTTGGGCACTTACAACATGCTGGGCCTTGCAAGGCGCGTTGGAGCGCGCTTCTTACTTGCCAGCACTAGCGAAGTTTACGGGGATCCAGAGATTCATCCTCAACCGGAAAGTTACCGAGGCTGTGTCAATACAATCGGAATTCGCAGCTGTTATGACGAAGGAAAACGCATTGCCGAAACCCTTTGTTTCGACTATCAGCGCATGCATGGCACGGAAATCAGGGTGATGCGCATCTTCAACACCTATGGGCCTCGCATGCTTCCAGACGATGGACGGGTGGTCAGCAACTTCATCGTTCAAGCTCTCCAAGGAAAAGCACTAACGCTGTATGGAGATGGCAGTCAAACCAGATCTTTCTGCTACGTAGATGACCTGATCGAAGGCATGATCCGACTAATGAATAGCGACAAAACCGGCCCCATCAACATTGGTAACCCCAATGAATTCACTATTCGTCAGTTAGCCGAACTCGTGCGCGATCGCATCAATCCCAACCTGGAACTGATCAACAAGCCCCTACCCCAGGATGATCCACTCCAACGTCAACCAATCATTGACCTTGCCAGGCAGGGGCTTAGCTGGGAACCCAAGATTTCTCTTGAAGAAGGTCTTCAACCCACGATTGACTGGTTCCGAGAGGCACTCGAACGGAAAGCCGAATAAACCTGGCACTCCATGCATGATCACCAAAAGGCAGAGTGAATGACTTTTGGTGATGATTTGCCCCTCGAACTCATTCATTCAGCCTTATCCATCTTCACCCCGGATAATTCTGCACCACCTTTCACTTCGAGCACTTTTTGCAAACCTTCCAGATCTTCATCGGTGATCTTGGTCTGCATCGGACAGTGCTTTGGTCCACACATGGAACAGAATTCAGCCTGCTTGTAAATATCAGCAGGAAGAGTTTCATCGTGATACTGCTTGGCCCGCTCGGGATCAAGAGACAACTCAAACTGCTTGTTCCAATCAAAGGCATAACGTGCCCGACTGAGCTCATCATCGCGATCACGGGCGCCTGGACGATGACGGGCGATGTCAGCCGCATGCGCTGCGATCTTGTAAGCGATCAAGCCTTCACGTACATCATCGGCATTGGGCAAACCAAGGTGCTCCTTTGGAGTCACGTAGCAGAGCATCGCCGTGCCATGCCAGCCAGCCATGGCTGCTCCAATTGCCGACGTGATGTGGTCGTAACCAGGCGCGATATCCGTGACCAGGGGGCCAAGAACATAGAAAGGGGCCTCATTGCACTCCTCCATCTGCTTCTTGACGTTGAACTCAATCTGATCCATCGGCACATGCCCAGGACCTTCCACCATCACCTGCAAGTCATGCTTCCAGGCACGGCGGGTGAGCTCACCCAGGGTGTGCAGCTCGGCGAGCTGAGCTGCATCTGAAGCATCGTGCTGACATCCCGGACGCAGTGAATCACCCAGTGAAAATGTGCAGTCGTAGCGCTTGAAAATTTCGCAAATATCGTCGAAACGGGTGTAGAGGGGGTTCTGACGATGGTGATAAAGCATCCACTGGGCGAGGATGCCGCCGCCACGACTGACGATGCCGGTGATGCGGCCTTTCACCTTCACCAGATGTTCGATCAGCAGGCCAGCGTGGATGGTCTGGTAGTCGACACCTTGCTGACAGTGCTTCTCGATGATGTGGAGGAAGTCATCTTCCGAGAGGCGCTCAATGGAGCCATGCACACTTTCCAGCGCCTGGTAGACGGGAACCGTGCCGATCGGCACGGGTGAAGCCTTGATAATCGCAGTGCGAACATCATCAAGATTGACGCCGCCTGTGGACAGGTCCATCACGGTGTCGGCGCCGTATTTCACCGCCAGATTCAGCTTATTGACCTCTTCCTCGGCGTCCGAGGCATTGGGAGAAGCGCCAATATTTGCATTCACCTTGCACTTGCTGGCGATCCCAATCGCCATGGGCTCAAGATTTTCATGGTTGATGTTGGCGGGGATGACCATGCGACCCCGTGCAACCTCCTCCATCACCAAGGTCTCGGGAAGGTTTTCCCTCCTGGCCACGTAGACCATCTCCTCGGTCACCAGGCCCTGACGGGCGAAATGCATCTGGGAAACGTTGGACTGTCCGCGACGGGACTGAACCCAGGAGGCACGCATGATCCATTCAGCGAAGGAACTGCCAGGGGCCGGCCAGCTGACCGCGGATCACATTGGTCACTTCCCTATCGCCGGAATGACCCGGATCAGGTTCAGAGGGTGTGATCTCAGCCATGAGGATCGCGAACGATCCAAGGCACCCCTAGTGGTGTCTAATTACTAGCAACGCCGTTGAGAACAGACCGTCAACGCAGCTGCAATCCGTTCAGTGCAGCTGCCACAACCCGGTGATCTCCGTCTTGCTGAAGTGGTAACAACAGAGATCTAGCTTGCTCACCAATCTGCTGGTCAACGCTTTCTCGAACAATCCGTCCCAGAATCTCGGCTCCACTGACGCGAACCGTTCCGTCGCCATCTTTGATCGCGGCACTGGCTAGGTCCAGCAGCCAGCCGAAATCGATCTCAGGCTGTTCCGCCAGAGCCGAAAGAATGCTGCAGCGCACCAGCCATGCACTGTCAGCGTCGAATGCTGCCTTCAGCAACGGCCAGGCACGAATAACGCCATAGCTGGCAAGGGCATTGGCCGCTTCAGCACGCACATTGGCATCACCATCACTGCGCAGCAGCCGTTCCAAGACGGTCCAACCCTGCTCGGTGCGCTTGTAGCCCAAACCGCTGCAGCTGAGAGAGCGCACCAGAAAGGCCTCTTGCTCACTGCCCAGCACCAGCAGAGGAACAGCATCCTCATCACTGCAGAATCGCAACTGGGTGAGGGCTGGCATGGCTCGCAATGGATCACCAGACCCGATCGCCTCTTTAAGGGCATTGAGATCAGGTTCACCTCCCGGAGGCTGCCGCGGTGTCGACGCCATCAACTCAATCCTCCTGAAAACGACTGCTGCGCAAAGCCAATAGCAGCTTGTGCCGACGACGACGACGACCCACCACTGCGTGGATCACCAAGCCGGAGCCGACCAGGATGGCAGGAACAGACTGCCAACGCTCGGTGCTCTCCCGCTGGACAAGCGCTAAGACGCCCAGGCACACCAGCAAGGGTGCTGCCAACGACAACAAGACATGCAGATGAGTGCGAGACGGACGATTCATACCGTCGGTTCCCAGGCCAGCATCGTTGCTGTGAGCACGCGAATACCGACCCCTAGGCAGCGCTCATCAGGCAGAAAGTGACCGTTGTGAAGCGGCGCACATCCCTCAGGGCCCGCCACTCCGAGCCGAAACATCATGCCCGGCACATCGCGGATCAACTCCGCAAAATCCTCGGCGCCCAAGGAGGGCTGTTCCAAGCGCAAGACCTGATCCAAGCCAAGCTGCTCGATGGCACAACGCTCCAGTAGATCCGTGAGTCTGGTGTCGTTATCAACCGGTGGAGCGATGCAGCGATAGCGAACCTTTGCCGTGGCACCGAAACCCTCGCAAAGAGCTCGCACCGTGTCCTCAATCCAACGGGGCAACTGATCATGCAGCTCGTTGGACAAACAACGCACTGTGCCCAGCAACGTGACCCGATCAGCAATCACGTTGAACGCCTTACCTCCTTCGATACGCCCGAAGCTCACCACAACTGGGTTCAAGGCATCCAGCCTGCGACTGATCGCTTCCTGGAGGCCGGTGACCACCCTCGAGGCGATCCAGATTGCATCCACCGACTGATGAGGCCTGGCGCCGTGGCCAGCCTGGCCGTTGATTTCGATTTCCAGCTCGCCCGCCGCCGCTGTGAGGCTGCCGCTGCGCAAACCCACGCTGCCAACAGGCAAGGAGGGGAACACATGCAAACCGAACAGAGCGTCAAGACCCTCAGTGGCTCCTGCCTCGCGCATCCAGCGAGCCCCTTGGGCGATTTCCTCTGCTGGCTGGAACAACAAGCGCATCCCAAAAGTTAATTGCGGCTCAGCCGCCAGCAATCTGGCCACCCCCAGACCCACCGTGCTGTGCAGGTCGTGCCCGCACGCATGCATCACTCCCTGCCGCAAGGAGGCATAGGGCAAGTCCGTTTTCTCCTCGATGGGCAGAGCATCCATATCCACGCGTAAGCCGAGTTTCGGACCCTGCTCGGCGCCAAGATCCGCCACCACACCCGTGCGTCCAACGCCTTCGCGAACGCGCCAACCGGCTTGACGCAGATCACCCGCAATCAGCGCAGCTGTTTGGTGTTCTTCCCCACTGAGCTCAGGATGGGCGTGCAGATGACGACGCAACTCAATCAACTCCGGCAACAGGGCATCGAGTCGCTCAGACCAGGTGGCAGTGAGGTTCATGACACCTCCAGAGCCAGAAAGCGCTCAAGATCAGCAATCGGCCGTGGCGGCCAGCGACGCACCTCGGCCAGCCAGGCGGCATCGCGATAACTGGGATCAAGGCCTGAAGCAGCGGCCCAATGGCTTTCCGCTTCACCACGCGACCCTTCACTCCAGAGCAAAGCACTCAAAGCCGCTCGCGCATCTGCGAACAGTGGGTAGCGCCGGATCAGATTGCGCAAGTTTCGTTCTGCTTCTTTCAGATCATTGAGTTGGTAGAGAGCCAGAGCATCACTGGATCGGGCCATCGCAAATCCTGGCCTGGCATCAGCCGCCAAACGATAGAGACGCTGGGCTTCCTGCCATTCACCCTCGGATCCACGCACATTGCCGAGGTTGTAGAGGGCCGAGGCATCGCTGGGGTCTCTTTCTAAAATCCAGTCGTAATCGGCTGCGGCCTCAGACCAGCGCTGCAAAGCCTCTTCCGCAGTACCGCGATTGAGATGGGGGTCTGCGTCGTCGGGCGCGAGTTCCATGGAGCGGGTTTGATCGGCGATGGCTCCCTCTGGATCACCCAGCATCAGGCGCACATTGCCGCGGTTACTCCAGGCCGCCGCGTCGGTAGGGGCGGTCTCTAAAACCTGATCCCAGAGCGGAAGTGCCTGCTGCGGATCTCCGGCACGGCTGAGAGCAAGAGCACGATCGAACAGCTGAGGTAGCGCATCCAGCTCAGCGGCTTCTGCCGAGAAAGGGATCAGGAGGGCCAGCACAGACAGGGACCAGCCGAACAGGAGTTCCTTCCACCTCATCTAAGCGGCTCCTGGTTGCTCGTTAAAAGCTCCGATAAGCGTATCGAGCTCGACTGGCTCAGTGAGAAGGCTGAGAGTTAAAAAAGTCAGTATCAAGCTGCTGATAGGTGGTCACGACCCGCATCAGTCACCACCCGGCCACGCGGAGTGCGCTGCAGGAAACCAAGCTGCAGCAGATACGGTTCAACCACTGATTCCAAGGTGGTGGGATCTTCTCCCAGGGCCGCTGCAAGCGTATCCAGTCCGGCGGGACCGCCTCCATGGGATTGGAGCAGCAGCTCCAGCAGCCTGCGATCACTCGCGTCCAGGCCCCGGCCATCCACCCGATGCAAGGTGAGGGCTTCATCGACCAATGCACGGTCGATCGCTCCGGAGCAGTCCCGGACACAAGCCACATCTCGTACCCTGCGCAACAGTCGGTTGGCAATACGAGGCGTCCCCCTGCAGCGGAGTGCAATCTCAGCGCAAGCTTCAGCCGTTAGATCGAGCTCGAGCAAACCCGCGGCTCGCTCCACAATCGACTGCAAGTCGTCCAAGCCGTAGAACTCAAGCCGTTGAATCAAGCCAAAGCGATCGCGCAGCGGTGAACTCAGCGCACCTGCGCGGGTTGTGGCACCGACCAGTGTGAACGGAGGTAATTCCAGTGCGCGAGTTCGAGCGGTACTTCCCTTGCCCACGGTGAGGTCGAGTCGACGATCCTCCATAGCCGGATAGAGCAACTCCTCGGCCACACGACTGAGTCGATGGATTTCATCAATGAACAGCAGCTCCCGTGGCTGCAGATTCACCAGAAGACCAACAATGTCGCGGGGACGCTCTAAAGCGGGAGCACTGGTGATGCGGCATTTCACCCCCAGCTCCTCAGCCAACACCATGGCCATGGTCGTTTTGCCAAGACCGGGCGGGCCGTAGAGCAGCACATGATCGAGAGCATCACCGCGACCTAGCGCGGCTTGCACCGCAATGCCAAGCACCTGCTTGAGCTCACGCTGACCGATGTAGTCCTGCAGACACTTGGGCCTTAAGCCGTCGTCACGAGAAGTCAGCGCCGCTGGATCGAGATCGTCTCCTGGCTGCCGGGCTGCGTCGACCACCCGATTGGGCTCACGCTCCTTGCGTGGACGTGGGGATCCTGCGCTAGAGGAAACAATGGCCATGTGGGAAGAGTACCGAGCCCTGGATAGGGTCGGAGCATCAAGCGGCCGAAAGGCCAAACAGGCAATGGCCAAAGGTGGAGGCAAGAAAAACGCGGCGGCTCGAGCCGCGGCCAACCGCTTACTAGCCGACAACAGGCTGGCCAGGCATCAGTACGAGATCCTGGAAACGCTGGAAACCGGCATAGAACTGGTGGGCACGGAGGTGAAATCCATCCGAGCCGGCCAGGCCAATCTCCGGGATGGTTTCTGCCTGATCCGCCACGGTGAAATGCAGCTGCACAACGTGCACATCTCACCGCACACCCATGCAAGCAGGTACTACAACCACGATCCGCTGCGAGTCCGAAGGTTGCTGGCCCACCGGCGCGAAATCGACAAATTGCGTGGGCAACTTGATCAGAAAGGACTGACGCTGATCCCGCTCAACATGCACCTACAAGGGTCATGGATCAAGCTCACCATCGGTCTTGGGAAAGGGCGCAAGTTGCATGACAAGCGCGCTGCCGCAAAGGACAAACAAATCAAGAAAGAGACACGGGCTGCCATTGCCCGCTACTGACTGACCTCATTGGGCCCTGCAGTGGAATCAGGGGTGGATTCGCCGGGCAATGCATTGGGTACGTCTGCCTCTTTAACAGGAGGATCCTCAGCACCTGCAGGCCGGGGGCCAGGAGGTTCCGGAAGCGCCTCGACAGGGCCCTCCGCCCCAGTGGCGGGATCGGGAATCGGGTTCAGGTCAACCTCTGGCAACGGCGTTGGTGCTGGTGCATCGGCACGGCAGGAGAGCGTTAGCAACCCGGAAGACACGCCATCGTTGGTGACCAGCACCTGTACAGGCGAGCCTGCCTCCACAGGCAGAGTCACGACGCGTAGTGGTCCGCGATCGGCAGCCACCTCCCCATTGGCGCCATACACAGTCATCTGCATCAAAGGCGTGCCGTTGATGCCCAACACCAGGCGGCGAGCAGCTGGGACCGAGATCGAGATCAGGCGTGCACCGCCCGCGGACACACGACTCGATAACACCGTGGGCGCTTGCGAACGCGCTTTGACCTGCTCAATTCGCACATCCTCAAGGCTGCGCAATGCTGCGGCGATCCACAACTGACGGAAAGGCTCAGGCGGCTTCACTCCTGGCGGCACACCCGGAAGCAACGCCTGTGCCGAAGCGCTGACCAGCTGCTCCACCACCTTGCTGTTCACACCCTGCGACACAAGGGCCTGGCGTTGCCTCTGCCAGTCGGCAGGTTTGAGCTGTCCCAGGCGACTGCGCAGCGCCGGCGGCAGTTGCTCCACTCTGGCCAGCCACTCCTCGGCGAGTTCATTCCAGACACTCCTCAAAGGGGCATCTTCAAGCGAGTCACTGGGCAGGCGACCGCCACGCTCCGGGAAACGGGCCATCAGGCTTGCATCCACCAACTGCAGAAACCAACTGCGATCGACCTGCAAAGCTCGCAGACGACTGAGCAATTGCTGTCGTTGATCCACCTCCGCCGGAGGAAGACTCGCGGAAGGGGAGCGACCGATCACATCGCGCTCCGTGGAGGGAGCACCAGCGGGGGGATTGCCGCGAGTGAGCAGAAACCAACCGATGGCTGTTCCCACCAGAGCCGAAACCAACAGTGCTCCAACAACGGGCCATAAGTGGCCTTCCGCCGCAAGCTGGCGCTGCTCTGCCGAAGGTCGGCGCCGGGCTTCCTGCCCTGACGAAGTGACAATCCTTGGCAAATCTGGAGAACCACTGACCACGGGCGGTGAGTCATCAGGCACCGCTGGAGCCAGAACCAGGGTGCGATCAGCCCTTGCCTGGGGACCAGTTGTTTCAGGCATCGTCACAGCCTGCAAAGCCTGAAGGGCATCAGCAGCCACCGCAAAGCGGCGTTCAGGCTGCTCTGAGAGCAACCGTTCCAACACCTCCCCGTAGGCAGGTTCCAAGTCGAGATCGTTGGGGAGCTGCCAAGCCTGTGCATCAGCCTGCAACAGCTGCGCAGGAGGACGGCCAGTGAGCAGGGTCAGAGCCGACACTCCAAGGCCATGCAAATCCATCCAGGCCGCCGCAGGGTCCTGCCGGACCTGGGCGCGTGGCGCAAAGGCCGGTGACGCTGCAGTCAGAGGCTGCTGGCCGCAGCGCTGCAGCAACCCAAAATCCAACAACACAGGCAGACAATCCTGATCGCGCCGCAGCAGATTGCGGGGATTGATATCGCCATGGACCAGCTCCTGACCATGCAGCACCGCAAGGGGTGGCAGAAGCTGCCTCATCAAGAGCAGCACCTCTCCTGAGCCAAACACCAATTGACGCTGGAGGCGTTGATTCTGGATCTGGCTCAGGCTTGAGCCCTCCTGCCACTCACGCACCAGCCATAGGCAGCCCTGTCCCTCAAGTAGCCCTCCAAAGCGTGGAATCTGGGGATGCAGGAGTAACTGCATTGATGGCCACAGACGGCGAAAGCGATCCTGAGTCGCCTGCTCGTTGAGTTGCCGCAACGCAACGGGTGCATCGCCAGCCAGCTGATCAGCGGCACGCCAGAGAGTCCCCTGGGGATGGTCCGGATCAGAGGACAGACAACGGTCCAGGCGATACCGGTCGGCCAGCAACGTGCCGATCACAAAGGAGTTGCGATTTGGGCCGATGGTAGGGGCAGTCCTGCGCTGACACCCGAGGGGGATCCCACTAACGTCACCGCCAGCATGATTTCCCTCCATGGCCTCCGGCTCACTCCTGAATCGACTGATGGAGGTGCGTCGTACCAGTGAGGCGTTGATTGAGCCCCTTCATACCGAAGACCTCAATCTGCAAGGCATGGCCGATGCCAGCCCACCCAAGTGGCACCTGGCTCACACCACCTGGTTCTTCGAAACCTTCGTGCTGAAGCCCCACCATCCCGACTATGTCCCCGCGGACCCTCGCTGGAGTTACCTGTTCAACTCCTATTACGACACTGTTGGTCCACGCCAGCCGCGACCTCAGCGAGGACTGCTTAGCCGTCCACCGATGGATGAGGTTTCAGCCTGGCGGAAACGGGTGAATCTCGCTCTGGAACAGCTTTTGGAGCGCAATAGCGAAGCACCGTGGCTGGACCTGGTGGAACTGGGCCTTCACCATGAGCAGCAGCATCAGGAACTGATGCTGATGGACCTGCTGGATGGATTCAGCCGTCAACCACTCGAACCGGCCTATCGCAGCGACTGGTCTGAACCGTTTGATCCTCAACCCATCACAACAGCCCAAATGACAGGCACACAAAGGCATGGACCCTGGCTCAACTGCGGTGGGGGCCTAATGGAGGTGGGCCACAGCGGTGATGCCTTCCACTTCGACAACGAAGGCCCGCGGCATCGAACCTGGCTGGAGCCCTTCAGCATTGCTGCTCGACTGGTGAGCAATGGTGCTTACCGGTGCTTCATCGACGATGGCGGTTACCAGCGTCCTGAGCTCTGGATGAGCGAGGGCTGGGCAGAGCGCAGTCAGCGCAACTGGGATGCACCCCGATACTGGCGACGCGATCCCGACGGCGAAGGTCCCTGGCAGTGGGAGTTCACCCTCGCTGGCCGCTGCCCACTGGAGGATCACCTGCCCGTACGCCACCTCAGCTGGTTCGAAGCGGATGCCTATGCACGCTGGACCGGAGCTCGCCTGCCTAGCGAAGCGGAATGGGAGCTGGCCAGCTTTGAGCACGGTGAATCACTTCAACAGAGCCATGGCCAGCTGTGGCAATGGACCTCAAGCCCCTATCGCCCCTACCCGGGCTTTCAGGCTGCGGCGGGTGCTGTAGGCGAATACAACGGCAAATTTATGACCTCGCAGTTCGTGCTGCGGGGCAGCAGCCGGCTCACACCGAGAGGTCATTCCCGCGACACTTATCGGAACTTTTTCACCCCGGCCAGCCGCTGGATGGCGGCAGGTCTGCGCCTGGCCCAATGACAACCCAAACGTCTGCGCGTCCTCAGCTGATCGATCTGCATCCGCCCAGCGCGGACATGCATCGACTCGTGCAGGACGGTCTGCAACGCAATCCCCGCCAGCTACCAGCGTGGTTCCTATACGACAACGAGGGGTCGCGACTGTTTGATCAGATCTGCCAGCAACCGGAATACAGCCTCACCCGAACGGAAATCGCCTTGCTGAAGTCATCAGCCGCGGACATGGCCCGTGCCATTGGATCAGGGGTAATCGTTGAATTCGGCGCAGGCAGCGCCCGCAAGGTGGGGCCACTGCTGGAGGCGATGCGCCCTTCCGCCTATGTGGCTCTCGACATCAGCGCGGACCACCTGGTCCAGTCAACGGCGGCACTTCAGGCCCAACATCCTCGGGTACCGATGCTGGGAATCTGTTGTGACCACAGTCAGCTTGATGCCCTTCCAGACCATCCGTTGATCCGTGGGACAAGGCGTGTGGGGTTCTTTCCAGGCAGTTCCCTCGGCAACTTCACTCGCGACGAGGCCATTGCACTGCTGCGCCGATTCAGGCGATTGCTCGATGGAGGCCCGCTTTTGCTGGGTCTTGACCAGCCCAAATCAAAGTCCAGGCTGGAGGCCGCCTACAACGATGCCGCAGGAATCTCCGCCGCCTTCGCCCATAACCTGCTGCAAAGACTGAACAGTGATCTGAGCGCCGACTTCAATCCAGATCAATTCCGTTATGAGGCCGTCTGGCAGGAGACGGAGAGCCGTGTCCGCATGGCCCTGATCAGCGAACGCCATCAGACGGTGTCGGTGGCTGCTGAGTCATGGACCTTCAGCGCAGGAGAACCACTTGTGACCGAATACAGCGTCAAGTACACAACGGAAATGGCCCGTGAACTGGCAAAAGACGCAGGCTGGTGCTGGTGTCGCCGCTGGCATGATCCTGCCGATGACCTCTCCCTGCACTGGCTGGAAGCGGCAGACTGAGCACAGACACGTTCAGCCCAGATTTCATCATGAGCAACGCTGGCAGGACTGACTGATGTCGCCGACATGGCTAGATCAGCTTGAACAGAATCTGGAAGAGCGGTTGGATGCATTCCTGCGCTCCAATCCCGATCAAGACCTCCTGCTGCATGAACAGCATCTGCAGGATCGACAGCGCGATCTGAACAGCCGTCGCGATCTGATGCAGATCCAGGCCAGAGACCTACGACGTCAACTGCTTTCACTCGCTGAACAGGTACAGGCCTGGGCAGAGCGCACCAGGAAGGCCCGCAAAGCCGGAGCCAATGACCTGGCATTGCGAGCTGAAAAGCATGTGACCAGCCTGATGGATCAGGGCAGGGATCTCTGGAGCGAACTGGATGAGCTGGGAGGGAATTTCCGAGATCTGGATCAACAGATTTCCCGTCTCAATCAGAAGGCTTCACAACAACGAGGACATCGCAGCCTGGATGAAGACTGGGCCTTGTTTGAAGCCCACCAGGAGCTCGAGGAGCTGAGGCGTCGCCAGGGACTCAGCTGATCCAGCGTGCAATCAAGCCTTAGGAGCAGGAGGCTCGAGACTCACGTTCTCGGGCGGTGGGGTCGGATCAGGATCGGCAATCAGCATGTGCTGAAGCACGATCTCCGGACGCTCGCTGTCACGCCAGCGAATCCGATAGGCGGGCATCTTGGTGCCTCGACTGGTGGTCTGCTCAACCGGCTCCATCACCCAGCCGCGGCGGGAGCGCCCCTGGGGATTGCGCTTGACCACCGCATCGGCGTGCTTGAAGCGGAAACCTACGCGCTCACCACTCATTGGAAAGGGAACATGCCACTGTGTTCCATTATCCACCCTGAGGGCACAAGGCAACCTCTCACCACACTCAGACCTCGGGACGAAGCAGCGGGAAAGCAATCACATCGCGGATTGAAGGGCTGTCCGTGAGCAGCATCACCAATCGATCAATGCCGATGCCGAGGCCACCTGTCGGAGGCATACCCACCTCCAGAGCATTGACGAAATCCTCATCCAAAGCCTGCGCTTCCAGATCGCCAGCGGCTTTGCGCTCTTGCTGTGTCTCCAGGCGCTGACGCTGATCCACAGGATCAGTGAGCTCACTGAAGGCATTGGCATGCTCTCTGCCGACGATGAACAGCTCAAAACGTTCGACCAACCCGGGCTTGCTGCGATGCGGACGAGCCAGAGGCGAAATCTCCAGGGGATAGTCCATTACGAACGTGGGCTGGATCAAGGTGGACTCCACAGCCTGTTCAAACGCCTCATTGAGAAGGCGTCCCACGGAATCGGCCAGCGCAGGAACGTGCAGACCCTTGGCCTCCATGGCCGCTGCAGCATCCTCCCGAGTGCTGAAGCCGTGGAAATCAAGTCCGGTGGCGTCCTTCACCAACTCATGCATGGTGGCCCGCCTCCAGGGAGGGGTCAGATCAATCTCCGTGCCTTGATAGGTGATGGTCTGACAACCGCAGACGTCCTGGCAGACAGCACTGATCATTTGTTCAGTGAGCTCCATCATCCCCAGGTAATCGGAGTAGGCCTGGTACACCTCAACTGTGGTGAATTCAGGGTTGTGTCGAGTGCTGATGCCTTCATTGCGGAAGATCCTGCCGAGCTCGTACACACGCTCAAAGCCGCCCACAACCAGCCTCTTGAGGTGTAGTTCAGTAGCGATTCGCAATGTGAGCTGGAGGTCGAGAGCGTTGTGATGCGTTTCAAAGGGCCGCGCATCAGCACCACCAGGCTGACTCTGGAGAACGGGTGTCTCGATCTCCAGGAATTCGCGATCATCCAACCAGCGACGGATGGCGCTCACTGTTAGTGCACGCCTGCGAAACGTTTCCCGCGACTGGGGGGTCACGATCAAGTCGAGATAGCGCTGTCGGTATCGCTTTTCCACATCGGCAAGGCCATG
The DNA here is from genome assembly GCA_003210775.1 of Synechococcus sp. AG-679-A04. Classification (GTDB taxonomy): domain Bacteria; phylum Cyanobacteriota; class Cyanobacteriia; order PCC-6307; family Cyanobiaceae; genus Synechococcus_C. Next base: position 177,240 of record QCUI01000001.1, read on the forward strand.
CCACTTATCAGGCAACGGCTGCAGCGATTTGGTGAGCATGGTCCACTCGGCCACTTTCACCGAAAGCTCACCGCGATCGGTTCGGCGCAGGATTCCGCGAACACCGATCAGATCGCCTGCATCCACAAGCGCCGTGATCTTTGAAAAGGACTCGCCCAGAGTCGACTTCTCCAGAAACAGCTGGATCGTGCCGGTCTCATCAGACAGGGAGAAGAACGCAAGTTTGCCCATCACCCGTCGAGCCATCACTCGACCCGCGACCGCCACCTTGAGATCCCGCTCTTCTCCGTTGGGAAGATCAGCGTGGACATTCTGCAACTGAGCCATCCGATCGGTTGGATCGAAATGGAGGGCATAGGGATCTAAACCCAGCTCCCTGAGGGCATTCGCCTTCTCCAAGCGGGTCTCTCGCAGTTCAGACACGGAAAAGAACTCACATGAGCGCCATCCTGCCGGTCAATGGTGCCCGCAAGCGACACAACAGCGTCAAAACGTCTGAAGGACGATCTCAGCTAGCCAAGACTGCAGGAGCGTTGTCGCCCATACGCTGAGAGGAATATCCGATACCACGCACTGTGAGGATCAGTTCAGGATTGCGCGGATCTGGTTCAAGCTTGCCGCGCAGGCGAGCCACATAAACATCAACGACCCGCAGGTCCGCAGCACGGCGAGGCGGATAGCCCCACAGCTGCTCAAGAATTTCTGCGCGCGGGACAACCTGGCCAGGTTCCCTGAATAAGAGCTCGAGCAGGCTGAATTCGGTGTAAGTCAGTGAAATGCGCTCACTGCCGCGCGTCACCTGGCGGCGATTGGTATCGACCACAAGATCACCAACGCGGACAACTCCCTGGCCTGTCGGTAGTTCACGAGACTCTGCAGTGGCTGAACCACGGCCAACCCGACGGAGAATCGTGGCAATTCGTGCTTCCAGCTCCTTGGGGCTGAAGGGTTTGGGCAGGTAATCATCTGCACCGAGATCGAGACCAGCCACTCGCTCGGAAATGGCTTCAAGAGCCGAAAGGAAAATGATTGGGACGCAAGATTCAGCCCGCAGACGACGACAAACAGCAAAACCGTCGAGCTTTGGCAGCATCACGTCCAGAACCACCAGGTCTGGGGATTCCCGATGGAAAACCTCTAAGGCCTCTTCGCCATCTTCTGCACAGACAACCCTGTAACCAGCCAGTTGAAGACGCATCACCAGGACACGACGCACAGCTGGTTCGTCATCTACGACGAGCAGAGTTGCCTTAACGGACTCTGGAGCTCCCTGGAGAGACCCATCGCCATCGAATTGGTGGGATGGGTCTTCGGGCATACACTCCATCGGGTAAGAATTGCAACCCTACCGTTCGACGTGAACGGATCGAGCTCTGGGATCCAAACCGGGAACAGGTTTTGGCTTCTTTTAAGAATTGAAGCAGTAGCCAGCCGGTGATTTCAGGGCCAACGGGCACTGGCATAACGGTTCCATTGCTGCTCCGCTTCAAGCACTGCCTGATCACTGCTGATCTGGCCCAACATGGCGCGCTGCAACTGGGTGTAGATGATGCTCTGCAAGCGCTTCACCCCCGGGGTCGCAGGCACAAGCACCCGAGCACTGTTCAACGTCGTGGCCGATAGCAGACGTGCATCGCGGATTTGTGCTTCGGCGGCATCGGATGGCTGCTCAGCCTCAAGTTCCGCACGAACAGCCGCCAACGCCTCCAGAGAAGAAGGCAACACTCTCGCCTCGCGGGCGAAACGAGCCTGATTGGTTCCGTTGGTCAGAAACAAGGCCAGTGCAACAGCATCACCAGCCTGCTGGCTCTGCCGAGGTACGGCCAGCGTCATCAAGGCCACATTGGCCGTACCGTCCGAACCGGTGAGCGGTGGCTGCGGCGAGGTCACCGCAGCCACACCGGGAGCATTGGTCTGAATGCTGCGCAGAGATTTCGCACTGCTGGCAAGCAATGCAAGCTCACCACTCTGGTACAGCTCAATGGCCCGGCGCTGCCCCTGACTCACCACTTCCCGAGGCAACAAACCTTCGCGATACAAATCCGTCCAGAACGCAAAGGCCTTGCGTCCCGCAGGCGTATTGAACGCGGCTCTCTGACGTGCATCAAGAAGACTCACGCCCATCTGCACGAGCGACTCCAGAAGTTCCGCGGAATCGTCGGGAACAACTGTGACAAAGAGACCGTAACGACCCGTGCGCTCGCGAATGCTGCGGGCATAGGCAGGCACCTCATCCCATCGACGAGGAGCCCTTGAGAGACCGGCTTGACGCAGGAGGTCGCCGTTCACCAGGCTCAGACGGACGGTCAGATACCAAGGGATCGCGATCTGACCCGCCTCAGGATCCCTGGCTGCCTCCCACACCGATGGCAAATACTTCTGCTCTGCACCAGGCGGCAAAAGAGGCGTGAGATCAGTGAGGCCACCCTTGCTGGCCAGATTGGCGGCAAAAGGGGGATTGAGGTTCACCACATCAGGAGCGGTGCGTGCAAACACGGCGGCCAGAAGCTTGCGCTCCACCGATCCCCAGGGGAGGTCTGTCCATCGCACCGGTGCCTCCGGATGGAGCGTGTCCCAGGAGCCGAGCACATCGGCCATATAGGGATTGAACTTTGGAGCCAGCTGCAACGTCCAGAGCTGGAGAGTTCCCTCAGGAGCTGAACTGGGACGACACCCCCAGACGAACACCGACAAACAGGAGAGAGCCAAACCGGTCAGAAACCGGCGCCGTCGTGAAGACACAATCATGCGGGTGCTCGCCGTCGCCATAAAAGCAGCTGCCAGGATCCAACCAGAGGTGCCAGCAGTCCAGTGATCAAAGCCTGAGCAAGGGTGGTGTGCAGCGCCCACGACTGGATCAGACCATCAGATGATCCCATCACCAGCCACTGGAGCCATAGAGACAGACCCAAAACCAGCGAGCCGATCCAGGCAAGCAGTCCCAGATTGAGGCTGCGCTGAATCGGCGGACCCCGGCGTCCCAGACGCCCCCACCACCAACCCATCAAGACAAGGGCGGGGACCTGACTGACATCCCCAAGGCTCAGACCATCCAGCACCAGACCAATCGCAGCTCCTGCAATCGCACCGGCAAGAGGACCGTCCACCAGCGACCAGGGAAGCAACCAGAGGATCGCCCAGCTGGGCGGAACACCATCCAGATTGAGCCAGGAGGGTGCTGCCATCTGCAGGATCGGCACGAGAAGAGCAGAAGCCATGCAGATGGGTTGTCGGTGCAGACGCGTCATTCCGTCAACGCACCTTCACCTGGACCCAATCGATGGCATCAGGCGGGGCGATTAGTTGCACGAGAGCGGTTGGTGCCGGAACCGATCTGGTATTGAGCGACTGCACCACTGCCACGGGCAGATTGGGGGGCAACAAAGTGCTCGCAGGAGAGGTACTGACCAGATCGCCTGGACGAACCTGGATGTCCTTGTCGAGAAACTGCAACTTTGGACGGGCTGTTCCAAGGCCCACCAGCAGCCCATGCTGCTGGGTGCGGGGCAACCAGACGCCGATGCGACTGCCGGGCGCCGTCAGCAGACGAACTCTGCTGGTGGCGGGCGTCACGCTCTGGACCCTGCCGACCAGGCCTCCAGGTCCGATCACAGCATCATCCTTCGCTACACCCTCGACCGAGCCTTTGCCCAGAAGCAACTGCTGCCACCAGCCTGATGCTGTCCGTGAGATCACTGCAGCCTGAAGCCAGTCACCAGACGACTGCTCATCCAGCGACAAAAGCCCCCTCAGGCGAGCATTGTCCTGCTCCAACAGCTCCAGTCGGGACAGCTGCTCCTGCTGTTTGGCAGTCTCAACCCACTCGCGCTGAGCGGAGCCCGGCCAGAAGGGCCGACTCAACAAGGCGAAGCCATCTGCAAATCCAGCCCCTTTACTCAGTCGCACCAACCCAAGAGCCAGAAGCAACACCAACCATGGCCACAGCCGCTGGATGGAGCGCAGCCTTGACCCCTGGGGCCTCTGGGAAGAGCCCATGGCGATCAGAGAGCGGCAGCGGAGCGAACAAATTCAGGTGTATCGAGCACCCTCTGCAAACGCTTGTAGTCCTCAAGAACCTGACCACAACCCTTAACCACGCACAGCAGTGGCTCCTCTGCGATGTGGGTGAAGATCCCCGTTTCATGGCTGATCAGATCACTGATGCCGCGAACCAACGCTCCGCCACCGGCCAGCATGATTCCACGGTCGACGATGTCGGCGGCCAGCTCGGGCGGCGTGCGCTCGAGAGTGCGCTTCACAGCCTCGACAATCACGTTCAAAGGCTCAGCGATGGCCTCACGCAGATCCCCCGCCTGCAGCTGAATGGTGCGCGGCAGCCCGGAAAGCAGATGAAGACCGCGGACATCCATCACCGTTTGATCGAACTCATCGTCGGGGAAGGCGGAACCAATGCGGATCTTGATCTCCTCCGCGGTGCGTTCACCCACCACAAGGTTGTGCACTTTCTTGAGGTAGACGCCAATGGAGTCACTGATTTCATCTCCAGCAACCCGCACAGATTCACTGAGCACGGTTCCACCGAGACTGAGCACCGCCACTTCGGTGGTACCGCCGCCGATGTCCACAATCATTGTGCCGACAGGCTCCGTGACCGGTAGACCAGCACCGATCGCAGCAGCAACCGGCTCGTCAATCAGGTGCACCTCACGTGCTCCGGCAAGACCGGCCTCACGCACGGCACGGCGCTCCACGCCGGTGACCCCACTGGGGATACCCACGACAAGACGAGGGGCCACGATGCCGCGGCCTTCATTGCCTTTCTGAATGAAAGTTTTCAGCATCTGCTCAGCCGCATCGAAATCAGCGATCACACCATCGCGAAGGGGGCGAACAGCACGAATATTTCCAGGCGTGCGGCCCAGCATCAGCTTGGCCTCGTCACCAACGGCCATGGTCACGCCGCGTTCGAGATCAAGGGCCACAACGGAGGGTTCTTGCAGCACGATCCCCTTACCCGAGACATAAATCAGGGTGTTGGCGGTACCTAGGTCGATGCCGATATCGCGGGACAGCTGGAAACGGCGGAACAGCACTGGCGAGAACACATTTCGGCGAATCATAGGGGCAGTCTCAGGCCCCATCTGTTACAGAATCGTTCGAGGGTGGAACTTCTAGAAGGCAGCCACGACAACCGTCAGTTTTGACAACCGTGGCGCATCATTGACCCACAAACAGGAGAGATTCAATGGGTGTCAACTCCGTGACTTTGGTCGGCCGTGCCGGCCGTGATCCAGAAGTCAGGTATTTCGAATCGGGAAGCATGGTGGCGAACCTCACCATCGCTGTGAACCGCCGCAGCCGCGACGACGAGCCCGACTGGTTCAATCTTGAAATCTGGGGGAAACAGGCTCAGGTGGCAGCGGACTATGTCAAAAAGGGATCCCTGTTGGGCATCATTGGCAGCTTCAAGCTGGACCGCTGGAACGACAGGAACAGTGGAGAAGAGCGCAGCAAACCCGTGGTACGGGTTGATCGACTGGAACTTCTGGGCTCGAAGCGAGACAACCAGGACTCCGGCGGCAGCTTCGGAGGCGGAAGCCCCAGCGACGAAGAGGTGCCCTTCTGATCTTGGCCTGATTCGGTCAGTCCGCTATCAATCGGCGGACTGACGTCGCCTCCAAATCCGAAGTCCCAACCAGATCCCCCCTGCCACAACAGCAACCACCAACAGCACCTTGATCACTTTGCTGACCGGATCGATCCAGACCTCAACGTTGCTGTAACCCTCGCCAAGAACCATGCCGGCGACAGTCAGCAACAACGTCCAGATCAGACTGCCGGCGGTGGTCCAGATCAGGAAAGGCGTAATCGGCATCAACTCGATACCAGCAGGCACTGAAATCAGAGTGCGAATGCCTGGAATCAGGCGCCCCCAAAACACCAAGGCAGTTCCATAGCGACTGAACCAACGACGGCTTCGTGACAACTCCTCAGGACTGATGCCGATCCAGCGACCATGACGCGTAAGCCACTGCTCGATGCGTTCTTCATTGATCAGGCGTCCAATGCCGTACCAGGGCAGGGCACCAAGGACGGTGCCCAGCAGACCCGCGATCACGACTGGAACCAACTGCAGCTGGCCTTGCTGAACATAAAAACCTCCGAGAGGCATGATCAACTCCGAGGGGATCGGAGGGAACAGGTTCTCCAGGAACATGGCCGCAAAGATTGCGGCGTATCCCGCCCAGGGATTGGCTTCTACGGCTTGGCCGATCCAATCGGGCAGTTGTGAAACAAATTCGGTGAGCCCCATGGACGGCGCTGAAGTCGTGGCAAGTCTTCCATGAAGTGGTGCATCCGATGTCGCTTGAGAACAAAAACGGGGCTAGACAGTAAGCACAGTGGCTTTTTCGCCAACTATCAGCTCAAAATTCAGCCAACACAACAACAATGACATTTGGCCACAGGGATGACAAGAACGCACGAACCAGAGGGAAAACAAGCAACCAACCAACAAACCCTACTCGTGCTTTAGCGGGTTCCTAATTGGCAAAATTTTAATTACCAATTTGTCCATATTTAAACGAAAAAGTTGATACTCCGACCGGCAATAAGCCTTCAAAGAATTACAGCTCGGTAAACTCGTAAGATCACCTACCAACAAACGCAGCTGACTGCCGATTATCAGAAAACCAGCAACACGAATAAATCCGGAAGTCCCAGTCTAATACATACACAAGGAAGCTTCTAACAACAGAAATCCACCCACCAAACTCAAACCCGTTGCCGACATCTGGACAAGAATGGCGGCTACAATTGCCAGTGCTACTGACAAAGACATGAATACCGAATCAAAACCATAAGAAAGATTTTCCAATCCATAGGGCTGAACGAAGAGAGGCAACACTGCCAAAGCAGACCAAAGAGGGGTCCGATGCCCATAAGCCCGAACCATCAACAGTCCAGACAAGGAATAAATAAAAACTGATAGGAGCGTATATAGAGGGGAAACCGCAACACTCGGATGCCCATAATTCACCACATAAAAGACAATATCGGCAAGTGGTCGACCAACCACATCCCAGCCAAAATGACCACTAAATGAGCGACTGTAATCATCAATATAAAGGTGAACGAACAATATCACTGGCAAAAGAGCGATCAAACCAGCAATCAATATGAAAAAGAACTGAGTTCGGAAGGAGCGATTCAGGCGAGACCTTGGCTCCCTTGCAGAACCGAGCAAATTCATGGCCAAGGAATGCAGCCTCAACATTTCAATCTCCTCCAGTGTTTCATAGCCGACTCAGGCTCAAGGGCGCCTTACTGACAGCTCAGATAGAAGCTCATTCAGCAAGGGCTCGCCCTCAGGGAAGCGTCGGCCAAACATCAATCCTGCAACAAAAACAGTCAACTACTGAAGATTGCGACCAGAGCCCTGGACTCAATCAAAGAAATAATCAAATCTTTGTTGTGCCATTGCTCAAACAATGAACAAAAAAGCCAGATCACAAAAGTGACCTGGCTGAAAAAACAAGAGAGAAAGCTTGTTCGTCTAACAATCAGTAGCGGTAATGGTCAGGCTTGTAGGGGCCTGAAACCGGCACATTGATGTAATCAGCTTGATCCTTGCTGAGCTCTGTGAGCTGGGCACCGATGCGACCCAGGTGCAGGCGAGCCACCATCTCGTCGAGATGTTTCGGCAAGACATAGACCTCCTTTCCGTACTCTTTGCCCTTGGTGAAGATCTCAATCTGAGCCAACACCTGGTTGGTGAAGGAGTTACTCATCACAAAGCTGGGGTGGCCCGTGGCGCAGCCCAGATTCACCAGACGTCCTTCCGCCAGCAGGATGATCTTGTTACCGCTGGGCAGGGTGATGTGATCGACCTGGGGCTTGATGTTGTCCCACTCATAGTTCTTCAGTGAGGCGACATCAATTTCATTATCGAAATGGCCGATGTTGCAGACGATCGCCTCATCCTTCATCTTCACCAGGTGCTCATTGCGGATCACCTGATAGTTGCCGGTGGCCGTCACGAAGATGTCCATCTCTCCGACGACATCCTCCAGTCGCACAACGCGATAACCCTCCATGGCAGCCTGCAAGGCACAGATGGGATCCACCTCAGCGATGCAGACGGTGGCACCCAGTCCGCGCAGGGACTGGGCAGAGCCCTTGCCCACGTCGCCGTAGCCGATCACCAGGGCCTGCTTACCAGCCACCATCACGTCGGTGGCGCGCTTGATGCTGTCAACAAGTGATTCGCGGCAACCGTAGAGGTTGTCGAATTTGCTCTTGGTCACCGAGTCGTTGACGTTGATGGCCGGGAACGGCAGCTCACCACTCTTCTGCATCTTGTAGAGACGAGCCACACCCGTGGTGGTTTCCTCAGTGACACCCTGAATCTGGGCTTTGGTTCGGCTATAGAAACTGGAATCCTGAGCCAGCTTCTTTTTGATGGAGGCGAAGAGGTAGGTCTCTTCCTCATTCGAGGGGTTGTCGAGAACGGTGATGTCCTGCTCGGCCTTGCTCCCCAGCATCACCAGGCCAGTGGCATCGCCACCGTCGTCCAAAATCATGTTGGGTGATCCACCGTCACCCCACTCGAGGATGCGGTGGGTGTACTCCCAGTACTCCTCAAGAGTTTCGCCCTTAACAGCAAACACAGGGATCCCCGTAGCAGCAATCGCAGCTGCAGCGTGGTCCTGCGTCGAAAAAATGTTGCAAGAGGCCCAACGCACGTCGGCGCCAAGCTCGACAAGGGTTTCAATCAGAACCGCGGTCTGAATTGTCATGTGCAGTGAACCGGCGATGCGGGCGCCTTTCAAAGGCTTTTCGCTGCCGTATTTCTTGCGCAACGCCATCAGACCAGGCATTTCGGTCTCGGCGATATCGAGTTCCTTGCGGCCGAAATCAGCCTGGTTGATATCAGCAATGACGCAATCGACGCCAAGCTTTAGCTCAGCCGCGGACGTGGGCGCTGCCACCATGGTTTGGGTGCTCCCTAAAGGAATGTGGGGTTGAATATCTGCGGAGACGCCGAGGCTTCGGGCTCGCTGATCAAGCAATCTACCGATCGGAGCTGGATCCTGAAGGACCTGGAGGCCACACGAGCCCTCGGCAGGTATCTCGTGCAACAGCCTGAGCGTCCATCACTACTGCTGCTCGAGGGCACCCTCGGTGCAGGGAAAACCTCACTGGTGCAGGGCATTGCCTCTGCTCTGGGCATCGACGAGCCGATCACCAGCCCAACCTTTGCCCTCGCGCAGCACTACTCCCAAGGCAAACCACCACTTGTTCACCTGGATCTCTATCGGCTGGAATTGCCAGCAGCGGCCGATGACCTCTTTCTCCAGGAGGAGGAAGAAGCGCTGGGGATGGGCGCCATCCTGGTCGTGGAATGGTCGGAACGACTCAGCCTAGCCCTGCCGGAAGCATGGCGACTGAAGCTGTCTCACCGAAGCGAAGGAGGCAGGCTGGCAACTTTGAACAGAAACGATCAGTCAGCTGCTGGCTGATACGCCTGTTGCACGAAAGATCAGCTCAGAGCCCTCAGCAATCAGGACTCGAGTTGCTCAAGAAACTCCACCACCATGCTGGGCAGAGGCTGCGGGTCGATCGCCCCGGCACCGGAACAAACCAATGCCCCGCAGGCGGCCGCATAGCGCACAACCTGCTCCACTACAGCTGCACTGAGCTGAAGTGGCTGGCCAGTTGAAGGGGTGAGTGTCACGAGTTGATGCAGCAGCCCGGCCGTGAAAGCATCGCCAGCACCAGTGGTGTCAACGATCTGAGACGGCGCCAGAACCGTCATCGAACCCTTGTGGCCGGCCATGAACCACCGCACAGGATGGCCGCCGTCAGTGACCAAAACATCCGGCTGCTGAGGCAACGAAGCGCTGATCTTTGCGGGATCACTGCTGCTGAACAGCCACTCCGCTTCTTCCCTCGCCAGTTTGATCAATCCAGCTTTCTCAAGCAATGGGTGCATCAAAGCCAGCGCCTGCGGGGAAGGACCTGCAAGCGGGTTCGCAGACGGATCCCAGAACGTAGGGCGCCAGTTCACATCCAAGGCAATCCCCACTCCATCCCGCTCGGCCTGACTGACTGCAGAGCGCAAGGTTGCCGCAGAGGCCTCTGTGGCCAAAGGAATGGTGCCGATCAAAAGCCAGCGAGCTTCAGCTGCCAACGCACACCAGATCGGATCAAGAGTGGTCTGATTCAAAGCCTGATCGGCAAAGCCCTCGCCGCGGTCGCCAGCAAATCCCTGGAAGACACGTTCACCAGTGGAATCACGGCGCACAAGCACCACCCGGCTGGGCCGTTGAGGGTCAATCTGGAGACCACGCAGATCAACACCGCGATTGCCCAACATTTCCTGAAAGTTATTGCCGATGACATCGGCACCTAGCCGACCAATGAAGGCGACCGGTGTTCCCAATCGGGCCAAGGCGCAAGCCACGTTGGCAGGAGCACCACCAAGACGATCATCACAATCCAGTGGAGCAGCCAAAGCAGGGTCACAGCCCAGTGGTCCCAGCCGATCCACGAGGGCCTCACCAAGACACAGCACCTGCGGAGCGGAATCAGACATCAGACCTGCAGCGGCTATCAACAGCGTGGCCAGAAATTCCGCTGACGTCAGGCAGCGCAATCGCTGTTCAGCTTCAAGACCCGTTCAGTCATCCATCCATGGCAGAACCCGCAATGAGCAACCTTCAAGCAAGGCGCTCAAGCAGTCCGCTCAAGCAGTCCGTTCAAGCAGTGCGGCGATGATGCGCACATTGGCTGCAGGGAAAGGGAAATTAGCGAGGTCGGACGGCTTCACCCAGCGCACCTGTTGACTGGCCAGAGGTTGGGGATCTCCTGAAATCCAACGACAGAGATGAACCTCAAAGCGCAGCTTTTTGTGGCTGTAGGCGTGATCCACCGTGATCAGCTTGTCATCAACTCTGACTTCAATGGCCAGCTCTTCCCGCAACTCGCGGCGGATGGTGTCTGTGATTACTTCATCAGGCTCCTGCTTACCGCCTGGAAATTCCCAGAGACCGCCCAGCAGTCCCTCGTTCAGACGCTGATCGATCAGAACCTCACCTTGGTCATTCAGGACCACACCCACACCAATGACTTGAAAGGGGATGTCACGTGGTGCCTCTTTCACGGGGTACTGCTGAGGAGAACCGGAAGCGTAAGCAGCACAGTGTGCATCCCAGGGACAAACCTCACAGGCAGGACGACTGGGAGTGCAGACCGTGGCACCAAGATCCATCAGTGCCTGATTGAGATCGCGACTCAGACCTGGAACGGCATCAATTAAGCCTTCGCTCCAGGCCCAGAACTGATGCTGGGCCCGCATGGGCGGCTCAGGGTGGGCATGCAACCTGGCCAGCACGCGACGCACGTTGCCGTCAAGGATGGCCAGAGGGCTATTGAAGGCTGAAGACAGGATGCCGCCGGCTGTGCTGCGGCCAATGCCGGGCAATGCCAGCCAGATCTCCGGATCGAGAGGCCAAAGACCGAACTTCGTGGGAGCGTTCACATCTCCTTGATGACGCTGCAGCTCAGCGAGCAGCAAACGGGATGTGGCGTGCAAACGACGTGCCCGTGAGTAGTAGCCAAGGCCCTGCCAGAGCAACAACACCTGCTGCTCCGACGCCGCGGCAAGCACCTCAAGCCTGGGAAAGGCCTGCATCCAACGCTGCCAGTAAGGAAGCACCACCTGTAACTGGGTTTGCTGAAGCATCACCTCGGCTACCCAAATCGGGTAAGGATCAAGCCCTTCCTCAGCCTCAGGCCAACGACCATCTGCCCTGAACATCCAGGGCTTCTGCTTTGGATCGCATCGTCCATGCTGCTGCCACCAGCTCAGCAGAGACCTCGAAGCAAGTTCAGGCAGTGGCGCAGAAAACTGCTGATCTCTGCGCCGCTCAAGCAGTGCTGTGGATCGATCATTCAAAGCGGGCAGGACTCCAGAAGCAACAGACCTCCGAGGTCGTGACGCAGCACCGATGGGTCCTTACAACCCTGCTGAAACAGGAATCCGGCAATGGCCGCATGCACATTTTCCACATTGACTTGGAAGCGCATCGCACTAGGGGTCTCGTGCAACTCAGGCGATTGGCTGTCAACTCACCCATCAGGCCGCGCCAACCGACAAGCTGTCAAAACAGTGATGTTTCTGCGAACAAAAGCTGCTGAACGCGAGAAGCGTTTGCTGCAAAGGCTTTTGACTGCATACAAACGCAACGTTTCACAAGCAGCACCGACTTTTGCAACTTCCTTCAAGGGATTAGGGACTTTTCCCCTGCCACAAGCAAAATCCACGCCCGCAGCATGGATCTGCCCCCGCAGCCCTGTGGAAAAACTGTGCAAAACATCCTGACCAACCCGAAAACAATCTCAATTAACAGCGACTGATCACTCCAAATCAGACCACCAGAATCACCAATTCCTGCATCCCTCGATGACCCTTTAACAAAAATGTGCAGGCATGCTCTCTGATGCGGTGCTGTCTGAGAAAAAACCGGTAACGTCCGGCCTATCTGAGTAGGAATCTGTGCGGCGAACCGTGTTGTGCACTCTTGCCGCAGCGGCACTGCTGTCGGGCTGCGGCAAGCCCAAGCAGACAGCACAGATGCTGACGGTGCAGACGGCAACGATCTCTGAAGCCACGTTTGAGCCCAACATCGAGGCCATCAGCGTTCTGGAGTCCACCACCAATGTGGGCCTGATGCCAGAGACCGATGGTCGAGTGGTCCAGGTACTGGCCAGGGACGGTCAGCAGGTCAAGGCCGGTCAACCAATTCTGGTGCTGGACAACGTTCAGGAAAGCGCTGCCCTTGATGCATCCAAGGCGCAGGCAAAGACCGACAGGCTCAATGCCGAGCGATACGAATTCCTCTTTCAGAACGGGGCCGCCTCAGCCAAAGAGCGTGATCAGTACGCAACCCAGGCCATTGCCTCCCGTGATCAAGCGCGCAGCGCGGCAGCAAACCTCGGGTATAAATTCGTTCGCTCGCCCATCGACGGCGTCATCGGTGACCTCGACAAAGTGAAGTTGGGGGATTACGTCAAGACTGGGCAACCGATCACGGGCATCGTCAATAACTCCACCCTCTGGACCTTGATGCAGATCCCTGCCACGCAGGCGGGAGATGTGGCAATCGGCCAAGCCGTGAAGGTGGTCTCGCAGGGAAATCCACCGGTGCAGGGTGAGGGGACGGTCGTCTTCATTTCCCCCTATTTCGGAATGAGCGACAATTCCAGTGCCCCCAACACCTTGATGGTCAAAGCAGAGTTCCCGAATTTGACCGGGAAGTTGAAGACTGGTCAGTTCGTGAAAAGCGCCATCATCACCGGCCGCAAAGAGTCTCTCTCAGTGCCTGTTCAGGCCGTGATGATGCAAGCGGAGCAACCTTTTGTCTACAAATTGATTCCTTTGAGCAGGGCTCTGCCGAAGATCAAGACCTCCGCAACTATTCCTGAGGCAACGAAGAAGAAACTCGAAAAGCTGCCCTCCAACACGCCAATCGTGGTTCAGACACCAGTACAGCTGGGTCAATTGCAGAACAATGTCTATCCGGTCAAATCAGGTCTGAACCAGGCCGACGTTGTGGCAATCAGCAACACCAGTCGGCTGCGCAGCGGCATGCCGGTAAAAGTGGCGCCCGCCGGATCGACCCGCGGCAGCAGCCGTTCCACAACCACAAAGGACTGAACCCGCGATGTCCTTTTCCGACAAGTTCATCAAACGGCCGGTGCTGACGACCGTTTGCAGCATCCTGATCGTGCTCGTGGGCCTGATCAGCATTCCGAACCTGCCGATCGCCAACCTGCCGAACATTGCCAATCCACTGATTCTGGTTTCAGCCGTCTACAGCGGCGCCAATGCGGAGGTGACCGAGCAGACGGTGACCAATCCACTGGAACAGCAGATCAACGGCGTCCCCGGAATCAGTTACATCTCCTCCAACAGCGACATGGAGGGGAACAGCGCGATCAGCGTCTATTTCGACGAAACCACCGACATCGACATCGACCAGGTCAATGTCCAGAACAGGGTTTCCCTGGCATTACCGCAGTTGCCATCGCAGGTTTCAGACACGGGTGTCTCGGTCAAACAGAGCAACCCTTCCATCTTGTTGGCCTACGAGGTGGGTTCGAGTGAGGGTCAATACGACGCCAGCTACCTCAATGGCCTGATCTACGAGCAGCTGTATTACCCGCTCTCGAGGGTCGAAGGCGTGGCGACCGTGACTGTCTATGGCGGCGCCAATCCAGCCTTCTGGCTGTTCGTGGATCCCAACAAGCTGGCCGCCAATGGTCTCACTTCGGAAGATGTGCTCTCTGCGGTGCAATCGCAAAACAGCATTGCAGTTGGAGGCTTAGTGGGTGGACCACCGGCCGCAGGCGATCAGGTTTTCACTTACCCGATTCTTGTTGAAAACAACGGCAATCTGATCTCGATCGAGCAGTTCGAAAATCTGATCATCAACCGCAGCGAAACCGGCAATCTCCTGAAGCTGCGTGATGTTGGAGAAGTGCGCTACGGCACCAACACGTACTCGGTTCAAGCCACCGACAAGAGAAGCAACCCCGCTCTCACCGTGGCTGTCTACCAGACGCCATCAAGCAATGCACTGGACGTTTCCAACGCAGTGGTGGAGCAGATGGAACAGTTCGCGGCAACCGTTCCGCCGGGCGTTCAGGTCAGTCAGATTTACAACATTGGCCAGTTCATTGAAGCCTCCGTCGATGGCGTCATCGATGCGCTCGGTCTGGCCATCGTGCTGGTGCTGGTGATCCTGTTCCTGTTCCTCCAGAACTGGAGGGCAACCATCGTGCCAAGCCTGGCGATCCCGATCTCGCTGGTGGGCACCTTTGCCTTCCTGAACGTGTTCGGCTTTTCGATCAATCAGCTCACCCTGCTGGGTCTAGTGCTGGCGACAGGCCTGGTCGTAGACGACGCCATCGTGGTGATCGAGGCGGTCTCGACCAACATCGAGAAAGGCATGAAACCCCGGCAGGCCGCACTCGAGTGCATGGGAGAACTGTTTGGTGCACTGGTCGCAACAGCTCTAGTGCTGATGGCTGTGTTTGTGCCTGTGGCTTTCTATCCAGGCGGCGTTGGCATCATTTACAAACAATTCGCGCTGACAATCGCCTTCTCGATCGCCATCTCAGCCTTTAACGCCCTGACGTTCTCACCCATGCTTTCCGGGCTGATCCTTCCAAGGGAGCAGCCAAGGCAACCCAAGGGCTGGGGATGGATCGTGGCCGGAGTGATCGTGGGCCTTGCCTTCGGTAAGTTCAGCGCCACGTCTTTTGGCAACTGGACCTACATCGCTGGAGTGCTGATCGGCGGCTTCGCCGGCGCCAATCTCACCAGGATCTTCCGCAGCTTCAACGCCGGATTTGATCAACTGCAAAAGGGATACGCCAATCTGCTGGGGCGCTTGATCAAGGCGAGAAAGCTCGTGATGGGAGGGTTGGGAGCAGGAATCCTGATCACCCTGCTGGCCTTCACCACAATCCCCAGTGCCTTCATTCCCGAAGAAGACCAGGGCTACGGACTCGGTGTTTTCCAGCTGCAGAACGGTGCCTCCCTGGTGGAAACCAAAAAACTCGGCACTCAAATTGCCAAGGTTCTCAGCAAAGAAGACGACATCGAGAACGCATCCATCATCAGTGGCTCCGGCTTTAACGGTTCCAGCCCAGACCAGGGTCTTTTCTTCTTCGGCTTCAAACCGCTCTCGGAACGCAAGGGAAGTCAGCACAGTGCCGACGCCATCATCGATCGCCTGAATTCCCAACTGATCGAACTCAACGGAGGCCTCGCGTTTGCCATCGGTCCTGCCGCTGTGCCTGGCTTTTCACCCCAAGGCGGCTTCTATTTCCAGTTCAACGACCTCAGCAATGGCTCCTACAACTTCAACGAGCTTTCAAAGATGGCCGGCGATCTGATCACCACAGCCAATACAAGCGGTGATTTCTCAAAGGTGTACACCCAATTCAATCCCAGCTCCCCCGCGATCGGCCTGTCAATCGATCGTGACGTGATGGGCGCACTCAACGTCGACTACCAGGAGGCGATGGACACCATCGCTGTTCTCGCCGGTGGCAACTACTCAGGCCTCACCTACGAGAGCGGCCAGGTCCGCAACATTTATGTGCAGGGTCAAGCTGATCAGCGCAAAAGCGTTGAAGACATCCTCGAGATCTACGTTCGCAATCGAGATGGTGGCTTGGTGCAGGTGTCGCAGTTCGCCAGTGCTGATCTGAGCAGTGCCCCGCCCGTGATTAGTCACTACAACCTCTACCGCACGATTCTGATTCAAGGTGCTGAGGCCGTTGGCAAAAGCAGTGGTCAGGCGCTCACAACACTCCAGGAGATCTTCAAGAAGCAGAATTTCACCAACATCGGCTCCGCCTTTACAGGTTTAGCCGCTCTGCAGCTCTCCGCAGGCAGTGCCAGCGTGGTGGTGTTTGGCCTCGGTGTACTGATCGTGTACCTGGTGCTCTCGGCTCAGTACGAGAGCTACGTGACGCCGGTGGTGATCCTGGCAACGGTGCCGCTGGCCATGCTGGGGGCACTGGCATTCCTGGGAATGCGCTCGATCGACCTCAACATTTATGCGCAGATTGGTCTTGTGACCCTGATTGGTCTCGCAGCCAAAAACGGAATTCTGATCGTCGAAGTGGCTGAGCAACGACTTGAACAGGGCAAATCCGCTACTGAAGCAGTCATCGAATCAGCAGAGTCACGGCTGCGTCCGATCCTGATGACAGCGATCGCGGCCCTCGCCGGCTTTCTGCCACTGGTGGTCGCCAATGGCGCAGGTGCCCACAGTCAGCAGTCACTTGGAACCGTGATTTTCGGTGGGCTTGTGGTGGCCACGGTGCTGTCTCTGGGTGTGGTGCCTCCCTTTTATGTGGTGATCAAGAACCTTGAGGCACGGTTGTTCAACCAGAAGCAGCAGGATGGCAGCGACAATGCATCCATCACTGGTGCCAGCTGACTCAATCTGGACCTGGACACAAGCCGATGGCAGCAGCCTTCAGGTCGCCTGGCAGTGCCATGCAGACACTCCGGAAGCTGCGCATGACAGCACTATTCCTGCTCTAGTACTTGTGCATGGCTTCGGCGCCAGCAGCAATCACTGGCGTCACAATCTGCCTGTTCTGGGGAAACAAACACGCACGTATGCACTCGACCTGATTGGCTTCGGAGCAAGTGACCAGCCTCAGGCACTGCTTCCAGGTGATCGACCTGCTTTGGAGCAAGCAGATCGCAGTCAAGCGCTTGTCTATAGCTTCGATCTTTGGGGGAAAGAGGTTGCCGACTTCTGCAACGCAGTGGTGAAAAGTCCTGTGCTTCTGGTGGGCAACTCAATCGGAGGAGTGGTGGCATTACGCGCCGCTCAGCTGCTTGAAGAGCACTGCAAAGGAGTGGTGCTGATCGACTGCGCTCAACGGCTCATGGACGACAAGCAACTGGCAAGCCAACCAGCCTGGATGGCCTGGATACGGCCACTGTTGAAGACGCTGGTCAGCCAGCGCTGGCTGAGCAGCACCTTGTTTCGCAATGCTGCACGCCCAAGGGTGATCAAAAGCGTCTTGAAGCAGGCGTATCCCAGCGGCGACAACGTTGACGATCAGCTGGTTGAGCTGTTGTACAAGCCCACGCAACGACCTGGAGCAGCAGAAGCTTTCAGGGGCTTCATCAATCTGTTTGATGACTATTTGGCACCGGATCTGCTGGACAACATGCAACAACCTGTGGATCTGATCTGGGGCCAGAAAGATCCTTGGGAACCTGTTGCGGAAGCACAAGAATGGGCTAAACGCTTTAATTGCATTAAGTCGTTAGAGATACTGACCAAATCAGGTCATTGTCCACACGACGAAAATCCAGAGCAAGTAAATAAAATTTTGATTGAAATACTCAAAAAATTTAATTAAATGCGATTCAAACTAGCGTTCAGTTTTGGAACATTACTGAAACTTTGTCACCGCTGAAACAATTCAGCAGGCGACATAAGCTTCCACTTGATCACTGAGGCGACGAAGTCCAGCCAAGCCATCGCGCTCGAGATTGCGAACACGATCGCGGCTAATGCCGATCACTCGACCGATACCAGTGAGGCTCATCGGATCCTCTCCGTCCATTCCATAACGCATCCGCAGCACACGCTCTTGCAGTTCCGGCAACTGACTCAGTAGATCTCCCAGATCTCCCTTCAGGCACTCTCCTTCCACCTGTTCGCTTGGCAATTCGCCATCACCCGCCAGTAGATCCAATAATTCGGTGTCATCCCCGTCGCCCACCTTCATTTCCAGGCTCACGGGCTGACGCGCACGGCACATCAATTCCTTCACCTCTTCCTCAGGTAGCTCCACAAAACCCGCCAGTTCCGTCACCGATGGCGTACGGCCCAGCTCCTGGCTCAATTCACGCTGGCCTTTCTTCAGTTTGTTCAGCATCTCTGTGATGTGGATCGGCAACCGAATCGTCCGGCTCTTCTCCGCAATCGCACGCGTGATGCCCTGACGGATCCACCAATACGCATAGGTGCTGAACTTGTAGCCGCGCGTTGGGTCGAACTTCTCCACACCCCGCACCAGACCGATTGTTCCCTCCTGGATCAGATCCAGCAGTTCCATATTCCGCTTGGTGTACTTCTTGGCAACACTCACCACCAGACGCAGATTGGCCGCCACCATCCGCTCCTTGGCGCGGCGTCCTGCCTGCAATTTGCGCTTGAGCTGCGCTGCACTCAGCCCTACTGCCTTGGCGAGCTCGGCGGCGGGCACACTCTCTCCGCCACGCTGATCGCTCAGTTCGGTTTCTTGGGCTTCGATCACCATCAGTTCCTGCACCTGACGGCCCAACGTGATCTCCTGCTGATGGCTCAGCAGCGGCACACGTCCGATGTCACGCAAGTAGGAACGCACCAGGTCAACATCTGCACCCGAAGACCGTGCAGAAAAGGCCTTCACCACAGAGCCTTTGGAAACTGCAGTTTTGGCCGAAACAGCTTTGAGAGTTGGCGCTACTGGAGCAGCGGCGATAGCAGGGGCCATGACGCTTCATTGAGTTGTGTAAAGCGTACTCCTAAGAAACGTAAATTTCCTCTCAGAAATGGATGGCAGCGAGTAATTGGGTAGAAATACCTGTGGCTGCAACGAGCTGGGGCATGTTCAGCAACAGCCACTGCGCGGTTTTCAGATAGATGAGTGTGCCCACCACATCTGTGCAGGTGGTGATGAACGGTGTGGACATCAGCGCCGGATCCCAGCCCAGACGGTTGAACAGCAGAGGAAATGCAGCACCGGCCGTCGCGGCCAAGGTTGTGATGGCTAACAGGCTGGTCCCCACCGACAGCCCCACCAGCGGGCTTTGACCACGCCACCACGCGAAAGGAACCACCAACATCATCATCAACAGGCCAAGCAACAGCCCGGCGGTCGCTTCGCGCGCAACCGCCCTGAACTGGCCAAGGGAAGTGATGCTCTGCGTGCTCAAACCACGGATGACCACCGTGGAACTTTGGGCACCCACATTGCCGCCGGTTCCTGCCAACAGCGGAATAAAAGCAGCCAGAAGCACCACCTCCTTGAGCACCTCTTCATTGAGCGCAATCACCTCTGAGGTGACAAAGCTGGCCACAACCAACACCGACAGCCACACAACCCGGCGTCGGGCAACGGTGAACAGATTGCTCTGGAAATAATCGTCTTCATCGCCAGCCTCCACAGCACCTGCGGCGTATAGATCGCGCGTGGCCTCCTGCTCGATCACATCGATCACATCATCCACGGTGACAATGCCCACCAGACGGCGCTCCCGATCCACCACCGGCACAGCCAGAAAGTCGTAACGCTGAATCGCTCTAGCCACCTCCTCCTGATCCGTGTCGGTATTGACGCTCACCACCTCCCTGGTCATCACATCGCCGATGCGATTTTCAGGATCAGCCGTGACCAGATCACGCAATGACAGGATCCCGGTGAGATGCCGCCCAGCATCCGTGACATAAAGGCTGTAAATCGTTTCTGTCTCTCGCGCACGGCGACGCACAATCGTGAGTGCCTGAGCGGCACTGTGAACCTCCTTGAGGTCAATGAACTCAGTGGTCATCAGGCGCCCGGCCGTCTCACTGGCGTAACCAAGAAGCTGCGCTGTAACGCGACGTTCAACAGGACTCAGCTGCGAAAGCAGCCGCCGCACAACCTTCGCGGGCAATTCATCAAAGAGACGCACCCGATCATCCGGCGACATCTCCTCCACAAGCTCAAGCACCTCGCCAGAGCGCAGCAACTCCAACAAGCTCTGCTGGACGGGAGGCTCGAGATACTCATAAACCTCGATCGCCTCATCCTTGCTGAGTAAACGAAATGCAAGGGCTTGAAGCGTCCGAGGCAAACCACCAATGACTTCAGCGATATCCACCTCCTGCAAGGGAGATAACAACGGCTTAACGGCGTCATAATTACCCATCTCCAACAACCCTTGGAGCTCATGCAGCAACAGGTCCGCATCGAGCCCAATATTGAGAGGCGCTGCGGGCTTTTCAGTCATCGATGCTGCAAAACCTCACTGTTGCGATTGTAAACAAGTCTGCTCTCATCCCAGTTCGTGAGAATAGGAAATTAGTCTTTTGAAAATAACTAAAAGTTTAAAATCATTATTACCGTAATGCATCATTTTGATATAGCAGGGGGAAGCCCAAGCTCAGCAAGCATCTTGAAGTACAAATCGCGTCGCTGATCAGAACTTAGTGGATTCAAGTCAGTCATTTTTTTGAGCCTGACTAAAAACTCATCTCCCATGGTGGGAACCATATCAACAACATCTAAATGAATGAGGTTGAGCTCGATGCATTCTTTAATAAGGAGAATAAAGGAGGATGGCGTAAAGGTAGAAACATGACAGTCTTTGTACTGGCTATGGCCGGTAGCAAGTGTTTCCTGCAGCTCAGCAAAGGCAGTATTGAGATTTTTCAGTGGATTTGGATGCAAAACAATCTCGGATTCAGCATGATCTAAAACACCAATATTGTTGCAACGCTTATACCAGGCACGGAAACGATCATAAGCACTTGGCAACGACTTCTGCTCATAAAAACTTTGCATCCAATCATCAAGCTGCGTGGGCATTCGGAAACGATCAAAACAACAGCGAAGATCAGGGACTGCCATACAAATCTGGCCATTTTCTGCCAAGATATCATTACAATCTCTCAGGAATTGAATGGGATTAGGGAGATGTTCAAAGTTGTGGCTTGAGAGAATGTAAGAATATTTCTTTTCACCACTGTATTGAATAGTTTCTTTAATCCGAGATGCTGAGCCGACATGGTCAACCTCTTCGATTTGATTGATTAATTCATTGGGCAAAGAAGAATCATCATGAATCCATTGGCGCAGTTGCTCTGTCGAAAGAATGTCGATGGTCTCAACCCTATAACCCTCCGCCTTGGGAGCAAGCGGGCGAAAAAAGGGAGCAATTTCGAGGCCTATCTCAGATTTCTTGACATCCCGCAAAAGAAAGTCGCGCCTTGAAAAAACCTCATGTTGGACTGCCTCCGATCGATCTTGCTTGGCTAGACGTCTGCGAATCTTTAGGAACAGTGATTTCATGGAAGTGTCTCCAGCAAGGATCAGATTCGCAGCAATCTTGTTACACGAATTATCAGTACATTGTATCTGAATACTTCTGAAGCGGCACAGGCATCATGAGTTCCTCAAAAGGAAACCATGGCGAGTTTGTTAATTAGAGATAACTATACACAGTCTCATTCAAGCGCAGCTTCAACACACTTTGGTTCGAAGGCGCATGAAAGGTCGCTCTAGACATTGCCAACAAAGGCTACCAATGCCAATGGAACCCAGGAAATAGGTGATCAAACGCAAGACTATTGGCATATTGAACTGCATCAGCAGACTGGCTAGAGGCATGTGCAGCAAATACACGGAGTAACTGCAACGGCTGAGTTCCCGAAATGCACGGCGCATTGAAACGGGAAGGAAGGAATACCTGAATTTCCAACTCGACACAATCAGAGCCGAGGCGAGAAAACCAACCGTCGGATAAAAGCCGAAGGCAACCCAAAGCCTTGATGCTTCCTGAAGGGGATCCAGCACATTACGGAACAAACCGGGAACTGATGTGGATACCCCGCAAATGACGATGATCAAAATGGGTAAAACCACGTTCCCAGAGCGAGCCAATCGATCGAAGTTCTCTGGCGACCGACGCATCCACCAAGCCAGCAATCCCCCATAAGACAGTGCATCGATTTGCGAGAAAAGCCCTTGCTTGATCATCTGCACAGAAGCACCCTGGTCCATCACAGACCAACGCAATACACCAGACAGGCAAGGCAGAAACAGAAGCAGAACAAGAAAAGATCGCTCCATCAACGAACGCGGCAGCTGATAACGCCGTCGACAGAACAGCAGCAACGCCGCAAAAACTGCATAGAGGAGATAACTCCACTCTTCAATCACCAGGCTCCATGAAACAGGCAACAGCACAGGAATCCCAATCATTGGTCCCTGAATGAACAGGGCATTCAGTAGCAGTGAGCGCCAGCCAAACCAAACGACAAATCCAGTGCAGCTAAATAGGCCGAGAAGAATCCAATACGTAGGAACTGTCCGAAACCAGCGGCGCAACACAAATACCTTGATGGTTTCCTGGCGTCGGTCCATCACCACATCCAACAATTGCCCGATGATCAGAAAGCCGCTGATGGCAAAAAAGATTGTTACTCCCCAAAAGCCAGGTCGAAACCAGTTGGCAGACAGAACATTCGGCCAGGTGTCAGGGAGCAATGGACCTGCGTGAGACCAGAGCACAAGAAAAACGGCACCTGCTCGGAACAGATCAATCCCTTCGTAAAAAATGCCGCGCGATGGTGACTGATCCAGGAGTCCACCTTTCGATCAAGGGAGAGTACGACGTAGCTAAGGTCGCTGCGAAGCTCTTTTCCCCGAATGTCCGTCAACATCTCAAAGGTTGTGGTGAAAACCTCCACAGGAACCGATCAGTCATTAGGTAACTACGCCGGAAAAGTGCTGCTGATCGTGAACGTGGCCAGCCGTTGCGGCTTCACCAAGCAATATGCCGGCCTCCAAGCCCTGCAAGACAAGTACGGCGCACAAGGACTTTGCGTTCTGGGATTTCCCTGCAACGACTTCGGAGCCCAGGAGCCCGGCAGCCTTGATGAAATCAAGAGCTTCTGCTCAACCACCTACGGCGCCAGCTTTGAACTGTTCGACAAGGTGCATGCCACAGGCAGCACCACCGAGCCCTACAGCACGCTTAATCAGGCGGAGCCTGCTGGAGATGTGGCCTGGAATTTTGAAAAATTCCTGATCGGCAAGGACGGTATTGTTCTCTCCCGCTACAAGAGCGGAGTTGCTCCTGAGGAGGCTGAACTCAACAGCGCTATCGAGGCGGCTCTGAAGGCTTGAGCTTCAGCGCATCGACGCTGCGGCCGATCCATAAACCAAGGGCTGCGCCACCAAGGCCCAGCCCTAGGGTCATGCCAATCAATCCAAGGGCCTCGAGCAGCTGGCCCGAAACAATGAGATCCACGCTGTTGACCATCCAGCTGCTGAACGTGGTCAACGAACCACAGAAACCAATCCCAACCAGCAGCTGAAGCCGGGGCCGATACGGCAGGCCCAGCAGCACGCCCAAGATCAGAGAACCGAGAACATTGACCAGCACGTCTCGGTCATGCAACACCACACTGGACTGCCAGCGCAACAAAGCTCCTGGAACAGCGCCCACGGCAACCAAAAGCAGCTCCTGAAGCTCCTTGGCCAGAGACGGCGACTGTTCAGGCATGAGCGAGTCCCAGACTGAAACCTGCAGCAGCAACGAGAAGACCAGCGATCACCGAACCACTCGTAAGCAAAACGGCTTCTCCCCAACGGCGTTCACGCAAGGTGGTGAGAACCTCCACAGCAAAGGTAG
>QCUI01000002.1 GCA_003210775.1 Synechococcus sp. AG-679-A04
AAAGTATTGGTGGCTGGAATTTGTTTGTCTCCAACCTGATTATAAAATCCAGTTTCAATACAGGTAGAAGTCAATCCCTGCTGGTTATCAACACACTCCTTTGCTTTCTTCGCGAGTGCTTTACCAGTTAGTTTTTCCATGATGTGGTAGTTGAATAATGGTGGCTAGAAGTGAATGAATCAGTCGTCTTTGGGTTCACAAGGATCAATCCTGATACTTCCATCAGTGATCTTGATTTTGAATGTATCTCCAACAGAGTATCCATGAGCACGAAAATAACCTGCTCCAACCACAAGGGATCCATTCTTCATTACCTTCGTCTTGTAAGGCAGGGTTCTACCAACACCACCAGTTCTTTGGGGTTTCGCCTTCTGCATATTGGGTAGTGATAACCCTTGTGCTTCGATCAATGCCAAGTAGAAACCACTCGGATTTGTAACCTTCTTTCCATTCTTGGTAGTTACATAACCTGCCTTTTCCAAAAGCACATCCTTAGGTGCCTCTGAGTTCTCCTTCACACAGGCCAACAGGTCATCACCAGTGAGTGGTTTCGCCTCATTCTCATCAGAGGCAACAACCGCCTTAATAAGAGAATCCAAATCAAAGTCTGCTTCCTTAGCCATAACAAAGGTGTAAGTGCCCTTATTATAACGCAGTGGCTCTGGTCTTATCAATCAGGCCTTAGCACATCTCCATTTGGATAAGTTTGTCCTCCAAGGCAGTTAAGGATAGATCGAACCGTTACTTGATATTCACCACATACACTCTTAGCAAAACCATTCTTGGTACCGCTCCATTTGCCAAATCGTTCCCTTATCTCATTCACATGCCCATTCAACTTAGAGTTGCTTGTGGTTCTACCTTGATCAGGCAACAACATCCAACAAGTGTTCTCAGGTGTGTAATCTCCATCATTGTTGATGCGCTCAATGGTGTGATGAGGTGAAGGCCTCTTACCTCTATCAGTAATGAAGTTAAGGATTCCATCCTCACCTAACCATCTATCACAAACTTTGATTCCTTTCCCACCCCAATACTCATAATCCTCATAGTTGGGGTTGTAACACCTACCCTTCATACCATTGAGAATTCGATATTCAATTGTTTTGGATAATCCATGAGTTCGCCTCCTATTTCCTAATTCTTCTCGTTGAAGGCAACCACAACTTTGAGAGTGCCCTGATAAGAGTGCATAAGCACCAATCTTTACTTCATTGCCACATTCACAGATACAACTCCATTGGGATCTGCCAGCTGGTGTGTTCTCAACTCTTGCTTGAACTGTTAATCTTCCAAACTTCTCGCCACACAAATCAGGAACACCACGAGCACATTGCTGGCATTGTGTACTCCTTGCTCTCCTGAGCAGTGATCCCTTTACCTCAGCCTCATTGCCACAATCACATCTCACTTTCCATCTTGTACCTGGATCAGTTTTAGATGATGGAACACGATAGAGAACGTTCCATTTGCCAAAACTCTGCCCACTTAGATCATAAAACTTTCCCACTTACAATCAAACATTATTATTCCTCTCTTCTTGTAACAGGATTCCCCTTATTCGTTAACTGATAATTCGTCTTAGCTAATACCTTTCAGTTCTGATAGTTACACTACAAGCATAACATTTAAAAGGAGGCAAGTTAAATATTTAAAGGACCCAATAACACATACAATGGACATAGATGAGTTAGAGGAAATGGTAGCTCTAATGAGGGAAGGTAAGTTACCAATGGATCCAAAGATCATTGGTAAACTGAGTCAGAAGCAACAGGAAAGGAGAGATATATTCCAAGATGATTTCCTGAGCATTATTAGAAACCTCTAATACACACCTACAATCCCCTGCAAGAGGTTTATAACAGGAGCAAGGCATAAGTTATTCCTAAGCACAAAAGAACCCTCCAGTGAGAAGCAAAACACTGAAGGGTTGAGTAATCCAATGCATAAAACATGCACAGGTATTTATTGTTGTATCAAGTACCTGGCACGATTGAGCACAGTAATTGTTAGTTAAAGACACCTTGAAGCATTTTTGCTATAACTGTCAATGTCTCCTGATAACCATGTCCCTAGAACAACTCAAAGCCTTCCTAGAAAAGGTCAAAGTAGACACCAGTCTTCAGGAAAAGCTCAAAGCATCTGCTGATGCTGATGCAGTAGTTGCGATTGCAAAAGAAGCTGGGTTTAGTTTTTCTGCTGACGACCTAACTAATCCAAAGCTCTCTGACGAGGAGCTGGAAGGTGTGGCAGGTGGACACTGCATTTTACATCCATCCATCACTGACACCCCCTCCATAATACTGCCCATCATCATTTGCCCACCATAACTGCCACTAACAACTCAGTTACTCACCAACAGCTTACACGCTCGAATAACCTCTGAAATTGACAGGGCTTTTTATTGCTTCAATCACCCCAAAAAGACCATCAATAAGCCTTCAATACCTGACACGATTTAGCTCAGTAAGCATTAGATAAAGACATTGCAACAGGCCGCTGCTATTACTGCAGAACAGACCTCATACCCATGTCCCTAGAACAACTCAAAGCCTTCCTGGAAAAGGTCAAAGCAGACACCAGTCTTCAGGAGAAACTAAAGGCAGCGAAGACTCCTGAAGACGTTGTGGGCATCGCTAAGGATCACGGCCATGAATTCACTGCTGATAAGATCACTGGGATGATGGAACTCAGCGAAGAAGAGCTAGATGGCGTTGCTGGAGGAGGCAACTGCGGGCCTGCTGCTATGTCTTACTAGTGGGAAGAGGCAATTCCCTCTTCGCAGCTACTGATTTGTAAGACTGCAACCCCTTCGATAGCAGGGGTTTTTTATTACTTCAACAGTCTGACCAATCCCATAAATCAGCCTCCAATACCTGGCACGATTTAGCGCAGTAATTAATAGCCAAAGACACTGCAGCAGACCGTTGCTATAAGTGCTGAAAAGACCTGATACCCATGTCCCTAGAACAACTCAAGGCATTCCTCGCCAAGGTCAAAGGCGATTCCAATCTTCAGATGAAACTAAAAGCAACTAAGACACCTGAAGAGCTTATTGATATGGCTAGGGAAAATGATTATGAATTAGAGAATTGATCTACACTAATTATGAGGAATCAATATCCTGGGTGGTTAATGAAATCTTTGATCAAACAGATCAACGATTATGGGATCCTGTTCTAGAGATGGCAAGGAAAATACAACTTGATGAGACCTGTCAGAAATACGAATGCTTGCTTGAATTTCATCATGATAATCACTTGGCCGTAGATGTATCTTTCGGTATTCTATCTTCGGCAGCACTTCTGCCCAAAGCGTTTATGCCAATCTGGTGGGACTTGTATCTGGAACGATGTGATCAAGTCGACCCCGTCAAAACTCTATCAGGGGGGATTAATGCAAGCAATGCTCGTACCCAATATAGAAAGCGAAATACCCCATTCAGTTGTGCGTTGCCTGACTATCATTATCTTGAATTTGACCTTTTAAAAAGCCCAATTTGTCTGGGAGGTGTATTTCAGAGTCTTGACATCGTTGAGACTGAGGTGCAGCCAAGGATGCTGAGCGACGTCCTTGACTATTGCATTGCTTTTCAAGAGACCCCTAAACGAACGAATGAATGCCAGCAGATGTTGCAGGATATCTTTGAATCTCTTGGCTGCCCATATTGGATTGGTCTGATGGTTGGGAGAGAGGACATGGTGAAACTAGTTTTTCAATCTTCTGCATCACTTGAAGATATTCAACCTAGCTTCTGGCCATGGTTCTCATCAGATTTTAGGACTTCATATGAAAATGCGATGCAATATCTTTCTTCTCTCGAGAACACCAGTATACGCTGCTGTATTGATTTATGCTTATCAAAGCCATCGACCCATCCAAGACTTTGTTTTGAAATCTTCCCAGCCAGCCAGGCAAAAGAGTCCTCTAGCTGGTCTGTCCTGACCTCGCTAAAAAAGCACTTTAACTTGAAAGATGATTTAATCCTGAAGATACGCGATTTATACATTAATCTCCCGAGAGGAGTCAAAAAAACCCCTTTCAGTCATATTTACTCTTGTCCGCAATTGCCTTTCAACAATATTGCGGCTGTTTTAAGTCACTACAAAATTTGTCTTGAAAAAGATCAGCCACTAAAGCTTAAGACTTATACTCGTGTCGTTTCTGAATTGTAGACCGGTGAAATCATAAAGCTCCGTTAAGAAGAGTTAGAGCAAGTTTCTGGTGGTGGCACTGCTGGGTTCAAATGCTCGGAAGTTTGATCAACGTCAATGAATGACTGTCAAATCTGCAGAGAAAACCACAATAAGCCCATAAAGCAGCCTTCAATACCTGGAACGATTGAGCACAGTAATTGTTAGTTAAAGACACCTTGAAGCATTTTTGCTATAACTGTCAATGTCTCCTGATAACCATGTCCCTAGAACAACTCAAAGCCTTCCTCGCCAAAGTCAAAGGCGACTCCAGCCTTCAGGAGAAACTAAAAACGGCAAAGTCACCTGAAGAGGTCATGGGCATCGCTGAAGAATGCGGCCACGCATTTAGCGCTGATGACATCAAAAAAGTAGAAGTTTCAGAAAGAGAGCTTGAAAACATTGCTGGAGGAGTATATGGAAATTCTATATTTGGAAACTGCAACGAGACAAAGGAGGACAGTCTTTGCAGTGAATGCAGCCTGTAATTAACGATAGAGGAAAGTCTATTCCGGAAAATTCCGCAAATTGCATCAAGTACCTCTTAGTTCCTTAGCCAGTAGATACCTCATCAACTGAGAGAACTTAATTTGACTCTCATCACAGTAGAGCTTTACTTCCTTATAGAACTCAGGATCCATCTTGAAGGAAACAATTTTATCTTGGGTAGGTCGAGGAATCCATTGAGCAGGTGTGGTTCCCCTTCTTACAGCGTCTCTTCCTGTGGATTTATGCATTTTTGATCTTCTTCAACACACTGGTGATTGTATTTAGATTATTACTTGGGTATTACACAAGCTGGGAATTGGCTAATACTTGAAAACATCAAAAAGAATGGGTATGCGTGCGTTAGTGTTCAAGGAAGGTTCTTATAAATGTGAGATCTTACTGTCGTCTTAGATTGCATCATAAAAGAAATCAAGTCTCATAAAATTTCCTTATCTATCACGGGAATTCTCAGAACTTATCGAACTCTCAAATAAATATCTTATGACTGAGTAAGTCATGAGGATGGATTGATCCATGGTGGTTCTACCCCCATCCTCTTCAAATAAATACCTTTGGTTACTACCGGAACCGTGAGAAAGGGACCTTTGCCTATCAGGTCCCTTTCTTGTGTCTAATCCAGATTCAGCAGGAACTCATTGACTTCCTCATCACTCATATCACAGGAACATCCTCACTCCTGTAGTGAATCAACATGCCTTTGATGTGAGGTTGCTTGTCATCAAGTTCCCAACCCAACAATGTCTCCAGTTCTTGGCCACTAAGTTTTGACCATTGAGATACAAGAGCCTGTCTTACTAACTCACGCTTCATTCAGTCAGATCAATATTCATCAACATAACGCCAGTAGCATCAGTGAATTCAATGAGTTCGCAATTCGTCGCCTCTCATATCACAGGAACAAACTCTTCTCGTGATTGCTCAGTTTGGTTCCTCTTGATCAGTTGATCAGAGTTGATCTTGAGAATCACATCCTGATATCGCTCCTCAATCACACGAGTTGAGTTTCCACATTGCTGAGCTATCAAGCTAAGTGGTGAGCCCTGAACAATTCGATCAGAGATATACACAGATCGAGTTGAATACAAAGTGAACTCATCACCATAACCCAAGTCATCCTTCATCTGATTGAACAGCTTATTAAAGCTCTGAGATGTTTGTCTCTGACGATTGAGGATATTAGCAAACACATAATCCTCTGGATTGAGCTTCCATCCCTTTGACTCATAGATTGCCTTCATTAGTACTAAGGATGCTGATTCAAATAAGATGTCTCTGGGTCCAGTCTTAGATACTGGTATGTGTACATCATTCACTATCCCCTCTAATTGGTTAGGGAACAGGGGGTTATATCCACTCACTCGAACGTGCTTCCATTGGACATAAGTGAACTCAGATGTCCTACATCCACATTGCATCTGAAGGGAGAAGTAGAGAGTGAAGATCTTCCATCTCAATCTCTGATAGGGGGAGACGTTGTCATCATTAGACTTCCATTCCAAGTAATCCATCATCTCTATCACCATCTCATCGGTGTAAGCAGAGTTTGGTTTCACGCCACCTTTCACCTTTCGAAGTGGTGGGATAAGCCAAATCTCTCCCTTCCAATTTTGTTTCACCTTCTGACACCAATACAAGAATTCCTTGATGTGTCGAATCTCAGTATTGATAGTTTCCTGTTCAAATCCAAAGTTGTCCTTTCTCCAGGTTCCATAGTCTCTGAATGTTTGTCCATTCACCTCTGAAACCTTGGTCACCTTTCTCGACACCAGGTAAGGAAGCATTCCCTTATAGATGGATCGATCTTTGCCCTTTCGTGTACCCTCTGCTATCTCCTCGCGAATCACTCTGGAAGTTTGTTCATTCATAAACTCATCAGCAAGCTTGGTAATGAACACCTCAACTTTGTGACTAAAGAGATCCGGTTCCTTAATCACATCTGCATACACAACCCCAAACCTTGTCATTGCTTCAGCAAGATCAGGTGTATGAAGTGACCTGTGAATCTGCCGATACTTGGGTTTCCTCAGGGTGACCCGAAGTTCCAAATCCTTCCGTTCAGAGAACTGAATGATGTGGCAGTCAGGAATACCTGTTTCTGTCTTGGTGACGATGACTCCCTTGGCACCCATGAGACAAGAAACCTCCCTTTGAAGGCATTCTAACCGAGGTATTGATCAGAAATCCGCCAAAACCCTTGACTGTCACAAGGGTAATGAATACATCAAGTAATTTCATAACAGCCACTCTCAGTTCAATAAAAAAGGAGGCAAATTGCCTCCTTTTTTATTGAACGCTGCTTTTGAACTCTTCATTCGAACTGAACAATTCAGTGCGATTCAACACTATCGGTGAATTCCTGAAACGCCTTCTTCAAACGCTCAACAGGCGTTTCTGATGGAGGACATTCCTGATTAGTGGAACGGGTATAGGCCTGCAGAATGCGTGCTTCCGGTTCCAACAATGCCGCAACTGCTGCCTTGAGCATCACAACATTGCTCTGGGGCGTTAATCCAGCCAGATAGGAATGCAGGGACCACGGTCCTGAGTCATCCTGCTTTTCTAGCCTCAGAGGCCTAATCAATTGATAAGCCCGATCGCCGTCAGAGTCGGTGGTCTGCCTGAGACGCGCTACCAGCATCACACCGCTGGTGAGCAGCACTAGTCGAATCGATCCCTCGCTCAACAAAGGCAGAAAAGGGACTGATTCATCCACGTGAGCCAGAGAGGAGCCGGCGGATGGATGGCTCAGCTTCACTCCGTTGACTACAGGACCAGGCATTGCGACCCTCGAGAACGACCAGATCGTAAAGCTGCTCGCAATGAAGAGTGAGGCCTGCTTCTGAGCTGGAGAGTCAAAAAGCCTTCATGGGCCTGCATTCTGTGAAATCTTGAACGAAACTGGGCCTTCGACTCCGTAGGCTGAGTGGCTGTTTCAACGTGCCCATGGCTCTCGAGCAACTGCGTATCGCCTCCCGCCGCAGCCAGCTGGCCATGGTGCAGACCAACTGGGTGAAAGCCGAACTGGAGAAAGCCCATCCAGGACTGGCGATCTCGGTGGAGGCCATGGCCACGAAGGGCGACAAAATTCTGGACGTTGCTCTGGCAAAAATCGGCGATAAGGGCCTATTTACAAAGGAACTAGAGGCCCAGATGCTGGTGGGTCGAGCAGAGATCGCCGTGCACTCACTCAAGGATCTGCCCACCAACCTGCCCGACGGCCTGATGCTCGGTTGCATTACCGAGCGGGAGGATCCCGCGGATGCCTTGGTGGTGAACAGCAAAAACGCTGAATACACCCTTGAGACGTTGCCAGAGGGATCCGTCGTCGGCACCAGCTCGCTGCGGCGACTCGCTCAGCTGCGTTACCACTTCCCCCACCTGCAGTTCAAAGACGTTCGCGGCAACGTCATCACCCGGCTGGAAAAATTGGATGCTGGCGGATATGACTGCCTGATCCTCGCAGCAGCAGGCCTGAGCCGACTTGGATTCGGAGATCGAATCCATCAGATCATTCCTGGCCACATTTCACTTCATGCCGTGGGACAGGGAGCCCTCGGAATCGAATGTGTCACCGACAACCAGGATGTTCTGAACATCATTCAAGTTCTGGAGCATGCTCCAACCGCTGGACGATGCCTGGCAGAACGGGCTTTCCTCCGGGAACTAGAGGGTGGATGCCAGGTCCCTATCGGGGTTAACAGCCGTATTGACGGTCATGAAATGGTTCTTACTGGGATGGTGGCCAGCCTTGATGGCAAGCAAATGATCCGTGATGAACGCCGCGGACCTCTGAACAATCCAGAAGATGTGGGATTAAAACTCGCAGCTGACTTGAAATCCCGTGGTGCGGGCGAGATCCTTCAGGAGATCTTCGCCTCGGTTCGTCCCGAAGCCTGACTATGTCACTGCTGCACACAGCGGTCGGAATTTTCACCATTTCGAATCCGATCGGCAATCTGCCGATCTATTTGTCATTCACAAACGGCAACAAGCGCCAGGACAGGGCGATCGCACGCAGCAGCGCTTTCACCATGGTGATTGCCCTGCTTCTCGCCACTTGGCTTGGCAATGATCTGCTCGGCTTCTTTGGAATCGGCAGACCAGCCTTTCAGGTAGCAGGTGGATTGATCGTGGTTCTGATCGGCCTTTCGATGCTGCGCTCCGAACCTTCGAAGGTTCACCACGATCCGAAGTCCTTAGAACGCGACCAGAACTCTTCGGTGAAGGGAATCGTGCCTCTGGGCATTCCCCTGCTGGCTGGTCCAGGCACCCTCACGGTGGTGATCGCGGATCCACACGCCGCCAGCACGGGAGGGAAGCTGATGCTCAGCCTGGTTGTGCTCGTCATGAGTTTGCTCGTTTATCTGATTTTCAATGCTGGTGAGTTGCTCTCATCCAGAATCAGTGAATCTGCTTTGCAGGTGCTCACGAAAATCATGGGCTTGATCCTCACCGCCATTGCAGTTCAGATGTTGTTCACAGGTTTCAGTGCAGGATTCCCGGTGCTTGGGGGAGTAGGCCTCACCGGGTGATCATCACCGGCGTGCCCACGTCCACCAGTTCGTAGAGCTTCTGAACGTGGGCATTGAGCATGCGTACGCAGCCATTCGACACCGCCGCGCGGATTTTCACCCATTGAGGCCAGGGGGTTCCATGAATTCCGAATTGGTTGGGTCCCTGCTGCAGAAAGCCGATCCAGCGATGGCCAAGTGGGCTAGCAGGCCCGGTGACCGGATGGATCTGGCCTGATTTTGTGCTTTCGTACTGCGGATTAACAAGCTTGGTCTGGACCCGAAACACACCCGTCGGCGTTGGAGTCTTGGGATCACCAATCGCCACCGGCCAGCGCCCGATCGACTGACCAGCGCGGATCACACTGATGCGTCGCTGCTTGAGATCGAGATGAATACTGGTTTCAGCATTCACGGGATGCACTTTTGCTGAAGCAAACAACGGTGCCTGTGACTGAGGCGAAGCATGCGCAGGCACCGATGCAGCCAGAGCTAAGGACACAACTCCCAGGGCCGCCAGGGAGGAACAACCAACGCACTTGAGACGCATTACCGGACGACCAAGACTCACTGGTCTCAACGTATCCATCGGCCGGGGTAAAAACCGCACACCAGTGGAGGACTTTCTGAAGAAACGAATCCACCTCCCAGCAGAGCAGCATCCAGGCTTTTGCTACCAAGGGAAAAAACTTCTGGTTTGTGCGATGCCGGAGCAACTCAAGTGGACCGAAGTTGAAGCAAAACTCGTGCTCCAAGCCATCAAAAACGTTGGAACAGCCGGCGGAGTGTTAACGCTGCCGCAGATCACCCTGGAGATGATGGGGGCGATCCAGACCCACGTTTTGCATTCCAGGATCGAGCTGCAAGACCTTGAGATCATCCTTCCCACGCACTATCCCGATCTGATCAGCTCCGGCATCAAACGGGACCAGCTGATTCAGATCCTGGTGCTGATTCCTTACGTGGACATGTCAGTGGACCCGCGCATGGTGGGTGTGGTGGATGATTTCGCCGCTTGCCTGAACGTCAATCCAGAGACACTCAAAGACCTGCATCTCGTGAGGGACAACCACCTCAGGCGTTTGCTCCTGAATTACGGGCGGCGAAGCATGGGTGAGTTCCTGATGCTCGACACACCATCCAAATTCATTCGTGGAGTGATCAGCTCCATTCATCAGGCCATCGGCGACCCCGGTGTTGCGCGCCGCTATCAGTCTTTGGAATCCTTCCCGGAAGGAAGCCTTGGTCACAGCTTCTTTCATTGGTACCGCGATCGTCAGTGGGCCCTGCCCGGCGAACACAAGAGCACTTCAGAACTGCTGATCAACCATGACTGCTGCCACATCCTGGGGGGCTTCAACACCGACACTCAGGGGGAGATGAATGTGGCGGCGTTTCAGGCCGGTTTATTCACTGATGGCTTCGGGTTTGAATCACTGCTGGAGGTAATGCTCGATTTCCATCTCGGCAAATCCTTCAGCACCACCACCGGACTGATCGCCCCAGAGACAGGCCAGTTCATTCCTGATGCGGCCATGGCCGGTTATGAAAAGGGGCTGGCCTGCAACATCAACCTGATCCAGGATCTTGACTTCTGGGCTGTCGCCGATCAACAGGTGACCGATCTCAGGATCCAGTACACCATTCCTCCCACCGCAGGAGCGATTCTGCTCAAGCCCTGAATTGCGGCTTCAAGACAGCACCGCAAAGGCAAACCAGAGCAGAAAGACAGCAAAGGCAACGTTGATGAACTGGATTCCTGCCCTGAGACGCTGGGGGTTTCGACCTGAATCGAACAGATGCAGCACCGCTGCTTGCAGCATGTAGATGCCGAACACCAGGATGAGGGAACCAAGAGCCATGGTTCCCCAGCCAAGAAACGAGGCGATCAAAGCCACCAGCCCCCAGGCGAGATTGGCGAATCCCACCTCAAGCTGGAAGTCGTTGCGCTTGCCGAGATCCCAGCCCATGCGCACCGCATCACTGCGATGAAACACAGCATGGCGAACGAACGACAACAGCCCCACACCACCGACTGACCAGAGAGCAACCCACTGAACTGCAGAGTGAATTTGACCTGCAGACAGAGCATTGAATCCAAAGAAGAGACCGATGCCACCCACGAGACAGGTGACTTGCATCAGAATTTTGGAGATCCGGGGATGGGTGGGCAGCATCATCACGTTGAACGCGGAGCAACTGGTGAATTAATCGACAAGTTTGGGGTCAATCTCAGCCAGGTAACGAGCCTCACAGGTCTTGATGATCTCGATGGCTTTATCCGTACCGAAAAAGCCGTTCACGGTGCAAGTTCCTGGCTTCTTGAGATCCTTGTAATGCTCCCAGTAATACGTGGTTTCCTTTTTCCATTGCCCACCAAGATCCTCAAAGCTCTTGATGTGATCGACACGCTTGTCATCGGCAAGCACCGCGATGACCTTGTCATCAACCTCACCACCATCATCGAACGTCATGATGCCGATGATGCGAGCTTCAACAATTGAACCTGGAATCAGAGGCTCGGTGACATTCACAATCTCAATATCGAGCGGGTCACCGTCCTCATCCCAGGTCCGAGGAATGCAGCCGTAAGCGAAGGGATAGGCCAGCGAGGAATAACCGACCCGGTCCAGCTTCAGGTGACCCGTCTCGGTGATCAGCTCGTACTTGTTGATCGTGTTGGAGTTGAGCTCCACGATCGTGTTCAGACGAAACTCGGATTCGTCAGCAAAGGCCGGCAACACGTGCAGCAGGTTCGGCATGCTGCGGCTCGGAGCCTGGTCGAGATTGGCCATGGAGGACGGCGTTCGCAGCGGTGATATTACGAGCACGTCTGAGCAACAGCTTCGCGCTCAACCGTGTTGTTCAGCTCTGACATTCACCGGCACGTTGATTCATCACACAGCAATGGGCAGAGCGGTTAGGCCCGGACAGTGAACAACCGCTCCAGCTTGGCTTCCAGATAGCTCAAAAAGGGGGCACTCGAAAGAGACCGTCCAGACACCTGCTCCACCAGTTGCTCAGCATTCAAAGCACGACCGATGGGATGGACGTTGTCCCTCAGCCAACCGAGCATGACGCTGAGATCACCACGGCGAACGTGCTCCTCAGGAGAGCCGATCGCCAACTGCATCGCTTCGCTCAGCTGAGCACTGACTAAGTGTCCAAGCAGATAGGACGGGAAGTAGCCAAAAAGGCCTTCACTCCAGTGCACATCCTGAAGGCAGCCCTGTGCATCATCTGCGGGGGTGATCCCCAGCAGTTCTCCATAACGACGATTCCATTCGCTCGGAAGATCCTCCACCGGCAGGCCCTGTTCCAACAGAGCCAGCTCAAGATCCGTTCGCACGAGAATATGAAGCCCATAGCTGAGTTCGTCAGCTTCCACCCGATTGCATCCAGGCGCCATCGGATTCATCGCCTTCCAGAGATCGGCTGCCGACTCCAGAGGTGCACCCGCAACGGCAAAGCGTTCCCACCAAAGTTCCGAGAAAGGCTGACTTCGGGCCACCCGGTTTTCCCAAAACAGCGACTGACTTTCATGCACTGCCATGGACGTGGCCTGGCCGAGAGGCCAGGCAAACCACTGATGCGAGGTGGTCGGCAGTCCCTGCTCATACAGCGAATGTCCCCACTCGTGTGCTGTGGCCAGAAAACAGGACAGAGGCTGACCAGGCACCACGCGCGTGGTGATGCGGAAGTCGCGAGGACCCAAGGTGATCGAGAAGGGGTGTGGGGAGGCCGCCACGCATGTGATTCCCTTGTCCCTGCCCCAGTCGCAGAGCAGCTGATCACAGAGCTGCTGCTGAGTCAATGCGGGCAGATCCCAGCTGAGAGATGACGGCCTGGTACTGCCCTTGAGCTGCTCCAATAGTTCGGGTAAACGTTTGCGCAGGGGCGCGAACAGAGCCTGAAGCCGCTGAAGCGTGAGGTCAGGCTCGAACGGCTGCGCGAGGGTTTCCCAGCAACTTCGCGGTTCTGCCAACTGACGAGCCTGTTCCTGACGCAACTCCACCATCCGACGAAGAGCAGGCGCAAAAAGAGGAAAGTCGGAAGTGCTGCGGGCCTGTTGCCAAAGGTCGTAGCCCTGGGATTTGGCTTTGGCGAGAGCACTAACTAGATCAGGATCAAGTGCCTGCTGCCGACGGAGATCCTGCTCAAGCAGATCCAAATTGCGGGCCTGGCCGCTAATGGCTTCAGGGCGATCAATATCGTTTGCGCGGAGTCGCCACTCTCCGCGGGCTTCAGCGATCAGCTCCGCATAGTGATCAGAACTTTGGCGGGCGTGGAGCTGGCGAGCCAAAAGAGCCAATTGCTCACCACGCCAGGCTGCACCACCGCTTGGCATTCGGGTGTTTTGATCCCAATAAAGGGTCCTGGTTATGGAATCCATAACCTGGGTTTCGTGGAGGTGCGAGCCAAGACGATCCCAAGCCGTTATCCCGGCAGCCATTGGCTTCATCGATCTGAAACGACCTTAACTAGCTTCAAGCTCAGAGAACAGCTTCCAAAACGCAAAGCACTGATGCGTCTGGCTTCAATCAACCATCAGGACAGTTCCTGATCGTCAGTTGCACTGGAATCAGGTTCCCCCCCTTCAGCGCTTAGAGCCCTCTCCAAGGAATTGACCTGGGCTGTTCTTTCCGGTGATTCAACAATGACGTTGACCTGGCGGACAGCGACGAGCTTGCGCCACAACAGAGCGATCAGCCAGGAGGCCGTGGCGAAGACTGCTGCGAAATACAGGAGTCGCATGATCTTCCAAGATCCAGCTGGACCGACGTTCTAATTGAAACGGGGGTTCAAGGGCGGCGGCGGGATCGACAATCCGGTCATTGCAGCTCTTCGCCCTCTTCAGGGCAACCAGTCTCCTGATCCGTCTGTTCCTCGAGCATCAGTCGTTTCAACTGGCGCTGGGCATCCTGTCGCCTGAACAGCTCATGAAACCGATTGATCAAATAATCGACGTCTGTCATGACTCAAGCCCTCCATCGCCAGCTGACCGCGCAATCAACACATTGTCCCGCGGATCGACCGATTCATTCAGTCCTTGCGGCAATAGCCACCGCCCATCGGATTCCAACCGGACGGACAGTTCTCATCCATCGCCGGGCGAAGGGTGTAGCTCATCAATCCGAGAGCACTGCACTTGCCGTTCGACATGTCGATGTAGCCCATTGGGCACTCAGCAGTGAGTTTTTTAACCACGCGTTGGGCTCTTGCCGGAAGCGTTGAAAGGCCGACCATCGGAACAAGGATCATCAGAAGCCAGACCAGTCTGTTGAACATCTCTTGACCAGAACCGCCGCTCACGCTCCAGGCTAGAGCTGAAGTTCAGGGACGATGGCCAATGGCAGTGCTGCTCAGCCTTCAGGAACGCGAAGACCTTCGCGCCACTCTGACGCAGTGGCAAGTGGGGGATGAACGCCTCAAACGCCAGTGGCAATTCAACAACTTCAGCGAGGCATTCGCCTTCATGACCAGGGTGGCCCTGTTGGCGGAATCGAAACAGCACCATCCCAACTGGAGCAACGTCTACAACCGGGTGACGATCGAATTGACCACTCACGACCTGGGAGGACTGAGCAATCTGGATGCAGAGCTGGCGCGATCCATCGACGCCCTGCAGTAAACCGCTGCCAAGATGAAACTAAGGTGCGGGATTTTTGATGACAACCAGCGCGAAACGAGCCGCGGTGCCGGTGACGATTCTCACTGGCTTTCTCGGAGCAGGGAAAACAACGCTGTTGAACCACATCCTGAGCAATCAGGAGGGTCTCAAAACGGCTGTTCTTGTCAATGAATTTGGTGAGATCGGGATCGACAACGAGTTGGTGGTGAGCACCAATGAGGACATGGTCGAACTGAGCAACGGGTGCATCTGCTGCTCCATCAACGGAGAGCTACTGGAGGCCGTGGACCGCATCCTCAAGAGGCCCAAACCTGTCGAATACCTAGTAGTGGAAACCACGGGTCTGGCTGATCCGCTGCCCGTTGCAATGACATTCCTGGGCAGCGAGCTGCGTGATTTAACGAGGCTCGACTCGATCATCACCTTGATTGATGCTGAAAACTTCGGAGCAGAAGCCATTGCCAGCGAAGTCGGTCGATCGCAGGTGATCTATGGCGACATCCTGATGCTCAACAAAACCGATCTTGTCGATGAAGCTCGCGTAAAGGATGTCGAACAACAGCTGCGCGACGTCAAAAAGGATGCACGCATCCTGCACTCAGTGAAAGGGGATGTGCCGCTGCCCCTTCTGCTGAGCGTGGGTCTGTTCGAATCCGACCGGGTGGTGAACGAAAGCCACGACCATGGGCACAGCCACGACCATGGGCACAGCCACGACCATGGGCACAGCCACGACCATGGATCCGCTGATCATCTGGC
This sequence comes from Synechococcus sp. AG-679-A04, assembly GCA_003210775.1. GTDB lineage: Bacteria > Cyanobacteriota > Cyanobacteriia > PCC-6307 > Cyanobiaceae > Synechococcus_C. The sequence goes on from QCUI01000002.1 coordinate 15,606, forward strand.
CATCGAAGGCTTCACATCTCTGTCCTTCTCAAGCAGTGATCCCTTTGATTTGAGAGCCTTTCAGAATTTTCTCGACAACCATCTGCCTGAAAGCGTTTTCCGAGCCAAGGGAATTCTCTGGTTCAAGGAAAGCGAGCGACGTCACGTGTTCCACCTGGCGGGCAAACGATTCTCAATCGACGACAGCGACTGGACCGGAACCCGCAAGAACCAACTAGTGCTGATCGGCCGTGGACTCGACCATGACACCCTGAGACATCAGCTTCAGGAATGCGTTGTCGTGCCTGTTGGTCAGGCAGTGGAGGCGAAGTTGCCCCGTATTCAGCAAACATGATTAGGGTGGCACTCAACGAGGAGAGGGCATGGTTGAAGTTCTCGCGGCAGGTGGTCTGTTGATGGCTTTGGCGCTTGCTTTCTGGATCCTGCTTGATTCGGATGACGACAACGGTGGTGGTGGCCTGATGGAACCAGCCCTTGTTCCGATCCCCGTCCGTCGCAGCGACCGCTAAACAGCAACTCGGAATTGGTTCATTACCAAAAACCTCACCAGAAGTGAGGTTTTTTAATGCATATAGCCACGTTATTGAATACGCTTCTCAAAACCTCTGTTGCGCGTGTCTTCCCAGCCTTCCTTCCTCGACGCATCGAATTCGTTCTGGCTTGAGAGCCCCCCCTCTCCTGGCTTCAAGTAACAGAAGCGAAAGCCTGCTGAGTACCTGAGCACCCGTCGTTACTAGTAATCCAAGCGTGAACAGCGATAGATTCTCAATGGCAGATCCCACTGAGCAAGGGGTTCTCGCCAGGACGCGCCGCTTGCTGTCAGGCCGCTTTTTGCTGGTGGCGGGAGCTGTGGCGATTGCGTTCCTTGCCCTGCTTCCGGTCATCGGCTTACTGGGCGAAGGACTCAGCGGCGTGAGCAACGGCAATGCCAGCCTTAGGCCAGATGGTCTGCTCCAGATCCGCGGCACTGTGCTGCTGCTTTTGGGCACCAGCCTGATGGGGGGTGTGATCGGAACCGCCAATGGCTGGCTGCTAGCGAACTGCCGCTTCCCTGGCCGCCGCTGGCTGCGGATCGCCCAGCTAATACCCCTGGCCAATCCGTCATATCTACTGGCGGCGACTCTGGTGGATATCGGCAGTCTGGAGGGAATCACCATCACCGGGATGGGATGGGGAATCGTTGTGATGGCGCTGACCACCTACCCCTATGTGTTCCTGCTCAGCACTGAAAGCTTCACCATCTGTGGACGCCGGCAACTGGAAGCGTGCCGCTCGCTAGGAGTGGGGCCTTGGAACAGTTTCCGCCGGATCGCATTGCCCATGACCCTGCCGGCGATCGGTGCCGGCATTGCCCTCATGGGTATGGAGGTTTTGAATGAATATGGTGCCGTGCAACTGCTGGGCATTCCCAGTCTTTCGGCTGGAATTATTGAGGCCTGGAGAATCGAGGGCAATCCCGCGGGTGCTGTGGGACTCGCTCTGATCACCCTCTGCATCGTGATGGTCCTTCTGTTCGGCGAACGCAGACTGCGCAGCCGCAGCCGTCGCTGGTCCGAAGGCGTAGCCGGTGGAGAGTCACCAGCGTGGAAGCTGAATGGCTGGCGAGCTCTCTGCGCCCAGGCATTGGCAGCAATACCTCCCCTGATCACCCTTGGCATTCCGCTGTTGTGGGGCGGAATGAATTGGCAGCAGTTGGCCACCGGCCTGACACCAGAATTGCTGCTGCTCACCCTGCGTACGCTGGGGCTCGCGCTAGGAGCGACTCTGCTGGCGGGCCTGGCAGCCCTGTTGCTGGCCGTTGCTAAACGCTGGAGTCGTTCCAGATGGCTCAGAGCCGTGACATTTCTGTCGGGCATGGGCTACGCCATTCCAGGTGCAGTTCTGGCGCTGGCTTTGCTAGTGGTCGGCACCCCCTGGCAACTGTCTCCAATCCTGCTTCTGCTCTGGGGATACAGCGATCGCTTCCTTGCCGTGAGCAAAGGTGGCATTGATGCAGCTCTGGAGCGACTCTCTCCTAGCCTTGATGAAGCAGCAACAGGGCTGGGCTTGCGTTGGCCGGCCGTGCTCAGACGTGTTCATCTGCCGCTTCTGCGTGGCCCCATCCTCGTTGGTAGCTTGCTGGTGTTCGTTGACACCGTGAAGGAGCTTCCGCTCACATTTGCGCTTCGACCTTTCGATTTCGACACGCTTGCGGTGAGGGTGTTTCAGTACGCAGGTGATGAGCAACTCGCTGCTGCGGTCTGGCCAGCACTGATGATCCTGGTCCTCGGTCTGATTGCTTCATCAGCTCTGGTACCCCGATTGGATCGGGATACGGAGTAGAGATCGGGATCAGAAGGCAAAACGAGTGGGCACACAGTCGGGCCCACGCCGCGGAGCCAGTACGGACAACCAGCTGCTCTGGAAAGGGTGAAAACCATCGTCACTCACCAGCACCAGCGGAATTCGACCGTCTTTCATCACCGGCCCCCAAGCCATTCCCTCCCAGTTGGCTGATGGCAGACCATTCGCCAACAGATCCCAGCTTTGCAACGGTTGAATCAGCGGAGTGTTCAGTGCATCACTGGCCGGCAGACGCAGAACCTGCAGATGGGCAGACCAACCAGCTGGCAACGTAAAACTGCGCAGCAGCCCAAGAACTACTGCATCACTTTCCAAGGCCAGCAGTTCGGTCAAACCCAGCTTCCGACTGGCCGCTGCACCTGCAGGTCCGACCTCGAACCGCCCCAGGGGCTCGAGCCGCTGATCCGAACCGGTTCGGAGACGGGCGACCCGCACCCAGTCCTTGCCCTGTTCTGCCCTGTCCTGAATCAGCGGAGCTTCGGCTGCCATGACCAGATCACCAGATGCCATCTGCGTCAGTGCTTCAGGCCCTTTGTTGGAGGCAAGCCCCTGACCATCCCTCTCTTGCCAATCAGCGATTAGCGGGACCTCGCGCTGTAGGCGTCCGTTCAAGAGGTTGTAACGCTCCAGTCGTGCCCTTCTCTCAGGGTTTCGGCGCCCCTCACTGACGATCCAGGCCTGATTGCCATTGAGCACCAGCCCCTCTCCGTCAAAGTTCGAAGGCAGAGGTGAACCCTCTCGATCCTTCAACAGCAGACGCCGGCCACCCTGCAGCGATGCCTGCTCACCTTGCAACAGACGATTCAGGCCAGTGAACGACACCAGATAGCCGGTGGTCTCGTCACTCAACAACCAAAGACGGTCGCTCTTTCGCTGATAGGCCACAGCGGAGAAACCACCAACACGATTTCCTTCCAATCCCCTGTTTGGAAGTTCAACGTTGTGAATCAACTCCCAGCCAGCCGCCAGCGGGCAGGGAAGTACCTGTGCTGGCAATGGCAAAGCCGGCAGGACTGTGACCATCATGTTTTTAGGTGCCACGGTCGTCTGGAACATCATCACCACCACAGCCACAGCCGGCAGGCATTCCGCTTGACGGTTGTGCTCAATGCCTGCCTGAGCGGTTTGCAGATCGCCGTAGGGATTGCATTCGGATCAATCGCATTGATCGGCGATGCCCTGCATAACGTCGGTGACGTGATGGGTCTCCTGCTGGGTTGGGGCGCGGAGAGCCTGAGCCAGAAACCTGCGAAGGGGCGATTCAGTTATGGATTCGGTCGCTCTACCCAGCTGGCAGCCGTTGCCAACGCCGTGTTGATCCTGATGGCCTCCGCGGTGGTCTGCGTGGAGTCCCTGCAACGTTTTCGACAACCGGAGCTGGTGGTGGCCTGGCCGGTCGCCATTGCCGCAGGCGCTGGTCTGGTCGTAAACCTGGTCTCTGCCCGTCTGTTCGGTTCAGATCATCATGGAGATCTAAACCGTCGAGCAGCCGCTCTTCACCTGCTCGGAGATGCAGCCGTCTCAGCGGCGGTGCTGCTGAGCGCGTTGGTCGCCGGGATTACCGGCTGGAGATGGATTGATCCCCTCACAGGTCTTGGAGTCGGCCTGAGCGTGGGATGGATGGGAATCATGTTGCTGCGCGATGGTCTGGCCGAATTGATGGATGAGGTTCCCCACCGGATTGATCCGGCGGCCGTTCTGGCCGATCTGCAAGCAATGCCTGGTGTGCAGGGTGTTCATCACCTGCACATCTGGTCCATCGGCGGAACTCGCGTGGCCCTCACTGTTCACCTGCAAAGGGCTACTGATGTGAGCCACCAGGATCCACAGCTGCTGAGCGAGGTGCGGCAAACCATGCACGAGAAGGGCATCGAGCACTGCACAGTTCAGCTGGAAGAGCCTGGCGAAGACTGCGGGGAAGCGCTGAGCTGATCCATCCGACGGGCAATCTGGCAGTCCAGCTTCACGCCTGCCGCGGCCAACAGGTCCGCAAGGGTGACAACAAGGCGATAACTGAGTGCCACAGCAAGGAGTGCTGCCTCCGGCACGGATGAACCCAGGCGAAGGAGCAACACCGCCTCAAACACACCTAGCCCACCCGGAGCGGCTGGAACCACAAGTCCAGTGGCCCAGGCCAGGGCAAAGGCTGCCATCCAGCTACCGATCGGCAACACCGGGGTCAACCCGAACACCTGAATGCAGCACCAAAAACCGGAGAAGCGTGAGGCGATGAACACCAGCTCGGCCATCAGTGGCACCCAGGGATAAACCTCACGTCCACTTCCCAGCTGTTCCAGAGGAGGCAAGGAGGCCAGACCTGGTTCCGAGCGGTTGAGTTGCCTTAAACGGCTGCGTTCAAGCCTGCAGAGCAAAGGCTCTCTCCAACGTGGCAACAACAGCAGCGCTGGAAGCGGCGTCACCAAGGCCAAGCCGTTCTGCCAGCCACCTAAGGGCACCCAGAGCAGGGCCGCCACCGCCATCAACATGGGCTCAAGCAAAACGGACACCAGTGCCGGCCCCGTTCCGATGGAAGGTGCTAGGGCACGCACACGCTGAAGGAAATGCCACACTCCGCCAGGCAGGTACTTGAGCAGATTGCTGCTCAGATACAGGGGCACAAGAGGTGTTGAGCCTGTGCCATGTCCCAGCCAACCCACCAGCACCTGCCAAGCGCCTGCATTCACAACCAAACTCAGCCAACTCAGGCCGAGGGCAAGCACAAGCCACCACCAGCCCTGAGCTGAGATTGATAGGGAGCGCAGTCCCACAGCGTGACCGGCCAGCGCCCAGCCGACAAATCCAAGCGTGAGCAGGGTGATCCACAGCTTCAGGCCCCCGGGGAGCTTTGCCGAAAACAGCGATCGGAAACGCTTCAGCATGTCCACTCCTGCTCGGGATTGAACTGGAGCCTCTCCTGAGAAATCTGCTGCCAGAGAGTCTCAGGAGAGAGCCCGGCTCGGCGTGCGAGCTGCTGGAGAGCATCCCGCTCGGGCTTAAGGGACTGACTACCGTCCGGCTTCAACATCTGCTTGGCAGCCAGCTCCCCCCATGGAGTCATGAGAATTCCTCGACGCCGCGGCAACACCCAGCGCCCCTGACGCCGCTCGCGCAGTCCCAGAGTTGGGCTTTCCCTCCACCAGATCAGGCGTAGATCTGCGGCCTGCTCGGGCAGCACCAGAACCGTGACAGCAGTTCCTGGACGTCCCTTCTTCATCTGCAGCGGAGAACAGGCAACGTCCAGAGCACCCGCTTCACGCAGCTGCTGGGTCAGCCATGCCATGGCTTCAGCTGAAACATCGTCAATCCAAGCCTCCTGAATGATCAAGTCCTGCCAACGGGGCTGATTGGATGCAACAGAAGCCTGAGGTTGCTGACGGATGAGGCGCAACAGGTTGGGACGGTCCAGCTGACGATGGCCAAGACCGGTTCCAACCGCCTCGGGAGCCAACTGTTCTGGCCATCCAAACCCATCTGCCAGCACAGCCATCAGAGCCAGACCGGTCGGAGTTGTCAGCTCAGCTTCTGGCCAGTCATCGCCCCAGCGCAGTTGCACACCATGACGACGCGCCAGCTCGAGCACCGCTGGAGCAGGGACCGGCAGCAGCCCGTGAGCCGTGGCAACTGCACCCCGTCCAGCTGGAGGAGGGACACACCAGATCGACAGCGGGTTGAGATACTCCATTGCAGCGCAGACACCAACCACATCCACCAAGCTGTCGATGGCGCCAACTTCGTGGAAATGCACCTGTTCAGCTGGAATGCCGTGAACGGCAGCTTCGGCGTCAGCGAGTGCCGTGAACACCGACAGCACCCGTGCCTGCAATGACGGAGCAAGCACGGCATTGCCGATCCTTTGGCGCAACTCTCCCCAGTGTCGATGCGGTGGATGGGGGTCTCGCCCTTCAACATCCACTCGAAGTCCTCGCAAACCGCCAGTTCGCGCTTCCTCAACACGGAGCACATAGGCATTCTCAAAGCCAAGCTCCCGCAGAGGGGAATGAATCAGCTCAGGGGGTAAGCCCAGATCAAGACATGCCGCCAGCAACATGTCGCCAGCCAGACCCGTGGGACAGTCGACCACGTAGGCAGAGGCGATACCAGGGGTCATGTCACCTCCGGATCGAGGCCCTCCAACAGCCTGCCAGCGATGACATCTAGATCATCCAGACGCTTTCTCAGAAGCTGTTCCACCTCGCGTCGAGCTCGGCGCTGCTCGCGTTGCGCTGTGGCCACATCCTGACCTGACAATCCCCAGATCCTGCCGAGCAGTGCCCGATCATCGGCCCCGCCACGAGCGGATCCCTCCAGCAGAGTCTCGGCCACCATTCCAGCCTGAAGTACACGGCTCCATCGGCGCAGATCCTCCATGGGTAGTCGAACCTGATCCGGGAGTTCAAATTCCGTTGCTCCATTGCAACGCAGTCCTGCCTCAAGACAAGGACGGGTGCCCACCAGCACGCGACGCACCTTCATCTCCTCCTCACGCGCAACCAGCCAGTGACCAGCTTCGTGGCGCGCCACCCGTCGCAGACGCATCTTGCCTCCAGGAAGGGCTTCAGCGAGAAGATGCCCCCCCATCCCCTCCAGTTGAGACGCATCGAGCGTGAGTCCCAACAAGCCGCCGCCCACAAGCAAAGCGATCCAGGCAGGCGAAAGTCCCACAAGCGGGCCGAACACCGCCAGTCCGGTGCAACCGGCCACCGCCAGACCGGCAGTGGTGCTGGAGACGGGTGTTGCGTTCATCAATTGCGCGCCGAGCGACTGCTGTCTGCTGGGCGACGGGAGGCGCCACCGCGCCCCTTGCCTCCACGGGTGGGCATCGGTGCGATCACCTCGGCGGATTGGACTTGAAGCATCTGTCCCTCACGACGCACGTCGAGGCTGACGAAATGGCGCAAATGCGCAAGCTCAACATCACCGCTGAGTTGCAACTTGAACGGCAATGGCCGAAAACCATCAGCTCGTGGCTGCTGACGCACCTTGACCACAACCTCGGAGGCTTCCGGCTTGGTGTAGATGAGCTCTCCCCTAATCGAGAAGTAGTCGTCGCCTTCCGGCAACTCATCAATGGAGGAGTCTTCAGACTCTGTCTCCACATCCGCAGAGGACAGGGTGCTGGGCTCCCAGATTCCGGCGATCTGTAGATGCAACTGACCTGCCTCTCTGCATCGCGGATACACCACCCAGAGGTGAGGCTTGTCCATGTCGAGATGACGGCGCATCAACGTGAGCATGCGGCCCAGAACAACGGCATCAAGCTCCTCACCATCGGCAGCAATCAAATGGCCACGGGTGCTCTGATCTTCAGATTCGGGCCGGAATAGTCCGCGCACGACGCCGATTGCCCGGTACTGCAGCGGCTCGGTCACCGCGGGAATGGGATGGTCGCGCATCAGTTTCAGGGGCATCCACTGGCCCAGAGCAACTCTAGCCAGCATCGACAAAGAGCCTCAGACTGGACAAGCATTCCCACGACACGGTGCCGGGCTACAGGCGTCAAACACAGGAAACTCTGGTCAGGATTGGCGCAGTCGCCGGTCTTTGTGCGATCGCAGGCTGGATGGTGACCAACCTCTGGCCACAGACCCACTCTCCGGCCACCATCCAGAAACAGTCCTCCGAGATCGAAGTCTCCGGTCTGGAGATTCTCAAAAGCCAGGTTCAGAAGCATCCGAGCGACTGGCGCTGGGCACTGTTACTGGCTCGTGCACAGCACGAGGAAGGAGATCGCGAAGCAGCCGTTCGCACCTTGAGGCCTTTGCAACGCCTGCACCCCGATCGGCTTGAGGTGGTCACCCTATGGGCTCTGTTCGCGCAACAAAGCGACGATGGCGCAGAGTCAATCAAGCATCTAACCAAACGTTTCGAATCCCTTCCTGGTGCACGTCGGCTGAAACTGGGTTTGCTGTTGGCCGATCTTGAGCGTTTGTCCGGTGAATCAAAAGCCGCTTCCGATCGCTATCGCAATCTGATCAAGGACAACCCACAACGGCCTGAACCGTTGCTGGCTTTCGCCCTACTGAAACGGGATCAAGGACAAGGAGACGATGCCATGACTCTGCTACGCAAAGCCATGACATTGAGCAAAAACCTGGCCTCAACAAGAGCTGACCTACAAACACTTGAACTGCGCTGGGCTCTCGAAGCCGCACGCAACAGGCCTGCCAGAGCAGGCTTCAAGGCTGTGACAACTCCCTGAGAGCCTCATCGATGGCATCGACTGGATCGGTGGCATCGTTCATGGAAGTCGCTTGACGCAGCGTCTTCATCAGCTCCATGGGGTTGGTGACATCCAGCACCGATCCTTTCTTCTTGGATTCCCCTGGAAGGGTGTTGTAGATATCACGATCTGCGTTGCGCTCAAGCACATTCGGCTGTGACATCGTGGTCTGCGCATAAGCCGCAGAGCAGACCGGAAGCAATCCGCTGCAGACGGCGATCGCAAGACCGAAGGTCACGCGGAGCGATTGCATGGGATCGAATGCTTGGTTCCGGAGGATGCTAAGGGTCTCCAATCAGGTGTATCAGGGTCTCCGTGCAGATCGCGAGCTGGAATGTCAATTCGATTCGCACGCGTCTGGATCATGTCCTCCGCTGGTTGGAGCAGAGCGGTGTGGATCTGCTGGCCCTTCAAGAGACCAAAGTCGATGATCCGCTCTTTCCACTCGAGCCTTTCCGCTCAAGGGGTTATCACGTCAGTTTCCATGGTCAGAAGTCGTACAACGGCGTGGCCCTCATCAGCAGGCATCCCCTTCAGGACGTGCGCTTGGGGTTCTTGGGAGAACTGGAATCTGACCCTGAGGCTGAGGAGCTGAGTCAACAGAAGAGAGTGATCAGTGCTCTGGTGGATGGAATCCGGGTGATCAACCTCTACGTGCCCAACGGTTCCAGCCTCAAATCGGATAAGTACGACTACAAACTGAGCTGGATCTCATGCCTCGCGAGGTATCTGCAAGCAGCCCAAACAAGGGATGAGCCACTCTGCGTTGTGGGTGATTTCAACATCGGCCCGGAAGCCAGAGACCTTCATGACCCCGACCGTCTCAGCGGAGGAATCATGGCTTCAGATGCCGAACGCAACGCCTTGGCTCAAGCACTTGGGGTTGATCTAAAAGACGCCTTCCGGCTGTTCGAATCGGGCAGCGGCCACTGGAGCTGGTGGGACTACCGCAGCGGTGCATGGGACCGTGACAGCGGGTGGAGAATTGATCACATCTATCTCAGCTCCGATCTGCAGGAACTCGCCCTCAGCTGCCAGATCGACAAACGGGAGCGTGACCGCGAGCAACCCAGTGACCATGCCCCTGTGGTCGTTGACCTCTCCTGGGAGATGGAGGAGGAGTTCGATGACGATCCGGAGACCTTCAGCGCTGATTAAGCCGCAGGGTGTTTGGGAGCGAGCTATTCAGAGGCGCTTTAGCTTGACCTGGAGCAAGAGTGCGGGCCAGTTCATGCTCGATCCGTCACAGTCTTAAACAAGCCTTCTTTCGCGCGTCATGGAACGCCGTACGAGGCTGGAAATCGCCTGAGATCCGGGTCAGACGCTGTTCAGAGATGGCCTGGTCAGGGCCTAAAACAGGATGCCGATGCTGGTATCACAAGTTCCGGAATCTCCGCTTCGTACACAGATCAGCCGTTTTGGCACGTTCTTGGGTCAGGATGTGGCACGGTTTGCATCGGCCCTTTGGCATCCGCCCACGTGACAGCACCAAGCTTGAACACCAGTCGCTCCCAGGAGCTCTTCAGTGCCGCCCAGGCTCTGATGCCTGGTGGCGTGAGCTCCCCAGTGCGTGCATTCAAATCTGTGGGTGGCCAGCCGATCGTCTTCGATCGGGTCAAGGGCGCTTACGCCTGGGACGTTGATGACAACAAATACATCGACTACGTCGGCAGTTGGGGACCCGCGATCTGCGGTCATGCCCATCCCGAAGTGATCAGTGCGCTGCAGGAAACGATTGAGAAGGGCACCAGCTTTGGAGCCCCCTGCGCACTCGAGAACACGTTGGCAGAGATGGTGATCGAGGCCGTCCCCAGCGTGGAGATGGTTCGCTTCGTGAACAGCGGCACCGAAGCCTGCATGGCTGTGCTGCGTCTGATGCGCGCCTTCACAGGTCGCGACAAGGTCATCAAGTTCGAAGGTTGTTACCACGGCCATGCGGACATGTTCCTGGTGAAGGCCGGTTCCGGTGTGGCCACCCTCGGTCTGCCTGACTCACCTGGCGTTCCGCGCAGCACCACCGCCAATACCTTGACCGCTCCTTACAACGATCTGGAGGCCGTCAAGCAGCTATTCGCAGAAAACCCTGATGCCATTTCAGGTGTCATTCTCGAGCCGATCGTCGGCAATGCCGGATTCATCCAGCCTGAACCCGGTTTCCTTGAGGGTTTGCGTGAACTCACCAAGGAGAACGGCGCACTGCTCGTCTTTGACGAGGTCATGACAGGCTTCCGCATCAGTTATGGCGGAGCCCAGGCCCATTTCGGTGTCACCCCTGATCTCACCACCATGGGCAAGGTGATCGGCGGAGGGCTGCCCGTCGGCGCCTATGGCGGCCGACGGGAAATCATGGAGATGGTCGCTCCTGCTGGCCCCATGTACCAGGCCGGCACCCTGAGCGGAAATCCCCTCGCCATGACGGCGGGCATCAAGACACTTGAGCTTCTTAAACAGCCCGGTAGCTACGAAAAGCTCACCGCAACCACTGAGAAACTGGTGGCGGGCATCAAGGAGGCCGCGACCTCTGCCGGCCTTCCCATCACGAGCGGAAGTGTGAGCGCCATGTTCGGATTCTTCCTCTGCGAGGGACCTGTACGCAACTTCGAAGAGGCGAAGGCAACGGACGCTGAACGCTTCGGCAGACTGCACCGCGCCATGCTCGAGCGAGGCATTTACCTGGCTCCATCAGCCTTCGAGGCTGGCTTTACCTCCCTGGCCCATTCGGACGCAGACATCGAAGCCACAATTCAGGCGTTCCGAGAAAGCTTCGCTGCTATCTCCTGAACCTCAAATCAGGCTCACCCCCATGCCACATCCCAGCATCGGCATGGGAAACCAGTTCAGAAAGGCGTTGATCGGGGTGACCCTCGTAGTGGCCTCACTGCAGGGCTCTCCCAGCCGCGCAGGCCCATTACAGACATGGCTGCAGCTGCCTAAGTGGCTCGATCTCAGTATCGACTACACAGCAGAGCCCATGACCGGCATTAGCGGTGGAATCAATCCTTCAGCAGCAAGCTGGTATCAAGCCGTAGTGCTCGACCTGTCCCTGAGCAGCGGTTTCGGAAAGAGCCAGCAGCAGTGGAGTGAACTGGATCACTGGCAGCTCAATCTGCAGCTGACCAATGATGCCGGCAACCCCGATCTGAACACCGAGCTGGGATCCGCGTTCACGCTGCAGACCCTGGTGAATCCTGTGGGGACCTGGATCACCGAAGCCTCTGTGGTCAGAAATCGCGGCGAGAGTTGGTGGCAAGCCGAGCTAGGCCTGATGTCGCTGGATCCAGTCATGGCTGGAGAACCAGGCTTTCTATCTGCTCCTGCCATGGGCAGTTACATCAGCTCAGTACTCAACAACACTTTGAACCTGTTAATTGTAGGAGTACCGATTGATCCCTTCGTTGCACCTGGAGTCAAACTCAAGGCCCATTCAGACTCTCTTGGTTCACTGGAATATGCCTACTTCTACCTGAACCCTCAGACCAGTATTGCGGCAAGCCTTGGGGTTGATCCAGGGGTCCCTGATGTGCAGGGCGGTGTTCAAGCTCTGCAATGGAAAACCAACCCTCTGCGATCCAGAACTGATCTTTCAGCAGAGATCAGCATTCCAGGCACCGACGAGAGCGTGATCAGACAGTTACCCCTACCTGAAGTTCAACTTGGGGGCTATTTCTCATCAACCCGTCTCCTGATCGACAACGCAAATGAGCTGGGAGAAGGAATCAACCGCGGCATTTACGGCTCGGTCACCTGGCCTCTTGATGTACCGGTCGGCCTGGATAATCGAGTTTGGGCTGGTGGCACCGTTAGCTTCGACCCTTCAAACAACCCTTACCCAACATTCATCTCAGGTGGCTGGCTGAGCCAAGGCATCATTCCTGGCCGACCACTTGATGTGCTTGCCCTGGGTCTGGGTCGTACCAGTTTCAGCCCGACCATCAATCCGGGACTGAGCCACGAGGGGACGATTGAATTGAATTACTCGTTTTATGTTTCAGAGATTTTTCAGATTCAGCCTGTGATGCAATGGATTGTCAATCCAGGTGGTGAAGGCAAAGTGCAAGGTATCTGGGCTGGAGGCGTACAGATCAACTTAAGCCTCTGACCCTCAGCGATAGTTCTCAAACTGAAGAGGTACATCCAGCTCATCTTCTTTTGAGCGCAACAACTGAATCACCTGCTGGAGATCATCCTTGCTCTTGCCTGTCACTCTGAGACTCTCTCCTTGAATGGCGACTGTCACTTTCTTGAGCTCATCACGGATAATCTTGCTCATTTTCTTGGCAAGTTCCTGACTAAGTCCTTTCTTCAATTCAACCGTCTGCTGCACACGATTACCACCCACTGTTTCCGCAGGCTGAAAATCGAAGATCTTTAAAGACAGATCTCTCTTTGTCGCCTTAGCCCGCAGAATATCTTCAACCGCTTGAAGGGTCATGTCACTGGCCGTGGTGATCACAACAGCGGCGTCTTCAAGGTCGATCTCGGTACCGGAATCCTTGAGGTCATAGCGCTGAGAAACGTCCCTACGAACTTGATCAAGCGTATTCACCAACTCCTGACGGTCAAAATCAGAGACCACATCAAATGAATACGAAGCCATTGAACAATCATCGGTGGTTGAAGGTTAGCAATGCTCATGAAGCCTCTCTCAACAGAAGATCTGTCAACGGATGGATAGTGATGAGATGTTCATCTTCAATCAGCAACTCCACACCAACCGCCGCTTCAGGACCGGCATGACCAAGACGGATGCAGACGACTTGGTCATGCCGTCAGGCTGATCGCGTCGATCAACAGTCGATCACTATTGTTTCAACCGCGATTGCCTTGACTGTGTTCATCACGGACCTTCTCACCCGGACGCCCGCGGCGCCCTACGCCTTGTCGCTCGTGTGCTCGGGAGCCGTGGTGATCGCCAGCATCATTCCACTGGGTGCCGCCCGTTCACAGGCGGACTTCACGATGGACGACATGAAGGCTCCAAGGGCCATGTTCGACCGTCTTCCCGCCTGGGGAAAACGGGCCAGCTGGGCACATCAGAACAGCTTCGAAGCATTCGGCCTGCATGCGCCAGCAGCACTTCTAGCCCTGATCGCCGTACTGCAAATTGGAGAACTTCAGGGGCTTGCCATTCCCGCAGCCCTGCTCCAGCCCGCGCTGCGTCTGATTTATCTGCCGGCCTATGTGGCCAATGTGCCTCCCCTGAGAGGACTGTGTTGGGCTGGCGCTCTGCTTTGCACCGGCATCCTCTACATCGAGGGGCTTAGAGCTCTACTGGTCGCCTAACTCTTGCCCTGCTGGAATTGCTTCAGAGCAGCCAGCAATGAAGCAGGTGACTGAGGATCCACCATCAGCACGCTGCCGGCGGGCGAGTCAGCCATGCGTTGCCCCATGGCCATCCAGTCCTCAGCCAGCATCAGCCGAACAGCCTCTTCAGCCTCCGGGCTCTCGGCAAGAGCCTTGGCCATGACGCGTGCCGCTTCGGACTTCGCTTCAGCCATCACACCTTGCTGCTTGGCCTGGCCTTCGGCCTCAAGCAGGATCGCTTCCTTCTGGGCACGGGCATCAAGGACAAGAGCCTCCGCACGACCACGCGCCTCATTCAACTGGGCTTCTTTTTCTCCTTCGGAACGCAGAATCGCAGCGCGCTTCTCGCGTTCGGCAGTCATCTGAGCCTCCATCGCCTGCTTGACTCCCGGCGAGGGATTGATATCGCGCATTTCAACCCGGGTTACTTTGACTCCCCATGGATCGGTTGCCTCATCAAGCTCCTTCAGAAGAAGCTCGTTCACCTCGCTGCGAGTAGTGAAGGTCTGGTCAAGATCCAACTTGCCCATCTCGGCACGAATCTGGGTCAACACCAGGTTCACCATCGCTGCCTGCAGATCGTCCACGGCGTAATACGCCTGAGAATGCTCAAGCAATTGCCAATACACCACGGCATCCACCTCGATGGAGACGTTGTCTCGGGTGATGCAGAGCTGGGGGGGAATATCCAGAACCCGTTCCTTGAGTGACTCGTGACTCACCACACGTTCGACAACGGGAATCACGATGGAGAGCCCAGGCTGCAACTCACGGTCGAACTTGCCGAGCCGCTCGACGAGACGCGATCGGCCACCGCTGGTGACCTTGACACTGCCACTGCCCAGAAGAGCGATCAGGATCAATGCAGGCAGGCTCAGCAGCGCTTCCATGACGAAATGGATGTCTGATGCGACGTTAGTCCCCAAAGTGAGGCGAACAAGCCACCAGACATGCCACCTCTTTGGAGTCCTTTGATCTGGTTGTTGGTGGCTGGCGTGCTGCTGGTCTTCGAGCTCCTGCAACCCAGTTTTGACGGCTTGATGTTCGCCGTCTTCGCCGGGCTTGTCGTGTCGGTACTGACAGCCTTGCTGCCCCTGCAAGTCTGGATTCAGATCATCCTGTTCAGTGTCATCACAGTGCTGGGGACGCTTTGGCTGAGCCGCTGGTCTGCCCAACGCAATCCAAGGCCCGGACGTCGAAGACTGAAAGACAACACAGCCGAAGTACTGACCACGATTGAACCCGGAGGAGAAGGCAGGGTTCGCTGGCAGGGCCAGAGCTGGGCGGCCAGTTCACTGGATGTGGAAACTTCCCTTCAGGCAGGAGAACGCGTGCTTGTGATTAGCAGAGAGGGAACCCGACTCCAGGTTCTGCCGACCCCGCCTTCGCCCTGAATATCAGTCGAAAAACAGCAGGCTGACAACCTTCCCCATGTCCTCGGCACTCCGACAGCTGGCAAGAAGAGTCTCGCTGTCATGAAAAGCAAGACAAATCAGTTGATCACAACGACTAATGATGTCCTGATTGCAGAGGCTGCTGGCCATCGGCAGAGGCAGGTCGTCGTGCTCAGGCTTCTCAATCAGATGCAGAACACTCTCCAATTGATCGCGGATCTCAGGCCCCTGACGACTCAGACTCTGCGGCAGAAGCACCGTGAGCTTTGAGGAATCCACAGCCAGGACGCCTCGAATCACCGCTGCATTGACCCCCTGCGCACCTGAAGTCACGAGAGAGTGGCCTTCCTGCGCAAGCGATCGGGCGATCAGCTCAATCAGATGGATGGCGACCACAGGAACATGACGACTACCGAGGATGGCAATCCGCCGCGCTCCCTGGTCTTGGAGCAAAGCCAATTCCTGCGCAAGGGTGTCCACCCTGTCCAGCGCAGGAAGATCAAGGGATCGGCTCAATGACTACCTGCGAGCGTTCCTAGACGCTAGCAGCGTTGAACCCTGTCGGGACCATCACTTTGAGCTGATCGCCAGGTGTTCCAGTCCCACGGCACTGAGCAAGTCCGCTAGGCGGCAGTGTTCCTCCACAAGGCGGAAGGCGTAAGTCGCCTTCACTGCCTCATGCAGACGCACGTGGCCGAACGCCTGTTCGATCACTTCAACGGTCCCGAGAGTGTCCTGCTCGACCTTGAGCAATGGCACCTCCAGTTCATCCGCTCTGCTGATCAACTGAGGAAGCGGATCTCCGGCACCCGTCAGAATCAGACACTGTGTGGATGCCTCCAGGGCTGCCAACTGAATATCAGTGCGATCTGCTCCGGTCACGACAGCCATGTTGCGGCGGCGGCGGAAGAACTCCATCGCTGAATTCACATTCATTGCCCCGATGCTGAGGGTCTCGACCAGCAGGTCGAGTTTCTCGCTGCAGCAGATCACCCGCGCATCGAGCCGACGCACGAGTTCACCCACCGTGACACTGCGCAGCAGTGGCGAGCGGGGCATCACACCGAACACCTTGATGCCAAGCGCCTGGAGAGACGGCACGACATCACGTTCCAGCTTTTCCACATCATCGGGAGTGACTGCATTCAGCACCACCCCGCGCAATCGGTCACCAAGCTGCTGACTGGCGGCCAGCAACGCATCAACGCTGCGACTGTCTTCCCAGAGATGCACGAGCACCACCGGTGCATCGAGGTCGCGGGCCAGTTGTACCAGACTCAGCCCATAGAGCAGACCCTCATGGAGATTGCCGGCGGCTTCCAACAGGGTGACCGAACTCTCTGACTGCTGAAGACTGGTCCGAAGTTGTTCAAGCCCCTCTCCAGCAGCCAGGGTTCCCTTCAAAAGCCGTTGCTGAGCAGTGTCGGGAGACAGCAGATGCAGAGAAGGGATCAGGTCCTGATCTAGCAACCCAAGGGTCTCTCCAACGAAACGGACATCGTCATCGATCAATGTTGAGGGCAGCACTCCTTGATCGGACTCCCAGTCAAGGCTGGTGGCAAGCGGTTTTCCGAAAAGGACGCGAATGCCGACCGAGCGCAGATGCCTTGCAATCCCGAGGACTAAGGCGGACTTGCCGCTGAAGGGTTCACAGGATCCGATCAGCAGCGTTGAGCCCATCCGGGAGATCTGAGGTTGGTGCTCACAATTTAAGGGGAACCATCCCCCGCAATCTGCTCAAGCAACAACCACTGCCAGAAGCTGTCCGGGAGATCCTGACGGCCAGCTTCTACAGCTTGCATCAGCCAATCCAACAGTTGGTGTGCAGGGCATTCAAAGGGATACCGCTGATCAGCTAGGTCCTGAAATCGCAACTCACAGCGACAGGCCTGCAGGGGGGCATTGGCAGGGCTCCAGCTCAGCAGGTACCGATGGGGCTGAGCATCACTGCGGGCACGCTCACCTCCAAACTGGCACAGAGGCAATTGTTCAAGAGCATGTCTTAGAGCCTGCTCTCTCCGAAGCCCCCCGCAGTAAGGAGCGAACAGTGCCAGTTGAGCGTCACCGGACGGACTGGACAACGTCATACCGTCGAGCTGTTCCAAGCATGCACCAGTTCACCGCCATGGCCCAACCTGTGCCAAGGACCTCCGACGCAAGCTCCGTGGCAGAGACCTGGGCAGGTCGCAGAGTGGGAATCACAGGCGCAGGAGGTGAACTGGGTCGTGCACTCACGCGCAGGCTCAGAGAGAGGGGCGCCTGGGTCGTTGCTCTGAGTCATCGTCCCAAGCCGAGGGAGCTGAACAGCCTGACCGGGCCTCAGGAGTGGATCTGCTGGAGCTGCGGGAAGGAAGACGAGCTTGATTCCACACTGAGTCGTCTCGATGTGCTCGTGCTCAACCACGGCATCAACCCGGGAGGCGATCAGAGCCCCGAGAGCCTGAACAAGGCCCTTGAGGTCAATGCCCTCAGCCAATGGAGGCTTTTACAGCGCTTTGAGCAGCTGGAGAGGGACCTCAGGCAACCGGCACAGCCACCGGAGCTGTGGGTGAACACATCGGAAGCTGAAATTCAACCGGCACTGAGCCCTGCTTATGAGCTGAGCAAGCGCTTGATCGGCCAGCTCGTAAGCCTGCGCTGGAGTGCACCGCGTCAGGAGCGAACCAACCTGCCGAAACTGCGCAAACTTGTGCTCGGTCCATTCCGTTCAGAACTCAATCCGATCGGTGTGATGTCAGCTGATTTCGTATCAGGTCAAATCCTCTGGCAAGCCGACCTAGGCCTGCCACTGATCATCGTCACCCCCAATCCGCTCACCTTGCTGGCAATGCCTCTCATCGAGCTGGGGCGGTTGGCCTACAACAAAATTTTGTGGATTAATCACCACGATCGGTGAGGATCTCGCATCCATCGGAGGTCACGACAATCGTGTGCTCCCACTGCGCGGACAGGCTGCCATCGCGAGTCACCACAGTCCAGCGGTCCCTGAGCGTTCGACAGGCATTGCTGCCGGCGTTCAGGATCGGTTCAACCGCCAGGGTCATGCCAGGACGCAGCTTGACGTTCGGCAGAACGTCCGTCCGGAAGTTGAACACGGACGGTTCTTCGTGGAGATTGCGGCCTACACCGTGACCGGTGTAGTCCTCCACCACACTGAATCCACCTTCATGGACGCGATCCTCAACGGCTCCAGCGATATCGAGCAAGGTGTTTCCAGAGCGGATTTGAGCCAGTCCTGCCATCAGTGACTCTTGAGCCACTTTGCTGAGGGCGGCCGCCTGATCACTCACCTCACCAACGCAAATGGTGACGCAACTGTCGCCGTGATACCCCTCGAAAAATGCTCCCGTGTCCACCTTGAGCAAATCGCCGGCATGAATCACTTTTTTGCTGTTGGGGATGCCGTGCACCACCTCATCGTTGATGCTTGAGCAGATGCTGGCGGGGAATCCGTGATACCCCTTGAAACTTGGGGTTGCGCCCATTTCCCTGATGCGTCGCTCGGCATGAGCATCCAGATCGGCAGTGGTTTGGCCGGGCTCAACCATCTCCATGATCTCCCGAAGCACAGTCGCCACAATGCGACTGGCCTTTGCCATGATTTTTAGCTCTCTCGCGGATTTGATCTCCACTCCCCGACGCTTCTGAATGCGCGGACCCGTGGCGGTCACGCTGCCGGAGCTGGTCGAGGCAAGGAGATCGGCGAACAAATTCATCGGTGATTTCTTCGGGCAGTCCCGACGTCCTGCTGTCACGCTATCAATGGTGACGAGCTGATGCCGGTGGCTCTCTGGATGGCACGACTGCGGCGCTGGCATAGCAGAGTGGCGCCCTTAGTACTTTTGCCGTTGATGACCACGGTCATTACAGGCCTGAGTTACCGACTAGCGCGCGACTGGTTCGGCATGAGTCGCGACAGCGCTCACTGGCTGATGAGCCTGCATGAAGGGGAATGGCTTGGACCGCAGCTTGAACCTGTGGTGGTTCTCCTCAATGCACTGGGCGTGCTCTGGATGTTGATCACGGGCGGAGGAATGATGGTGCAGTCCTGGAGAAACGCTTGGAAGAAACGCTCAGTCGACGGTGAGTCGAGGGGGTAAGCTGGTTGTTTGGCGTGATTACCCGGAGCTGGGATGGCAGCGGACCAGAAAGACACATCTGCACAAGACAATGCAGACGTCACAAGCACTGAGAAAGAGTCCCCGAAGACTGCTGCTCCAGCCGCCAAGGCTGACCGCCTAAACCCTGCTGATCTAATCAGAGAGTTTGAGCAGGCGCAGCAGAAAACAGACCTTCCCGACATCTATGTCGGCGACACTGTTCGCGTCGGCGTTCGCATCAGCGAGGGCAACAAAGACCGTGTCCAGCCCTACGAGGGGGTGGTCATCGCCAAGCGTCACGGCGGAGTGAATCAGACCATCACCGTCCGCCGTATTTTTCAGGGAATTGGCGTTGAAAGAGTGTTTATGCTGCATAGTCCCCAAGTGGCCTCCATCAAGGTGGAGCGCCGCGGTAAGGTACGTCGTGCGAAGCTTTTCTATCTGCGGGAACGGGTGGGCAAGGCCACCCGCGTGAAGCAGCGCTTCGATCGCTGAGGCTTAGGCCTCGTTCAATCCAATGCCATTGCTTAAGTGATGGCCGAGGGGTCCATCGCCTTGCGCCGTTAGTTCAGTTGGTAGAACGCAGGTCTCCAAAACCTGATGTCGGGGGTTCAAGTCCTCCACGGCGCGTCCGATGGCCCTTTCTGCAGTTTCCTAGATTTCGAGCATGGAGTTGGATCTTCAACCTGGTGATGTGGTCAAGGTCCTCGAATCAGCCGCTCTCGGCTGGGTTCGTGCCCGTGTGATTCGTGTCAAATCCGGAGGACGAGTAGTCGTGCAGAGCGATCAAGGTCGTGAGTTCACGGCCCGTGGCAACCAAGTCCGTCTGATCGAGCCTGCAGGCTTCCGTCCCTGATCAAGCTGAATTCATCCCTTTATGGGATCACCATCGCCGGTGGCTGTAGCCCCCGGTTTTTTATGTCTTCTCAAAGCGCTGTCAGGGAGAACACTTTCTGACTGCTAAGCAGGGATGCAGATCTGATTGGCAATGCTGGAAAGTCTTGATTCAGAACTGATGTTCTGTTTGAAATCCAGGCGTAGTCGGTTCTGAAGCCAAGTTGTTCAGAACCAGAACAACGCGCGTATTGACGGAGGGCAGGGCAACAGTCGATACTTTCGATGTCGCGCGAGCGACGCAGATCAGATTCCAACGGACGAGCACCGTCGATCTGAATCCGATCTGGGACCGTAGTTCAATCGGTTAGAGCACCGCCCTGTCACGGCGGAAGTTGCGGGTTCGAATCCCGTCGGTCCCGTTCTTCATCCCGAGCCACACCATGGTGCGTGTTCGTCTGGCCCCAAGTCCAACGGGCACTCTCCATATTGGGACGGCAAGAACAGCAGTTTTCAACTGGCTGTTCGCCCGACACCAGAAGGGTCAGTTCCTGCTGAGGATTGAGGACACTGACAAGGAGCGCTCCAAGCCGGAATTCACCACCAACATCCTTGAGGGCCTTGCATGGCTAGGGATCGACTGGGATGAAGATCCCACGATTCAGAGCGAGCGGGTGCACGAGCATCGTTCTGCCATCCAGTTGCTGCTCGACCGAGGCCTCGCCTACCGCTGTTACGCCAATGAAGAGGAGCTCGCAACCATGCGAGAGCTCCAGAAAGCCGAGAACAAAGCACCTCGCTACGACAACCGACACAGGCACCTCACAGCCGAGCAGGAAGCATCGTTCCAGGCCAAAGGCCGTGAAGCAGTGATCCGGTTCCGGATCGATGACAGTGAAGAGATCCACTGGCGCGATCTAGTGCGTGGACCGATGCAGTGGCGCGGAGCTGATCTCGGCGGTGACATGGTCATTGCCCGACGCGCTCCCGCCGACCAGATCGGGGACCCTCTTTACAACCTTGTGGTAGTGGTCGATGACGCGGCCATGGCGATAACGCATGTCATCCGAGGCGAAGACCACATCGCCAACACCGCCAAGCAGCTTCTGCTCTACCAAGCTCTCGAGCTGACCGCGCCCGTCTTTGCCCATACCCCGCTAATCCTCAATGCTGAGGGGCGCAAACTCTCCAAGCGGGACGGCGTCACATCGATCAATGATTTCCGTTCCATGGGGTACACGGCGGAAGCAATCGCCAACTACATGACCCTCCTGGGCTGGTCCGTTCCCGAAGGAATGGAGGAACGCTTCACCCTCATGCAGGCTGCCGAAGTGTTCAGCTTCGATCGAGTGAACAAAGCTGGTGCGCGTTTCGACTGGGACAAGCTCAACTGGCTCAATGCCCAGGTTCTGCATGGGCTCACACCGCAGCAACTGCTGGATGACATCTCGCCGCTCTGGCGCGAACAGGGATGGAGCCTCCCTGAGGACGTGAGCTGGAGCCTGGCCTTATGCGAACTGCTCGGCCCATCACTCACCTTGCTGAAGGACGGCATTGACCAGGCAAAACCCTTTTTTGTCTGCCCTGAGCTTGAGGACGATGGCCTCAAACAATTGGAGGTGGAAGGAGCCAGGGGCGCACTCGGTCAGCTCGTGGAATCCCTCGAGAGTGATCCATGGGACGGCGGTGACATCGCAGTGGCTCAGTCCCTGCTTGCCGGGGCCGCGAACAAAGCCGGTGTGAAAAAGGGCGTTCTGATGAAATCCTTGCGCGCAGGTCTGCTCGGGCGTCTCCAGGGACCGGATCTGATCACGACCTGGTCATTGTTGACCAGGGTCGGGCAGGACCTGCCCCGCCTGAAGCGCTGTCTCAGCTGACTCTTCAGGCTCGGATTGAATCAGACCTAAAACGCGCGCCAGGGGCTGGGCCGTCAGTCCCTGAAATCCCACTGTCATCAGGATCGTCAGAAACACCAGACCTTGAAGTCGGCCAGCTCCGAGGATCCCCGCCTGCTCAAGACGAATTGAAAACAGGGAGGCCACGGCGGCCGTGACAATTCCCCGCGGCGCCAGCCATCCCATGAATAGGCGTTGACGCCAGTCAAGGGGCAATCCGATCGTGGCCACGCCCACTGCCGCAGGACGCACCAGCAGCATCAGCGCCAGAACACAACTGACGCCACCCCATCCGAGCGGACTCAGTTCAGCCCACGACACATCAGCCGCCAGCAGAGGGAAAAGCATCGTGATCGCCAATCTGGCCAGCTCGCGGATCAACTCATCCAGCTGAGCCGCCTGCGTTGAAGGACGACGGCCCACCACAACGCCTGCAGCAACCGATGCCGGCAGACCGGATTCGGGAAGCAGCCATTCGCAGATGGCAAACATAAGGAACAGAACGCCAAGGGTCAGCTGCAGCCGTAAGCCCACGGCATGCTCCGAAGGCAGACGTCTCAACAGCTCGGCAAGCAGCCATCCAACAGCAACTCCGATCAACACCCCACCACCAAGGCGGGACAGCAGACCAATCGCAAGACCTCTCCAGCCGTAGAGATCGCCAAGCAGCAGCTCGAGCAGCAGCAGGGCCAGAACAGCTCCCACAGGCTCGAGCACCAGTCCCTCCGCTTCGAGCACATCCCCAAGGGGAGGAGCCAGGCGGATCTGTTGCACGATCGGCGTGACCACCGTTGGACCCGTTCCCAACACGATGGCGCTGTAGACGGCAGCCACGGACCATCCCAGTCCGGCAAGCCAATGCGCTGCCAGGATTCCCGCTCCCAGCGACAGCAACAAACGCAGCACTGAGATCCGCAGCACGGTCGCCTTGATGGTGTCGCCGGGCAAGCGCAGATTCAGTCCTCCATCAAACAGAACGAGACTGACAAGCAGGCCAACCGTTGTCTCGAGCCCCTCTCCCAGGTCCAGAGGCTCCACAAGGCCAAGGCCGGATCGTCCGATCAGCAGTCCTGACAACAGCAACAGCACAACCCCTGGCAGCCCTGAAAGGGCGGCGAGCAATCGCGCACCGGCGCCGGCAAACACCGTGATGCCCCAGAGCAGTCCGAGCCTCTCAGGCGTCATCGATGGATGCGAATTGCGGTTCCACACGCACGCCGATGACCGCTTCGGGACGGATCACCAGATATTCCCCTTCGAGATCCCCGAGTGGGATGTTCACGAAAGCCTGACCACTCCCGCCGTTGACCAGACCCTGATACCACTCCTGAAATGTCTCGAGAGTCGGGAAATGCACCACCTCTGTTTGACCTCCCGAGAGGTGAAGCGAAATCTTGTAGCGGCGAGGGATGCGTGTCATCAGCGAACCGTACAGGCCCAGGGGAGAAGCTGGCTCCCCGCAGCCACATAGAGCGGGTGACGAGGTTGACCGCTGCGGGTGGTTCCGATAACGAGTGGAGGAGCCCCCTTCAGCCGCTTAGCCAGAGCCGTGGCGAGCATCATCAGCACCTGCTGGTCACGGAAATAAAGGGAGCCCGACTCACCCCAGCCCAACCAGAGGTCGCAGGCGGGTGAGCGGGACCATGTCTCAAACCAGCGCGTCAGCACGCGGTCGGAATGCTGCCCCACGGGATCACCGCAACGACGCAAAGCCGTTGGGGATGGTGAGATCCTCCCGAACAGATTGAGGACCACCAGCTGGTGATAGCCCCAGTTGCGAGCGAACCCCTGGAGTCGCCTCAGCGTGGGGTCATCACGACCAGCATCGGCCAAAGAAGGATTGAGACCAACAAAAAGAAGCTCCCTGCAGGGGTCAGCCGGCGACGGCCTGCGGATCGAACGACGCAGCACCCAGCGGTAAAGCCCGCAGGGACTGAAGGCGACATCAGCCGTTAAGCAAAGCAAGTGCCGCTTCCAGAATCCTGCCGCTGGCTCGACCATCTCCGAAGGGGTTTACGGCCCTGGCCATTTGCTCATAAGCCTTCGGATCGTCGAGAAGGAGTGATGCCTCACGAGCGATGGAATCACTGTCGGTCCCGACCAACCGCGCAGTCCCGGAGTCCACAGCCTCTGGGCGTTCAGTTGTGCGACGCAGCACTAGGACGGGCTTCCCTAGCGCTGGAGCTTCCTCCTGGAGTCCACCGGAATCGGTGAGCAGCAGTGTGCATCCCTTCATCGCAGCGACCAGACGGTCATAGTCAAGGGGCTCGCTGAGGACGACCCGGGGATGGTCGCCAAGCAAGGCACGCAATGGCTCCCGAACCGTGGGATTGCGGTGCAGTGGCAGCAGCAGGACGGTGTCCGGATGGCCGTCAAGCACCTGAAGCATGCCCGCAGCGATGCTGCTCAGTCGCTCTCCCCAGTTCTCGCGGCGATGGACCGTGGCGAGAATCACACGCTGGTTGGTCCAATCGATCGGCAGATCCGAAAGAGCCGGAGCCCGCTCAGCCATGTGCAGGAGCGCATCGATGACCGTGTTGCCGGTGACCATCGCACGACCGACCACACCGGAAGCCTTCAGGTTGGCTTCCGAGCGCTCCGTGGGAGCGAAATGCAACTGAGCAACTTGGGAGATCAGACGGCGATTGGCCTCCTCTGGGAATGGGTCTAAGAGATTGTCCGTTCGCAGACCGGCCTCCACATGGCCGACGGGGATCTGCTCGTAAAACGCAGCAAGAGCAGCTGCGAAGGCCGTTGTGGTGTCTCCCTGAACCAGCACCAAACCAGGAGGGAAAGCCTGGAAGTCATCGCGCAAGCCCTGAAGAGCAGCACAGGTCACATGGGTGAGGGTTTGGCGCGGGGCCATCAAATCAAGGTCGTGATCGGCCTTCAGCTCAAAGAGGTCCATCACCTGCGTGACCATCTCACGATGCTGTCCAGTGAGAACAACCCTTGTCTCGAGAGCTGAACAGGCCCGGAATTCCTGAATGACGGGGGCAAGCTTGATGG
Source organism: Synechococcus sp. AG-679-A04 (assembly GCA_003210775.1). Lineage (GTDB taxonomy): Bacteria > Cyanobacteriota > Cyanobacteriia > PCC-6307 > Cyanobiaceae > Synechococcus_C. Next base: position 40,705 of record QCUI01000002.1, read on the forward strand.
CTTCCGGGCGGGTGCCAAGCACAATCGTGACGCGGGGCCTGGCAGCCATAAACAGTGGGTTGGTGGCCGAATCTTAATCGGGGTTCATACACCTCCCAGCAAGCCTTCACTTGCCAATGGCCCCGCTTTGGCGAAGCTGAGGGAAGACGTCCAGAACTTGTGTGAGCAAGCCGATCTTTCCACCGGGCTTTCCCACTGGGGCCGTCTCCCCGCCAGGACATCCATCACCAGCAGCCGCAGCGATCAGCGACGGGAAGGATGAGTCGCCCAGCCTGGAGCAGATCGTGCGCATCGCCCATGACAAAGGACATTCAGACGTTCATCTAGGCGTCGGTGAAATTCCTCGATACCGGGCCCGGGGCGAGATGCTGACGACTGAGTGGCCCTGCTCAACCCAGCAAACCTTCCAACGCTGGCTGAAGGAAATCCTGACACCTCAGCAGATCGATGATTTCCATCAGATCAAGGAATTCGATGGGGCCCATGCGTTTCCTTTCGTGCGCGTACGCATCAACCTTCTGGACTCCCTACGTGGGCCAGCAATGGTTCTGCGGCTTATTCCCCAGACAATCCTGACCCTTGAGCAACTCAAACTGCCCGATGTTCTGCGTGAGCTGTCCTCACGCCCCAAGGGTCTCGTCCTAATCACCGGCCCGACCGGATCCGGGAAAAGCACAACACTGGCCGCGATGATCGATTGGATCAATCGAAACCAGAATCGACACATCCTCACCATTGAGGACCCGGTCGAATTTGTGCACACAAGCCAGCGCTCACTGATCCGACACCGGGAGGTCGGACTGCACACCCTGAAATTTCACAACGCTCTGAAAGCGGCACTGCGTGAAGATCCCGACGTCATCCTCGTCGGCGAAATTCGCGACCAGGAAACCCTGAGTACAGCGCTGGAGGCCTCTCAAACCGGACATCTTGTGTTTGGAACACTGCACACCAACTCAGCGGTCAAAACCGTGGAAAGGGTGCTCGGAATGTTCCCGCCCGAGGACCAGGAGAGCGTGCGGCGTTCTCTGTCGGAGTCCCTGCTCGGTGTGGCATCACAGGGTCTGATTCGCACCACAGACGGCAAGCGGGCGGCCTTCCACGACATCCTGATCAACACGGAGGCCTGCAAGGACTACATCCAGCGGGGAGCCCTGGATGAAGTGGAGGAAATCATGGAACGCAGCGGTTTCGATGGCATGATCACCGCCAATCAATGCCTCCAGGATCTTGTGGAGCAAGAGAGAGTCGAACCGGATCATGCTGTAGCTCAGAGCTTGAAACCGAATGAACTGGCTCAGGCCCTGCGGGGACGGGGATGACAATCACCTCCTGCCGTCAGGCGACTGGGGCGCTTGCAGCGGAAACCCGGATCACGCACAGAATTCCGAGCGACACAGACAATCCGAGCATCGCCAGGCGTCCATTCCAGATTTCTGCCTGAGGAGTAAACCCTCTACGCCAGGCATTGAGTTCACTGGAATCAACCTCCTCAACGTTGTTCTGGTGGCGCGTCTCGGCCTTGATCGACATCACCGGCTTGCAAGTCGCGACACCCTATGCACTGAATCTCAGAAAGGCGGATTCGATTGATACAGAGGAGCGCAGTTTTCGAGAGCCCAGCGTGCTGAAACGCCTAGAGCTAAAGAGCTGGAAATGGCTTCACAGGTCAACCGCTCAAGGGCAGCAGCACCCACCATCGCTGCGTTATCGGTGCAGTAGCTCAGGGGTGCCAGGTGCACATCAACCCCGTGTTCAGCTCCTTTTGCATGCATGCATTCACGCAACCGTTGATTGGCCGCCACTCCACCAACCATCACCAGTGTCGACAGGCGGAGATCAGAACAGCATCGGAGGCTGCGCTCGACCAGCACATCCACAACGACCTGCTGGAAGCTGGCGGCCAGATCAGCCAGGGGTAATGGCTCGTTCCAAGTCCGACAAGCCTCCACCTGACGAAGCATCGCGGTTTTTAGACCACTGAATGAAAAGTCATAGGGGTAGAAACCCCCTCCGGGTTTTGAGACACGCCCTTTTGGCAACGTGAAACGGGTGACATCACCCTCAACGGCAGCGGCCTGGATCGCGGGTCCTCCCGGGTACTCAAGTCCCAACAGACGAGCCACCTTGTCAAAGGCTTCTCCAGCCGCGTCGTCATGACTGCGTCCGAGACGCTCCAGCGCTCCTGTTGCATCAACGCGAATCAGTTCCGTATGTCCGCCGCTGACGAGCAGAACGAGGTAAGGAGGTGCTGGAGGAGACAACGCCAGCCGAACCGAAGCCAGATGGGCTTCAAGATGGTGGATGGCAATGAAAGGTCGGTTGTGAAGCGCCGCCAGAGTGCGGCCCGTCACGGAACCCACCATCAGGGCACCAACGAGACCTGGTGTGACAGTGGCAGCCACGGCATCCAGATCGCTGATCGGCAGCCCCGCATCACTGAGCGCCTGATCGATCAAATGAGGGAGGGCTTCTACATGCCTGCGTGAGGCGATCTCGGGCACCACACCTCCCCATTGGGCATGCTCCTCAATCTGGGACGCAATCCGATGCGACAGCACCTGCAGCCGACCGTCGCTGTGCTCCACAACAGCCGCAGCAGACTCGTCACAACTTGTTTCGAGGGCTAGGACCTTGGCCATGCAGGTCAACAGCCTCCACTACTGTCAATTTGATACATCCTGCCTCTCCAGGGCAGGTTCGACAGGAACCGTTCCGATGCGTCGTTTCTTCGCCCTCGCGCTTTCGGCCCTGCTGGTGTTCGGTTTCGCACCGGTCGCCAGAGCTGATGTTGCAGGACTGACTCCCTGTTCTGAAAGTGCACGTTTCCAACAACGTGCCAGTGCAGCCTCAACGCCACAGGCCGTCGCCCGCTTCAAGATGTACAGCAAGGCCTCCTGTGGTGCAGACGGCCTTCCTCATTTGATTGTTGACGGTCGCTGGAACCATGCTGGTGATTTCGTACTCCCCGGGCTGATGTTCCTCTACATCACCGGAACCATTGGCTGGGCCGGACGTGACTATCTCAAGGCCATTCGCGGTCGCAAGGACCAGAACATGCTCGAGATTCAGCTGGACATGAAACTGGCGTTGAACTCAGTTGTCAAAGCAGCGACATGGCCTGTTGCTGCCATTGCAGAGTTCAATGATGGCAAGCTGACTGAAAGTGATTCGAAAATTACAGTTTCACCACGCTGACCACAAAAGTTTCTCCATCTAACTGTTCAACGATGAAAAAATTTCTCTCCACTGCACCAGTGGTCGCCGCCATCTGGTTCACATTGACTGCAGGAATCCTGATCGAGTGGAACAGATTCTTCCCGGATCTTCTGTTCCACCCTCTCTAAATCGCTCAAGTATCGGCAAGCCCCATTAACAGCTCAAGATCGCCTAGAGCGGTTTCGAGGTCATCATTGATGACAACAGCATCAAATTCTTGCTGAGCTTCGAGTTCAGTTCTGGCGCGATCCAGACGCTTCACGATCGCGGCTTCTGCGTCAGTGCCGCGGCCTCGGATTCTTTGTTCGAGTTCTCCAAAACTCGGTGGTGCAAGAAAGATCTGCAGGGCGTCAGGAAAACTGCGACGCACCTGACGAGCACCCTCGAGTTCAATTTCCAGCAAGACGGGACTTCCCGCCTCGAGCTTTTCAACGACAGGTCGCTTGGGAGTTCCGTAGCAGTTTCCCGCGAATTCAGCCCACTCCAGTAATCCTCCTTCGCTGACCAGTCGGTCAAACGATTCACGCGAGTGGAAGAAGTAATGAACCCCATCCTGTTCACCCTCTCGAGGAGCACGGGTGGTGGCGGAAACAGAAAGCCAGAGCTGGGGATGGCGCTCAAGTAGGCGTGTCACCAGAGTCCCCTTGCCAACGCCGCTGGGGCCAGTCAGCAAAGCGAGCCTGGCGCGGAGATCGGTCGTTGCCATGACTTGTGTGCGGTCACGCAGCAGGTTAGGAAGGCACCCCAGTCGAAAGGCCACCGGATAGCGATGGCGAACAGCACGCTTCAGGTGATGGACCTCACCAGCCTTCGGGCGGTGCTGGTGGATCTGCGAGCACAGATCATTCCAAGTCGCTTTGAAAAGGCACAACAACCGAATCAACAGAGTCTGCAGCTGGGCTTCCGCACCCTCACAGGGATGGTCTGGCTGGAACTCAGCTGGCAAGCCGATGCCGCCAGACTGGTTCAGATTCCTTCTCCCAGCCGGATCGGAAGTGGAAGCACGCTGGCGCAGCAGGTTCAGCACGGTCTGAGACAACTTGCCCTGGTGGAACTGGAGCAGCGAGACTTTGAGCGAGTTGTGCTGCTTCATTTCGCTCCACGCCCAGGCGAGCCGAGCGTGCGGACTTTGGTACTGGAGCTGATGGGTCGCCACAGCAATGTGCTGCTGCTGGATGACCAGAAACGGATCACCGCCATTGCCAGGCAGGTGAGACAGCACCAATCACGGGTCCGTCCGCTGAGCAGTGGGGATCCCTACATCCCACCGCCATCGCTGCAGAGCCTGCCACCAAGCTGCGAGGAACCGTTCGCACAATGGAAACGCAGACTGACACTGGTGCCGGTCGATCTAGGCAAAGCACTGCGCGACACCTATCAGGGCATCAGTCCGGCGCTAACCAGGCAACTCATCAGCTTTCCCCCGAGGGATGAGGCGTCGTTGCCGCTCTCAGCCAGCACTCCTGTCGAAGAGATCAGCGACAACCAATGGCTGCTTCTTCATGGGCGTTGGACGCAATGGCTAAGCCATCTCAATTGTGGCGAATTCATCCTTCACCTGGATGAGGCAGGCGGCTATCGCGTCTGGAATGATCCGGCCGACTCAGCAAGCAACGGCGAATCACTCAGTCTTCGTTTAGGGCTGTATTACCGGAACCATCTCAACCAGCGACAACTTCTGAAAGAGAGCCTGGAACTGCAACAGCTTCTGGAACAGAGCCGACAACGAGAACAGGCCCAACGCCTCGAGCAGGTCGAGCGACTCAATGCCACTGGAGGTGCAGATGATCTGCAACATCAGGCGGATGCAATTCTTTGTCAGGCCGCTCCTGACAAAGAAAGTATTGACCAGGCGCAGAAGCTTTACCAGCGCGCGAAGCGACTGCGACGATCCATTCCCTTAATCGAAGAGCGACTGGTCCATCACGATCAACGCCTCGCTCTGATTGAAGGCAGCGAAAGCTTCCTGGCAGACCTCATCCAGGCGGACTGGGACGATGCCGACGATCGCAACCGACAACTGCGTGAGCTGAAGGTCGAACTGGAGGATCTGCTGACCCCTCGGCGGCGCCGGCGCCGCAGCGGTCCGCCACCAGGGCAACCTCAACCCCTGGAGATCCAATCGCAGCATGGCTTGGTGATTCAGGTGGGACGCAATCACCGCCAGAACGAGTGGATCAGCTTGCGTCAGGCTCGTGCAGGGGATCTCTGGTTTCATGCACAGGAGTGTCCTGGAAGCCATGTGGTGCTGAAGGCCTCGGCAGCGTCCGCTTCGGAACAGGACATGCAGCTTGCGGCAGACCTTGCGGCCTGGTTCAGCCGGGCGAAGGGAAATCGACATGTGCCGGTGGTGATGACTGGCGTGGAACATCTGCAGAGAATCCCGGGCACGGCACCAGGGACCGTGAGACATCGCCAAGCCGAGCTGGTTTGGGCGGAACCAGACCGTGCACACAGAAACCTTGAAGCGCGGGACCCCCTAGCCTGACGCGAGTCAACTGCTCACTCACCTCTGACGCCGATCACGCCTGAAGAGTCCCCGAAGCTGTCACCACCCCCACCGATTCGGATCGGAGTTCAGGGCGGTCCTCCCAACGACGTGGAAATGCCTCTGGTCGATCATCTGGAGGAACTGCGTCAAAGAGTGCTGCGCAGCCTTTTGGCAGTGGTTGTCTGCGCCTTGGCTTGCCTTCTGGCCGTGCGTCCTCTAGTCAGAATTCTGGAAGAGCCCGCGGGTTCGATCCGTTTCCTGCAACTGGCCCCAGGCGAATTTTTGTTCGTGTCCTTCAAAGTTGCGGGCTACGCAGGACTCACGCTGGCACTTCCCTACGTGCTCTATCAGGGGCTTGCTTTTGTTTTGCCAGGCCTGACTCGAGGAGAGCGCCGACTGATCGCACCTTCGGTTGCGGGATCAGCCGTCCTGTTTATGGCAGGCCTTGGGTTTGCCTGGTGGGCTCTGGTGCCTGCGGCGCTGAATTTTCTCGTCAGTTACGGCGCCGATGTCGTAGAGCCCATCTGGTCAATTGAACGCTATCTGGACTTCGTTCTCTTGCTCATGCTGTCGACAGGGCTGGCCTTTCAGCTTCCTGTTCTGCAGCTTCTTCTGGGAGTTTTCGGCCTGGTCAACTGGCAACGCATGCTCTCCGCATGGCGTTGGGTCGTGTTGATCTCGGCCCTGGCCGGTGCTGTGCTGACTCCCTCCACTGACCCGGTCACCATGTTGCTACTGGCTGGCGCGATCACAGCTCTCTATCTAATTGGAGTGCTGCTTGTCGCAACGGTTCAGAGGTTCAAAGAAGAAACTCCTCCAGAGTCCCCTCCCCCTGCAGCTGCAGACTGAGAGCTTTGCCGAGTCGTGGCTTGTCCCGGGTCGTGAGCAACCAGTCCCGAACAGTCTCCGCTTCCCCCAGTCTGTTGACAATTTCCAATACTTCCGCGAGATGAGCCCTGTAATCCTGCTCATCCAAAGGGAAGGATTGTTGCTCGAGGTAGGCCCACATCACTTGGAGATACATCCGTTTGCTCCTGGTGACCAGCTGGAGGTCATAGCTGGCGTGCCAGCGAGAGCGCAGCAGGTCGATGACTTCATCGACGCAGAGAGGGCGCGACTCCCTCGGGGAGGTTTGATCAACGAGCACTAACGAAGACCTTAAACATCAGAAGACCTTGAACATCAATGAAAATCCAGTCTCCGCAAAGTGTGACACGACCATATAGAGCCCATAATGAGCCCCATCCAGTGCCCAACGAACGTCAGACATGACTCAGATGCCAGCCGCTGATGTGCCCGGAATGGGCCGCAGGCAGTTCATGAATCTGCTGACCTTCGGGTCCGTGACCGGCGTCGCCCTCGGAGCTCTCTATCCGGTGGTGAGTTACTTCATTCCTCCACGTGCCGCCGGAAGCGGTGGAGGCACCAGTGCCAAGGATGAGCTCGGTAACCCAGTCACGCTCAGCGGCTGGCTTAGTGACCATTCCACAGGGGATCGCAGCCTGGTCCAGGGGCTAAAGGGGGATCCCACCTATCTGATCGTTGAAGGCGAAGATGCCATCGGCAGTTATGGCATCAATGCCATCTGTACCCACCTGGGTTGCGTTGTGCCCTGGAACAGTGGCGCCAACAAGTTCATGTGCCCTTGTCATGGCAGCCAATACGACGCCGCCGGCAAGGTCGTGAGGGGACCGGCACCCCTCTCGCTGGCCCTGGCCAACGTGAGCGTTGAAGACGACAACGTGTTCATGAGCCAGTGGACCGAAACCGACTTCCGTACAGGCGAAAAGCCGTGGTGGGGCTGATCAATAACCGTTTTTCCACCGATCTCTCCCGACACTCGCCTCCGATGCGCCGAATTCTTTCCTCATTGTTCGCAGCCCTGATCCTGGGCATATCCGTATTCACGGCCCCTTCAAGCAGCTGGGCTTACCCCTTCTGGGCTCAGCAGAGCTATGCATCTCCAAGAGAAGCCACGGGCAAGATTGTCTGCGCCAACTGCCACCTGGCCAAAAAAATCACTCAGGCAGAGGTCCCTCAGTCCGTTCTTCCTGACACGGTGTTCAAGGCAGCAGTGAAAATCCCTTACGAGCCAGGGCTCCAGGAAATTGGCGCCGATGGCAGTGATGTCGGTTTACAGGTCGGAGCTGTCATCCAGCTACCTGATGGCTTCACCTTGGCCCCCCAGGACCGCTGGACTGATGAGATCAAAGAGGAAACGGAAGGTGTCTATTTCACTCAGTACAGCGACGATCAACCCAACATTCTTCTTGTGGGTCCGATTCCAGGTGATCAGCACCAAGAAATCGTCTTCCCTGTCCTATCCCCGGATCCTGCCACCGACAGCAATATCCACTTCGGCAAATATCAGATTTTCGTAGGGGGCAACAGAGGCCGTGGTCAGGTCTATCCCACTGGAGAAAAGAGCAACAACACCGTCTACACAGCACCTGTGAGTGGCACCGTCTCAGCCATTGATGACGGGGAAAATGGGGCCAAAATTGTCACGATCAACTCGGCCGATGGCGAAAGCACGAGTGAAACCATTCCAGTGGGGCCTGCTCTGATTGTTGGAGTAGGTGACGCAATCGAAGCTGGTATTCCCCTAACCAACGATCCGAATGTGGGTGGTTTCGGACAGGTTGATGCAGAGGTTGTGCTTCAGAACCCCGTTCGCATTTATGGTCTACTTGCCTTCTTCGCAGCTGTTTCGCTCGCTCAGATCATGTTGGTTCTGAAAAAGAGACAGATTGAGAAGGTGCAAGCAGCAGAGGGTGTCTGAGATCAGTGTTGATCCCTGCAATTTTCACGTCCCCCGGGCCCGAGCTGTTTCAGTTCGGGCCCTTCGTGCTGCGTTGGTACGGACTCCTGATTGCGGTTGCCGTCCTGATCGGCCTCAATCTCTCCAGCTGGCTGGCACGACAGCGCGGCCTTGACGCCAATCTGATCAGTGATCTACTCCCGATCCTTGTGCTCGCAGCGATTATCGGAGCGAGAACCTACTACGTCGCCTTTGAATGGAATTCCTACCAACGCTCATGGTGGGATGTTGTCGCGATTTGGAAAGGAGGTATTGCTATCCATGGAGCACTCCTAGGAGGCTCGCTGGCGGTGATTCTGTTTTGCCGTTGGCGACGAGTGTCCTTCTGGGAAGTTTTGGACGTGTTGGTGCCTTCAGTGGTGCTGGGACAGGCCATTGGCCGCTGGGGGAATTTTTTCAATTCGGAAGCGTTTGGAGTTCCCACAGATCTGCCATGGAAACTTTTTATTCCCGCAGCAAACCGGCCAGGTGTCTTCAAAACTGCTGAATTCTTCCACCCCACATTTCTCTACGAATCCCTCTGGAACATCGGAATTTTTGTGTTGTTAATAGTGCTATTCCGGCTCGGCCGTCAACGAAAGATTTCCCTGCCATCAGGAGCTCTCAGCTGCATCTATCTACTCAGCTACAGCCTTGGTCGCATCTGGATCGAAGGTCTGAGGATCGACCCGCTCTGCCTCGGCGGACAACCTCCGTTCTGTGACGGTGGCCTGCGCATCGCTCAGCTGATGAGCCTCAGCTTGATGGCCATTGCAGGCTTCGGTCTGTTCTGGCTGTATGGACGTAAGTCGCCTCTTCCAGATCCAGGACTGAAACAGGCAGAACCTTCATGACCATCATCTCGATCGTGGGTGCGGGCCCGGGAGCACCTGATCTGCTGACCCGCCGAGCCGAAAACCGCATCATCAATGCTGATGTTCTGATCTGGACTGACTCGCTGGTGTCACCCCAGATCGCTGATCTTGCGCCTGCCGGTTGTGAACGGGTCCGGACGAGCACCCTCACGCTGGAACAGGTTCTTCCCCTGATGATCGAACGCGCCAACAGCGGAAAGAAAGTAGTGCGTCTTCACGATGGCGACCCCTGTCTGTACGGAGCTCTCAGTGAACAGGTCTGCGGGCTAACAGATGCAGGAATCGAGGTTGAAGTGGTACCTGGCATCAGCGCCTATCAGGCAACCGCTTCTGCTCTCAAAGCGGAACTGACCATCCCAGGTCTTGTGCAGACCATCGTGCTGAGTCGCAGCGGAGGTCGAACAGGCGTTCCTGAACGAGAAGATCTGAGGCACCTGGCAAGCCTGCAGGCCTCGCTATGTCTTTACCTCAGCGCTCGCCATGTAGACGAAGTTCAATCCACGCTGCTTGAGCATTACCCAGCAGACACCCCGGTCGCAATCGGCTACAGGGTCAGTTGGCCTGATGAATCGCTAGACCTAGTCCCTCTCGATCAAATGGCGCAGATCACTCACGATCGCAATCTGATTCGCACCACTCTGTATGTGATCAGTCCAGCCTTTCGTTCAAGCAATCAGCGATCAAAACTGTATTCGCCCGATCATGACCACTTGTTCCGTCCCAAGCACTGAAAAATCCGGACAGGTCGTGTTTTAAGATTGCCTGATCGGGCGATTAGCACAGTGGTAGCGCACTTCCTTCACACGGAAGGGGTCACTGGTTCGAATCCAGTATCGCCCATGCATTTCATACCCTCGCATTGCAGGGCTTTGATCAAATTCACGAGCCCAGCTGACGGTCAATAGCAGTATCAATCAAGGCAATAAAAGAAAGGTCTTAAAGACTAATTAGTGGGTTTCATTATCACGTTTTCGAGATTAATCACTCAACATACGATTGATTTCAGACGATGCAGTCTTGAGAAGCCTCAGTAGTCATGCCCGCTGTTGAGCCGTGATGACACTTCATCCATCAGAAGTGTGCTCCATGTAGAGCTCCGAGCAGGACAGCTCCACCTACATTAGGTCTATCGGATTTTTTTGTCATGGCGAAGGGCTACTGGATCAGCACTGGCACGATTCACACTCCACTCGCCATGGTTCCCTACATCAGCCAACTCACTGAATGGCTACCCACCGTCGGTGCAAAATTTCTGGTGCGCGATGTTCAGTGTGATGTTCGCGAAGGCTGCCCCGGTTCCTTGAATGTGATCATCGAGTTCCCATCTCTGGAATCAGCAGTGTCGGCCTATGAGTCAACGGCCTATCAATCGCTGATTGAGCTGCGAACTCCTCACTCGGATCTCACTCTGTCGATCTCAGAAGAATTGATTCCCTAAATCTTCAGGGTGTTGATCACTACGGATGTTTTGAAGATTTTCGTGCAATATCGACCCGTCTTCGGGTCATCTCCGGAGATGCGTCGAACCGAGGAGGGGTGGGACCCTCCTTTTTCTTGGCTGCTGAGCGCCGCCTGGCATGACCATGACGACTGAAAGTCAATCCGCAGTTTCGTGAGCGAGTGCGCCAAGATCCCAACACTTCACGGATCATTCGATGCTTCGAATGAACAGCCCGATTGCTCAAAAAATCTGGGCAATCATCACCTGGCGATGGCGCCTGCAGATCGTCCTCAATGCTCCGTTTGCTCTGCTTTGGGTTGCTGATAAAACCAATCCAGCAGTGCATGCCTTCAACATGACGGCTCTCTCAGCGATGCATGCTGAATGGCTAGCGCCGATGATCGGTATTGCTTGAAGTCTCAAAGCGCAGCACCGATCAGCGTTAACGGATCAGCCTTGACGGATCAGCGTGAACGGAGCGTGAGTATCCAAAGCCAGATTGCGAACAGTGTGCCGACTGGAATCACGATCACTAGCAGCTGAGCGATCACCAGATTGCGAACTTCAGGGTCCATTGTTCAGAACGGAATCACCAGTGACCAGCGTTTACGTCTGTAACGCCAACGTTTGCCTGAGTCCTCAGCCTCTGGGACTGCGCCTGCATTGAACCCTTTCGGATCTCCAGGATTGTCGCTGACCTCAGTAGCCCCCTGCATCGGCAATTCAAATCCCAGAACTTGGTCACCTTCTTTTTTGCAAGTCCGCACTGAATTTTGCGCAGAGCTGGTCCATAGCCCTGCTCTGCGCACGCTGTAATCACCAGCGGATTCAGCCCAACGATTGCATGCTCGCAAAGCGGACTCTGGCGACTCATACCTGCCAAGGGCTTCGATGAAGCTGATGAGGTTGGGAATCTGAGTCACAACCAATGCAGCCAGGAGAAACTGCGTGATTGGGCTTGATTTCATCATGCTGTGTCTCTCCCTCACGATCACCGAATCCGCACGCCATGCAGAAAACGGGGCTCAACAATGCCTAGCTGCAACCAGGGAAGGCTGGATGCCGATGTGGCAACTCTCTCTGTGTGCCTCGTGGCACTGACAGAACTGCCAATCAAGCTTAATTTCACTCCAATGGTTTCAGTCAGGGTCGGATGTGGTTGTCGGATTCCGAGCAGGCGAAAGATGGAGCAACCGTCTCAACCCTGCAGGAGATCGGTGAACTGCTCCGACAGGCCCGCGTCGAACAGGGTCTGAGCTGCGAGCAACTGGCTCAGTCTCTGAAAATGGGCAGCGAACAGTTGCAGGCTCTGGAAAGTGGTGATCTGGAGAGGCTTCCTGAACCGGTTTTCATCAAAGCGATGACCCGCAGGGTCGCCTCCAAGCTCGGCCTCGATGACGACTCCCTGATCAGAAGACTTCAAGACGTTCTGCCAGCTCCCAAGACCGCCAACAGCCTGTCGAGCTCTCTCCCCAGCGGTGGTGCTGAAAACGGTGCTGTCGCAATGAGCTTGGGAAGCAGGAAAAAACCTGCCATGCCATGGCAGCGCCTGGCCCTGGCTGCTCTGGCGATCGGCGCTGTCACCGGTGGGGCAATGGTGGTAGCAAGTCAGCGTCGCGCCGTTGAGCCTGACTCCCTCAAGGCTGCTACCGAACTGAAACAAGCCACTGCGACAGCTCCTCAACCCGTTGCACCCGAGCAGAAGCCTGCAGGAAAGATTTCCATCAGCAGCCAAGAACCCAGCTGGGTCTTAATCCGCAATAGCGAAGGCGACGTCGTGTACGAGGGAACCCTCTCTGAGCGCAAAATCCTTTCTGCAGACGCGAAACTGGAGATCCTGCCCGGACGTCCCGACCTGGTCTTGATCAGTAATGGAGACGATGCACCGAAGCCCCTCGGACCCATCGATCAGGTGCGTTGGTACAAACTCAATCCTGAACGATGATCTTGAGGTTCAGACCAGTGACATCCCTCACCAGGGCTGAACAACTTTCGAGACTCCACTGTTCAAGGCTGAGGTTCTGATTCAGACGCTCCGGCACCAGCTCCAGGATCAGATCACTGTCTTTCACCTTGGCTTTCAACGTCTGAACCACGGGATCGGGACGTCGATCCAGTGCAGCGGCCAGACGCAGCAATAAGGCCATCTCTGACACTGTCCTGCGATTATCACGGGTCTGAAGCGCCTGCCAGGACTCATGACGCTTTTTAGGAAGACTGCGGCGGTGATAACGGGCGATGGCCGCGATCATCAGATGTTCGGATTCGGAATAACCCAGCAGCTCGCCGTGGCGGATGAGATACCAGGAATGCTTGTGATATGCACTCAGATTGATGTGCTGACCACAGGCATGAAGCATGGCCGCAGCCCAGAGAAGATCTCGGCCGGATCCGTCATCACGGTGCAAGGTCTTGTGGGTGCTGTCGTAGAGAGTGAGTGCGTGGCTGGCAACCCGCTCGGCACGGGCCTGATTGACCGCAAAACGTTGCACCTGATGGACCACGGTGCGCTGGCGGATACTGCTCTGAAAACTGAAGCGGTCTTCGAGAAGGCCATGGCGCAGCATCCAATCCACGATCAGCCCCTCACGCAGAGCCCGTTCGCTCAGGACCAGTTCATCGACTCCGAGCATCTGCATGGTGGTTTGCAGGATGAGCGAACCGGGCACGATGATTTCTGCGCGCCGATCGTTGATGGCCGCCAGACCGCGGCGCTGCTCCGGTGTCATGACGGCCAGACGATCCACAACACGGTTCAGACGCTGCCTTGAAAGCTTGTAACCATGAAGCTTCAGAGGTGGCCGGTCATCTTCGCTGGCCGCCAACGCACCGATGGCCATTGCCGTGCCGCTGGTCGCGACAAGCACTGGCGTCTCTCCCGGCTTGATCCTTCGATGCACCTTGTCCACGGCCGGTTCCAGCGAGCCCTGGATGAAAGCCTGCAGAAATGAACGGCGCTGAGGAGGGATCGGATCGTCCTTGACGAAATCCCGCTGCAGCCGTACGGCACCGACGCGTGTACTGGTGAGTGCGCGTGCATCCCGACCATCCGCCAGGATCAGCTCGGTTGAACCTCCGCCAATATCCAGCACCAGATGAGGACGATCGCCAAAGGGCATGCCTGACAACACGCCCAGGTAGATCAGCCGTGCCTCCTCCGGACCACTAACCAGATCCACATCAAGGTCGAGTTCATCTTTGATTGTTTGCAGAAAGTCCCTGCCATTTGGAGCCTCTCGTACAGCACTGGTCGCTGCGACAACGACCTGCTCCACGTGGTGGCTCACAGCCAGCTCACGAAAACGGCGAAGGCTCTCCAACCCTCTTGACATCGCTTCGGGTGTCAGTTCGCCTGTCTCGGGGTCTCTTTCTCCGAGACGGGTATTGGACTTTTCAGCCTGATCAATGCTGAAAGTTCCCAGAGCCACATCCACCGAAGCCACGAGCATGTGGGTGGAATTGGTGCCCACGTCGATTGCGGCCACAGTCCTGACTTTTCGCGATCCACCCGGATCACGGAGGGATGAAGGCCTCACCATCTGATAGCTGGGGTCCACCGCGGTCGCTGGGGAAGACTCGGCACCTGACATGGCGCACCGTGATGGAGACGGGCCCACTCTGCCATCGGCGCTCCGGGCCGGGTCGCAGCTGATTAAGGTTCCGAAAATCCAATCGTCGGGTTCTGCGCAAGTGACTGGCACGACCTTTTATCGCGTCACGTCTCCCTGGGTGGCACTGCTGCGATGGAACAAGCCAACCGGACGCCTGATTCTGCTCGTGCCAGCCGGGTGGAGTTTGTGGCTCGCGCCCAATGCTCCTCCGCCTGCAGCATTGGTGATGCAGATCCTGATCGGTGGGCTGGCCGTGAGCGGGGCCGGCTGCATCGCCAATGATCTCTGGGACCAGAGGATTGACAGAGAAGTAGAACGCACTCGCCAGCGTCCCCTCGCCAGCGGTGCACTGAACCGGAGCCAGGCTGCTGCTGCGCTGGTGCTACTGCTGGCTCTGGCCCTTGGAGTGGTGCTCAGCCTTTCGTCGCAGATGCTGCTATGCCTGCAACTGGCAGTCCTGGCACTCCCGCCGATCCTGATCTACCCATCAGCGAAACGCTGGTTCCCATTCCCTCAAGCACTGCTGGCGATCTGCTGGGGCTTCGCGGTGTTGATCCCCTGGGCGGCATTCACAGGAAGCATTAGTCCGTCGATCCCCCTGCTTGGATGCTGGTTCTCCACCTTGTGCTGGACCTTCAGCTTTGACACGGTCTACGCCATGGCCGACCGTCCGGATGATGCTCGGCTTGGCTTGCGCAGCAGCGCATTGACACTCGGACGCAACGCCATCCGGACTGTTCGAGCGGGATATGGCCTGACGGCGGCATCCCTGGCAGTAGCGGCTGCAGCTGCCGATGTGGGGGTGCTCTTCTGGCCTTTCTGGCTGATCGCCACCATTGGTCTTTGGCGATCCACACAAACCCTGCGAGCCAGTGAACAGCAGCCGGCAACGATCTATGCACGCCATTTCGGACGTCAGGTCCAGATCGGAACCTTCCTGCTCATCGGCCTTGTGCTTTCACGCCTGGGCTGATGCAGCAATCCGAACATCTCTGGCCATTACCGAGTCCTTTGCAATTCGGCGACAAGGTCACCATTGCGGCTCCAAGTTCGGCGATCTGCGATGAATCCGGCCTGCTCCCAGGGATCACCGTGCTCAAGTCATGGGGTCTGACAGTGAACACCCCGGCCTGCCAGGGACGGCACTGGGGCTACCTGGCAGGGCTCGACAGCGAACGATTCAGCGATCTGTCTGCTGACGATGGGAGCGTATTGCTGGCCTGTGCCCGAGGGGGCTGGGGAGCAGCACGTCTTCTGGAACAGACCATTCCTTGGAAGAAAGGATGGTTGCTTGGCTTCTCAGATGTCACAGCCTTGCTCTGCAGCCGCATGGCGAGGGGCTTTGGAGGAGGGATCCATGGACCACTGGTGACAACGCTGGCTGGCGAACCTGCCTGGAGCCAACAGCGTCTTCATGATCTGCTGTTCGGTCATCCGGTTGCGCCCCTTCAAGGGAACAGCTGGGCTGGAGGCAGGGCGTCCGGCCCATTGGTCACGGTGAATCTCACGGTGGCATCCCACCTGCTCGGCAGCCGTCACTTGCCCGATCTGCGTGGAACGATCCTGGTGATTGAAGACGTGGGTGAGGCTCCTTACCGCCTTGATCGGATGCTCACCCATTGGCGGCTCGTTGGCGGATTGCAGAATTTGGCAGGCCTTGGATTTGGTCGTTTCAGCGGTTGCGACGAGGAAGAGAACAGCGATCCAGCTCACACATTCAGCTTGGAGCAGGTCCTGAGAGAACGCACTCAGGACCTGGGCTGTCCTGTGGTTGCCAACTTACCCGTGGGTCACGGAGACGGAGGCAATGCGGCTCTGCCGATGGGCGTTCACGCTCAACTGGATGGCAACAGCGGCACCCTGAGCCTGGAGCTGCCGACTCAGCGCTGAGCGAGCACAGCCTCCGCCACGGTGAGATCGAACGGCGTAGTGACCTTGATGTTGGCGGGGCCTGCATCCAGCACCCTGACTGGCCATCCCAGGCGTTCAAACAGGGAGGCATCGTCGGTGACCGACCAACCAAGGGCCCTGGCCTGTGCATGGCCTTCACGCAGAGCCGCAACAGCAAAACCCTGGGGCGTCTGCGCTGCCCAGAGCTCAGCCCGATCTGGTGTTTCAGCGATGACTCCCCCTCTGTCCACACGCTTGATCGTGTCGGTGACAGGCGTCGCAGCGATCACCGCATCACCGCCAAGAACCGCTGCAGCACAGCGGTTGAACAGGCTGGGATCAACCAGACATCGAGCACCGTCATGGATCAAGACGTGCTCCGCATCCCCGGGGAGTGCGGCCAATCCTCGCTCCACCGATTCCTGGCGTGTGCTGCCACCTTCGATCCAGGCAACAGGCTTGGACGCCCCCTGCAGAAGGGGGGCAATCTCGTTCTGATCTCCAGGCTGACCGATCACCCCGATCCAACGGATGTCTTCAGCCGCAAACGCCGACTCCAGGGTCCAGGCGAGCAGCGGCCTGCCCCGAAGCATGAGCAGCAGTTTGTTGCGATCAGCTCCCATACGCCGGCCGCTGCCCGCTGCGGCAATCAACAGATGCACAAGCGACTCCTCTTGCCAGCAGTCTGAAACGGCCTCCATACAATCAGCTCGCACCACCTGTGCTGCTGGTTCATGCGCGTTCTCGCTCTCAGCCCTGGAAGCCTGCAGCAGCAGCTCGAGCGCCTACCGGCTCTCGCTGCTGCCGCTGATCAGCTTGAGGCCAGCCTCCAGGTGGCCTGCGATCCATCCCATCTCGGGTTGTGGTCCATGCTGCCCGCGGTGAAAAAGGTGATTCCTTTCCCGTTCGACGCGACTCCGAACCTCTCGGATTGGGCCAACCTTCTCGGCCTGGTCAGGGAACCTGACTTCCAGGCATGCCTCAATTTCGCCACCGGGAGGCAGGTGAATTTAATGCTGTCCATGAGTCATATCCCGATGCGGGTGGCCACGGAAGGCTTTGCCAGTACGGCCTCCGCCACGGTGGAAGCAGGCTGGACGCCACAGAAGCTTGAAGCCTTTCTGTCCCCGATGGGCGTTTCTCTAAATGCCGATGCCTTCCGCCTCAGCCTGCCTGCCGATGCCATGGAGAAAGCCCGCAGTGCTCAGCCGCCAGGGGATGGCCCTCTGCTGCTGCTTGCGCCCGGCGCCTTCCCTGGTGACTGGCCTCAGGAACGCTGGACCTCACTCCCGGAAACCATCCGCAGCAAGCTGCCCCAGTTGCGCAGCCTTGTACTGCCGACCGACCTCCCCGTCGCCGAGCGTGCCGCTGCTGTGGCCTGCGCTGATGTGGTGCTCAGCAGTTGTCCCCTCACCCAGTTGATGGCCACCTATTGCGGACTGCCTCTGGTTGCACTGGGTGCCAAAGCGGACCAGCTTCCCGAGAGGGAGATGATTCGCAGGCTCGACAGCGAGGATCTGTCCTCACTCTCGGTCTCCGATGTGATGCAGGCTCTCGGCTTCTGATGAGGCGCCCCAGGCGGAGCAGACAACAAGCTCTGCTCAGTGGCCGTCCCATTCAACTCAGACACCTCGCACAACCATGGTTGCTGCCTGGGCTGGCACTGACCATGTTGGTCTTCGGTGGAGCGATCGGTTATCGAATCACCGAAGGATGGGATTGGGGGGATTGCCTCTGGATGGTGCTGATCACGATCAGCACCATCGGCTACGGGGAAGTGGAGCCTCTCTCCCAGCCGGGGCGGTTGGTCACGGTGTTGATCATTGCCGGAGGACTGCTGGTTGTTCAGCTATCGATTCAGCGTGTTCTGGGGTTGTCAGAATCCGGGTACTTCCGTCAGGTACGGGAGCTGAGGTTTCGCCGGATGCTGCGGCGCATGCAAGACCACGTCATTCTTTGCGGCTACGGCAGGATCGGTCGTGAAATCGGCGAGCAGCTGCTGCTCGAAAAAGCAACAGTGCTGGTGGTCGAACTCGACCCGTTGCGTCAAAAAGCTGCTGAAGAACGCGGACTGAAGGTGCTCCAGGCCGACGCCACCCTGGACGAAACGCTGATGGAAGCAGGGCTGGACCGTTGCAGAAGTCTGGTGACTGCACTGCCGAGCAATGCAGCCAATCTCTACGTGATTCTGAGCGCCCGGGGACTGGAAAAGCGATGTCGTCTCATCGCGCGTGCTGACAGCGAGGAAGCGGCAGCGAAACTTGAACTAGCCGGCGCCAGTGTGGTGGTGAGCCCTTACGTGGCCGGTGGTCGGCTGATGGCGACAACGGCCCTGCGACCTCTGGCGGTCGACTTCACGGACCTGCTGGCCGGATCCGACTGCGAAATCGAGGAATTCCGCCTCAGTGAAGATCCTCTGCTGATGAGCCACATCGCCCACCGCAGCCTGCAGGAACTGGACCTGGCACGACGCACCGGGGCCATGGTGCTCGCCATCCGTGACAACAATTCCATCGCGGCCAATCCCAATGGTGAGGTCACCCTGGCCCCTGGCCAGATGCTTGTGGTGATGGGAAGCAAGCAGCAGCTGGAGGATCTTCGTGAGATTTTTGGTGATGCCATCGACGAAGTGGAAACGATGCGGGGCATGCAAGCCATCGAATAAGGACTGAACCTTCAGGTCCCTACGATCAGCCGGTCACAGGTCCTTGCATGAGCAGCATCCGCACCCTCGATGGCCAGATCGCTCTGGTAACTGGAGCCAGCCGTGGAATCGGTCGCGCCGTTGCCCTAGCCCTGGCTGAGGCCGGTGCTGAGGTGGTCGTGAACTATTCCAGCTCACCTGATGCAGCCGATGCGGTGGTCAGTGAGATCCAGGAATCTGGAGGTCAGGCCTATGCACTTCAAGCCAATGTGGCCGACGAGGAGGCTGTCAACGGTCTGATCAAGACCGTGATCGAGCGCAGTGGAAAGATCGACATCCTGGTTAACAACGCCGGCATCACCCGCGACGGACTGCTGATGCGAATGAAGACCGAAGACTGGCAGGCGGTCATCAATCTGAACCTGAGTGGCGTCTTCCTCTGCACCAGAGCCGTGACCCGCCCGATGCTCAAGCAAAAAAGCGGCCGGATTATCAACATCACCTCTGTGGTGGGCCTGATGGGCAACGCTGGCCAGTCCAATTACGCCGCAGCCAAAGCCGGCGTCGTTGGATTCACCAAAAGCACCGCCAAGGAGATGGCCAGCCGCGGCATCACCGTGAATGCAGTAGCTCCGGGCTTCATCGCCACCGACATGACCAAGGACCTAGAAGCGGAGGGCATCCTCGCGGCTATCCCGCTGGGTCGGTTCGGAACTCCTGAGCAAGTGGCCGGGGCTGTGCGGTTTCTGGCCGCTGACCCTGCTTCTGCCTACATCACCGGTCAGGTTCTGCAGGTGGACGGCGGCATGGTGATGGGCTGAACAAGCGCAGAGCCGACTTGCTGCGTCAACGCTCGAGTGGCTGCCCCAGTTCATCCCTGAGCTTGCGGATTCGCCGCAGCAATCTGAATCTGCGACTCCGCTCTGTTGCGGTCAAAAAGATGCGCAACGGCACATAGACCAGGGCCATGATTCCGGCCAGACCGGTCAGTAGAACAAAGAACAGTGCTCCTGAATTGCCCATGGGGCAACGCTAACGAGCGCAACCACCACCGGCAGACATTCAGCGGGCCGTGATTCGGCTTTCCCCACTTCCTGCACCTGTCAGGAGTCCAATCGTTATGGGACATTGACGGACGGGTAAGTGTCGATCATGGCCAAGCTTCTCAGTTTTTCGGATGAATCCCGCGCTTCGCTTGAGCGCGGCATGAATGCTCTTGCCGATGCCGTGCGCGTCACGATCGGCCCACGCGGTCGCAACGTGGTGCTTGAGAAATCATTCGGAGCACCAGACATCGTCAATGACGGCGACACGATCGCGAAGGAGATCGAGCTCGAGGATCCCTTCGAAAACATCGGCGCCAAGCTGATCCAGCAGGTGGCATCCAAGACCAAGGACAAGGCCGGAGACGGCACCACCACAGCAACCGTTCTGGCACAAGCCATGGTGGAGGAAGGTCTCCGCAACACGGCAGCCGGAGCAAGCCCGATCGAACTTCGCCGTGGCATGGAAGCCGCTGTTGAACATGTCGTCAAAGGCCTGGCTGCGCTCAGCCAGGCCGTGAGTGGAGATGCCATCCATCAGGTGGCCACAGTCAGCGCCGGCGGCGATGAAGAAGTGGGCCAGATGGTGAAGGAAGCGATGGACAAGGTGAGCGTCGACGGGGTGATCACCGTCGAGGAATCCAAATCGCTGGCCACTGAGCTCGATGTCACCGAAGGCATGGCCTTCGACCGTGGCTACAGCTCCCCTTATTTCGTGACTGACGGCGATCGCCAGATCTGCGAGTTTGACAACGCACTGTTGTTGCTGACTGACCGCAAGGTGAGTGCAGTGGCCGACCTGGTGCCGGTGTTGGAAGCCGTTCAGCAGTCGGGATCTCCCCTTGTGGTTTTGGCCGAAGAGGTGGATGGGGAAGCTCTTGCCACCCTGGTGGTGAACAAAAATCGCGGCGTTCTGCAAGTCGCAGCTGTACGGGCTCCATCGTTTGGTGAGCGCCGCAAAGCAGCTCTGGCAGACATCGCCATCCTCACCGGCGGCACGGTGATCAGCGAAGACCGGGCGATGACCCTCGAGAAGGTCACTCTCGCCGAACTCGGCCGCGCCCGCCGAATCACGATCAGCAAAGAAAGCACGACGATCGTTGCCGGAGAGGAAAGCAGTGACGCAGTGGCGGATCGTGTGGCCTCCATTCGGCGTGAACTTGAGAACACCGAGTCGGAATACGACCGGGAGAAGCTCACCGAACGCATTGCCAAACTTGCCGGTGGCGTTGCTGTGATCAAGGTGGGAGCACCCACCGAGACCGAGCTCAAAAACCGCAAGCTGCGTATCGAGGATGCCCTGAATGCAACCCGGGCCGCCGTCGAAGAAGGAATTGTTGCCGGGGGTGGCTCCACATTGCTGCAACTGGCAGAAACCCTTGATTCAGTTGCTGCTGAGCTGCAGGGAGATCAGCGAACGGGTGTGGAGATTGTCCAGCGCGCTCTGAGCGCTCCCCTCAAGCAAATCGCCATCAACGCCGGCGCCAATGGGGACATCGTCGTGGAGCAGGTGAGACGCTCCGGCCAGGGGTTCAATGCAGTGTCTGGCAAGTACGAGGATTTGCTGCAGGCGGGCATCCTTGATGCCGCCAAGGTGGTTCGCCTTGGACTTCAGGATGCTGTTTCGATTGCATCACTGCTGATCACTACCGAAGTGGTTGTGGCCGACAAACCTGAGCCACCTGCTCCTGCTGCACCCGGTGGCGATCCAATGGGTGGTATGGGCGGCATGGGTGGTATGGGCGGCATGGGAATGCCAGGGATGATGTGAAGCCGCCAATGCGCGCCTAGCTCTGCTCAGAGAGCCTGAACCAGGCGCGCGTGAATCCGACAAACCGCGAGTGCTTCGCGCGGGGGCTTACTGCAGAGATGCCCAAGCTCCCTGTTCAGAGCCTGGAGCTCACCCACCGGTAGACCTGCAACAGGCAGAGCTAGAACAAGTCCGCCAACCATTGCCGGAAAGGAAATGAGGCGCAACACGGCATGAGTCTCACGGGACTCAGTCAGTCTGCCTTTCCAGGTGCCTGCAATAGGCCGCCACCTGCAAATCCACACCTGTGATGGCTGTTCCGACAACCACCGCGTCAGCTCCACCTTGCATGGCATCAGCTGCGGTCGCCGCCGAAGCGATACCTCCCTCGCACACCAGCAGCGTGGAAGCAGGAAGCTGTTGTCTCAGAGGACGCAACAGGTCGATGGCTGGCGGAGAGAGCTGAGCGGTGTCTTCCGTATAGCCAAAAAGGGTCGTCCCCACCCAATCACATCCGAGAGTCGCAGCCTTCAGGCCATTTTCAACGCTATCGACATCCGCCATCAGAGTTGCACCGAGTTCTGTTCTCGCTTGTTGGATCAGCAACTCAAGCTCTTGGCCCGAGGGCCGCTTGCGAGCGGTTGCATCCAGCGCAATCACATCGGCACCAGCAGCCCAGACAGCCCTGATGTCCTCCCAACGAGGCGTGATATAGACCGAACTATCGGGAAAAGAGCGTTTCCACAAGCCGACGATCAGAGCATCCGGACAACGCTCCCGAACCGCTCCGATGTGCTCAGGACTCTCCAGCCTGACCCCAATGGCACCGTTGCGAAGACTGGCTTCGGCCATGGCGGCGATCACATCGGGATGACGCATGGGAGACCCCTCTGGGGCTTGAACCGAAACGATCAGGCCGCCCCGGAGATGGTCCCGGGACAAGCGATTGGCGGAAGAAACGGCCATGACGTCTCAGGACGCCTTGGGCAGATCGTGCTGGCTGACGGGTGTCAACCAGCGACGCAATCGTTGTGGACCTGCTGCAGGAACCGGCCGAAGACTTGGGGCAGGCGTGTCGGGACTGATTTCAGGATCAACAACGCGGCCCACATCATCGAGACAGTTTTTCAACAACGAGCTGAAACGGGTCACCCCCTGGCTCGATGTCTCAGATTGCACAGCCGCGGCCGCATCGGGTTGAACATCAAGTGCGGTAGTCGATTCAGTAGTCGATTCAGACGACGCGATCGGAGAAACCTCAGCGGCTGGCTGTGCCATGGATGAGTGCGAATCTTCTTCAGAAGCCACCAAACCCTCTGGCAAGGAGTCGACCCCGAAGCGATGAACCCACTGCAGTTCGAGGCGGGTCAACAGCGAATGATCATCCTGTTGTAGGGCTTGTTCGATTAAGTGCTGAAGGCTGATTTGGCGAGGGTCCTGATGCTGGTAAGGGGAATGGTTCACGGAATCAGGCAAGCTTGCGATTGAGCAGAGGGCGGATCAGCAGGAACAAAGCGGCCGTCAGCAGCGTCAACACCAGAAGGCAGTTGGTGCCGGTGACGGAGCCATAGGGCGCTTCCAACAGAACCGATGACAGATCAAGCGGGCCGGCATAAGCGGCACGAATGGGTTCAATCGCGAAGGTAAGGGGATTTAGCGATGCAAGCCAGCCCAGCCAGGGAGGCATGAAGCTCAGCGGGGCAAGCGCCGTGCTCGCGAACAGCAGAGGCAGATTGGCCACAAAGATCACAGCAATCAGCTCAATGTGTCCTGGCAGGGCAAACGCCAGTCCGAGACTCAATGCTGTGACTGCGAAGACCAACAGCAGCAACGTCACCATCACCAACAGCAGGCCAGCCGCACCTGGCCACCCATAACCAAGCAGAGATGCGGTGACCATGATCGCCAGGCTCTGCACAAGACTCAACGTCGTGATGTAGATCACAGAAGCCAGAACAATCGAGCTGCGACTGCGCAACGGAGCCACTAGCAGGCGGTTCAGGAAGCCGAATTCACGGTCGAACATCACCGGAAGCCCTGCATTGAGTGCAGCACTGAAGGCAGTGAAGACGATCACCCCCGCCCCGAGAAAACGCCCATAGCTCATGCCTCCCGGTAGCAGTCCCTCCGGCGCACGGGAGAACAGAGCACCGAACAGCACCAACCAGATCAATGGCTGAAGCACACCGGCCACCAACGTGGATGGACGCCGTTGCAGCTGAAGGAACAGACGTCGCGTGAGAGCGAATGTTTCCTGCAAAAGCTCGGCAATTGCCGAACTTTTGTCGGAGTTAGAGGAGCTTGTACCAAGGGCAGGACTGGTCATTGACAAGACGGAAACTGAAAAAAAATCAGGTGAGGCATCAACGCATCGACTGGCGTCGTTCTTGCTTGGGATCGCGCTGACCTGCAACGGCAAGCTCGGCATCCATCAGGGTGCGACCTGTGGCCTGCAGATACACATCATCAAGACTGGGACGGCTCTGCGACAGGGAGAACACTTCAAGAGCCTCACTTGCCAACTGTTGCTTCATCGTTGCAAGGACATGCTCACCATCGACAACGAGGTTGAGCGAATAACCCTGAGCGCGATTAATCACGATCCGCCTCACGCCGTCCACCACTTCCAGAAGTTGACACACCCGCTCCGCTTCCGGCTGGTCGCTGAATTCGCGCACTCTCAGAGTCACCCGATCTCCACCGAGCTGCTGTTTCAGGACTTCAGGCGTACCTTCTGCAATCACACGGCCGGCATCGATGATCGCCATCCGATCAGCAAGAGCCTCCACTTCTTCGAGGTAGTGACTGCTCAGAAGGATCGTGGTTCCCTGATCGCGAAGGTCTCGAAGCACCTCCCAAATCACAGCGCGACTTTCAATATCAAGGCCGACCGTCGGCTCATCCAGAACCAGCAGCTGGGGTTGGTGCAAGAGTCCGCAAGCAAGATCCAATCGCCGTCTCATCCCGCCGGAATAGGTGCCGCAGCGACGATCAATCCAATCACCCATCGACATGCGATCCACCAGCTGATCAATGCGATTGTTCCGGTCCTGCCGTGGCAGGTGATAAAGATCTCCCTGGAGTGCCAGAAGTTCGCGGCCAGTCAGGATTTTGTCAATCGCCACCTCCTGAGCCACATACCCCATCAATTGACGAACCGTTCGAGGTTCCTGCAGCGCATCCACTCCTGCAACGACAACACGTCCTTGGTCAGGTGCAAGCAATGTGGCCAGGATGCGCAATGCAGTGGTCTTTCCCGCTCCATTCGGTCCAAGCAATCCGTAGAGGCAGCCTGAGGGAACAGACAAACTGAGTCCGCTCAGAGCTGAAACAGTCCCATAGGACTTTTCCAGTTGATCCAGCTCAAGCAGTGACATGCCACCCACGGAAACAATCGTTTGAAATCTAGGAAGCAATCCCAGGAAACCCTGCAGTCAGCGTCATCAGCCATCCCCTGAGCTGAAGATCGAACAGAGAAGCAGCGGAGAGACGGCTGATAACCAGCAACAAGCAGATCCCGAAGAGATAAAGAATCGACCAGCGGAACAGCGCTTTGGCACGGTCAATGCTCTCGGGCTCTTCGGCGAGTTTGCCGATCATCTGAAGCAGACGCCCGTTGAAGGGAAGCAAAAGCAGTCCATAGAAAAGCCCCCCCTCAGGTAGTGCCCAGATCCCGAGCATGCTGATCAAAACCGTGGCCCAGCCATAACGGCGAATGGCGCGAGCTGTTACGACAGGCCCCTTCACCACAGGCAGCATGGGAATGCCGACCGCTCGATAGTCATCGCGCAGAAGCAAGGCCAGAGCCCAGAAATGCGCCGGCGTCCAGACCATCACGAGTGCAAAGAGCCACCAGCCACTCAGGCCCACATGGCCGGTAGCTGCCGCTGCGCCGACCAGAGGCGGGATCGCACCAGCGACACCGCCAACCACGATGTTCTGGGGGGTCCTTGGCTTGAGCACTGCCGTGTAAAGCAACACATAGCTGCAAAGCCCGAGCAGCGACAGCCCTGCCGCGAGACAGTTCACACCACTTACAAGCAGCATTGCCGCCGCCAGGGTGCAGGAGACTGCACCGGCGAAAGCGGCTGTTGGCGACAGGCGACCCGAGGGCAGAGCACGGCCGCTTGTGCGCTGCATGCGGCCATCAAGTTCCTGCTCCCAGAGGCAGTTGAGAACTCCTGCGGCTGCGGCGGCAAGAGCGCCACCACCGAGCGTGCAGGCCAGCCGCGGAGAGGTGAGTGGCCAGCCCTCGGTCAAGGCCATCCCACCGAGGGTCGTGGCCAACAGCAGAGGAATCAGACGCGGCTTGGCCACCTCAAGCCAGGGGGGAAGCTTGATGCGCTTGCGCGAAGGAACAATCTGCTCGCGAGTGAGCGGAGCCGAGAGTGCAGCTGAGGTGGAACTAGCCATGACAGGCCTCCAGGGCGGAAGAGTCGAGAACGACAGGCAGTGGATCTAATGAAGGTGGTTGACGCCTGCATGTCAGTCCTGCGAGAACCGCAACGAGAAGACAAGCCACCAACTGATGAGCCACGGTCACTGCGGGCTGAGAAAGGCCAAGACGCAGCGTCGTGACACCAAGGCCGATCTGTGTGCCCACGAGCACAGGAGCCATCAGCAGAAGCGGCCACTGCTCTCGCCCCCAGCGCCCACTGAGCAGGGCCACCAGCACGAACAGCAGCACACAGAGAGCTGTCGGCGTTGCCGCGGCACGATGCCAGTACAGCCATTGACAGGACTGACCTGCCTCAAGACAGCGCTGAGAGGCCCAGGACGTGGCCATGCCTGCACCTAAGAGGCACTGGCCAGAAACCGCCAGCACACTCAATGAGCCGAAAACCGTCCACCAGCGAGGGGCAGCAATGGACTTGGGGTGTGCCAGAAGAGTCTGGGTCAGACCACTGACCGTGATCACTAGCGTGAGAGCCAAGGCCAGATGAGCTGTGACAACCCCGGAAGGCAACAGATTCAACACCGTGAGCGCGCCAAGGCCTCCTTGCAGAGCAACCATCAGCACCAGAAGCGCACTGAGGGGTAGCAGCCAAATAGGCAGCTCACGGCGATACCACCAAACGACCGCCATCTGCACCAGAAGTGCCACACCGACCACAAAGGCGTCGAGTCTGTGAAACCACTCGAGGAAGACCTGGACGTTCATCTGACGACCAGGCAGCAAGCTGCCGTAACAAAGAGGCCAATCAGGACAGGCAAGGCCTGCCTGCATGACCCTCGTCGCTCCTCCGATCACCACTAGAGCAACGAGAGCCACCACAAGATGGGCAGCCAACTGAGCTAGCCGGAGACGAATCGGATTAAGAGTCGAAGCAGTCAACGCAAACTCCGAATGGAGATGGTGATCCACGGAACGTAGCCGTCTGAATCAGAACGGCACGATGTGTGGCCGACTGCAACATCTTCAATCTCAGACTTGATGCGACTTTGCTGACAAGAGAGCCCTTGCACTCAGAAAAGCCGAAGGATTTTCAGGCTTGCTTAACAATCAACGCGTGGTGATTATTAACCAACCTCCATAGCCTGAAGAAACACAAGTTGAGGTCCGGGGTGCCCATCCCCTCAGCAATTCTCACCCTGGTCTTAGGGATGCTCCTCGTGCTCGGGGGGCTTTGGATTGGCCAGAACATCAACCTTCTTCCAGTTGATGCCAGTGCCAATGCGCCGATTTACGACGAACTGTTTCGCGTTTTGTTCAGCATCGGCACAATCCTTTTCATAGGAATAGTCGGATTAATTCTTTTCAGCCTTGTACGTTTCCGTCGTCGCCCCGGAGAACTCGGAGATGGATTGGCTATGGAGGGCAACCTTCCACTCGAAGTGTTCTGGACTGCAGTGCCGGCAATCGTCGTTCTCTTCGTTGGGCTTTACAGCTACGACATCTACGAACGCATGGGCGGCATGGTTCCACTCGGTCATGGCAACCACGGTTCGGAGACGGTGGCTGATCAGCGCGTCTGGGGTGGCATCGGCTCAACGCAGGATTCCCAGACAGCAACGACGACAGGAATCCCGCCATTGCCCATCGAGGTGACAGCGATGCAATTCGCATTCCTCTTCCATTACCCGGACGGGGACTTCATCTCCGGAGAAATGCATGTACCTGTCGACCGACCGGTATCACTGCGGATGGAAGCCAAGGACGTGATTCATGCCTTCTGGATTCCTGAATTCCGTCTGAAGCAGGACGTGATCCCCGGGCAACCGACGGTTCTCGACTTCACCCCGACCCGAACGGGGACTTACTCGATCGTTTGCGCTGAGCTCTGCGGTCCATATCACGGGGGCATGCGTTCGAGCGTCGTGGTCGACAGCACCGACGACTTCGACACCTGGCTCCAGTCCAACCGAAAGCTCCCCGTTGCTGAAGCATGACGATCACAGCTCCCCAGAAAACAGCGCCAGCGTTACCTCCTCTTCAGCCGACAGGATGGCTTCGCTATCTGAGCTTCAGTGTCGACCACAAGGTGATCGGCCTTCAGTATCTCATTTGCGGATTTGCCTTCTATCTGATCGGTGGCGCGATGGCGGGCGCGATCCGGACAGAACTGCTGAGTCCGGTTTCAGACTTCATGGCCAGGGATGTTTACAACCAGATCCTCACCCTGCACGGGACCGTGATGATCTTTCTCTGGATCGTCCCAGTGGTCAACGGAGCCTTCGGCAATTATCTGATTCCCTTCTATGTGGGAGCCAGGGATATGGCCTATCCCAGACTAAATGCAGTTGCGTTTTGGCTCATTCCTCCTGCAGGACTGATGCTCATCAGTAGTTATTTCATCACGGGTGCTGCTCAGTCGGGCTGGACAGCTTATCCACCACTCAGCATCACAACACCTGCTACCGGTCAGATCATCTGGATTCTGAGTGTTCTTCTTCTGGGCGGTAGTTCAATCTTCGGCGGCATTAATTTCATCGCAACAATCCTCAAGCTTCGTCGCCCTGGACTGAAGCTGATGCAGCTTCCGATGTACTGCTGGGCGATGCTTGGCACCAGCATTCTCGTGGTTCTATCCACTCCAGTTCTTGCAGGAACACTCATCATGCTGAGCTTCGACATAGTTGCTCACACTGGTTTTTTCAATCCTGGCATGGGAGGCAATGTTGTTGTTTACCAACACCTTTTCTGGTTCTACTCTCACCCAGCTGTTTACATCATGGTGCTGCCTGCCTTTGGTTTGGTGAGTGAAATTCTTCCGGTTCACTGCAGAAAACCACTGTTCGGGTACACAACAATGGTGTATTCGATCATGGCCATCGTTGTTCTTGGATTGGTGGTGTGGGCTCATCACATGTTCACCAGTGGCACTCCACCCTGGATGCGTCTGTTCTTCACCATTGCGACAGCCTTCATCGCGGTTCCGACCGGAATCAAATTCTTCAACTGGCTGGCAACACTCTGGGGAGGTCGAATCAGTCTGAACAGTGCTGTGCTGTTTTCTTGTGGCTTCATTGTGAACTTCGTGCTCGGGGGAATCACTGGTGTTGCCCTCGCACAGGTTCCATTTGACGTTCACGTTCACGACACCTACTTCGTTGTTGCCCATTTCCACTACATCGTCTACGGAGGCTCGGTGTTTGTGATTTTTGCTTCGATCTATCACTGGTACCCCAAAATCATCGGACGCATGCTCGATGAGCATCTCGGGCGCTTGCATTTCCTGCTGACCTTCATTGGCTTCAACCTCTGCTTTGCTCCCCAGCACTGGCTTGGCTTGAACGGCATGCCACGACGGGTTGCCGAATACGACCCGCAGTTTGAGCTCGTTAATCAGATCAGCAGCGCAGGAGCACTGCTGATGGCCATCAGCACCCTTCCTTTTCTCTGGAATGTGATCGCCAGTGCCTTTTACGGCGCCATCGCAGGTGACAACCCATGGAGAGCACTGACTCCTGAGTGGCTGACGTCATCGCCACCACCGGTTGAGAACTGGAAAGGAGACCCCCCTCTGGTGACCCATCCCTACGGCTACGGCACCCCTGGAGACGAAATCGATCTGAACTCCGCCAGCGGCAGCGATCTTTGGAGAAGCGGTCAATGACATCACTCACACCTCAAAACGCTCAGCTCGATCACGTGGATGATCACGACGAAGACCACGGGTCTGAACACCCGGATCACCGCATGTTTGGCTTGGCCACCTTCTTGGTGGCTGACGCCATGACGTTCGCCGGGTTCTTCGCTGCCTATCTCACCTTTAAGGCGGTGAATCCGTTGATGCCAGGCGCGATCTATGAGCTTGAACTGCCTCTGCCAACGCTCAACACCATTTTGCTATTGGTAAGCAGCGCAACCTTTCACCGCGCTGGCGTGAACCTGCGCAAACAGCAGAACGAACGCTGCCGGCTCTGGCTGATGCTGACCGCAATGCTCGGCCTGGCCTTTCTCGCCAGCCAGATGGTGGAGTACTTCACCTTGCCCTTCGGCCTCGCCGACAATCTCTACGCCAGCACCTTTTATGCCCTCACGGGCTTCCATGGGCTACACGTGACCCTGGGGACACTGATGATTCTGATTGTGTGGTGGCAATGCCGCACACCTTCAGGTCGTATCAGCGCGAACAATCATTTCCCGCTAGAGGCAGCCGAGCTCTACTGGCATTTCGTGGATGGAATCTGGGTCATTCTGTTTGTGATTCTGTACCTGATCTGACGAGCATCGAGATTGAATCAAGTGACAGAACTTCGACGAAATTATTGCCCAGGTTGCAATCTGGAGTCACAATTGATGTGTCTTTTCCGATAAACATGCTGGTTGGAGAGGAATTACTGAACAAGGCGCGTGCTCTCGGCAACCGCCCTGAAGATGAGATCGCCCGGGGCTGCGGTTACGTCGGTCCGAGTGGCCGCCTCATGCGCAAAAGTTTTTACAGAGCCCTGGTGGAAGCCAAGGGTTACACACTTCCCTCCAACAACGGCGGTTCAGGAGGAGGTAGCCGAGGACGTCAGGCCGAATTCCGCACACGCGTTCATGGCAACGGCAACCTGCTGATCGGCCACGCTTACACCAAACGCCTTGATCTTGTTCCTGGCCAAGAATTCAAGATTGAACTGAACAAGGATTCCGGCACGATCACGCTTCTGCCTCTCGCCGGGTCCACCTGACTCAATGATCAGGGCATCGACCAAGGCAGCCGTTTAGCCAAGGAGACAGCTGTCAGCTGCTCCTTGGTTTTTGCATCAGCCTGTTGTTTCAGGCTGAGTGGTTCAAGCTGAGTGGTTCAAGCGATGGCAGGAGGATCCTGGCCGTCATTGATCGAAGAGCTGAACGCAATCAGTTCGATTCCACTGAACAAGAAGCTGATGCCTACAAGCGTTCCGAGGACCCAGAGCAGGCCCCAGAACTTGAGGGTGACGATCAGCAGGCCAAGAATGAAGGTGATCACACCATTGGCGATGGCCCACCCAGCACCGGGCTGACCGCTGTTGGCCAGTCCGTTGAAGAAGGCCACAACACCCTCCACGATGAAGACGATGCCGATAGCCAAGGCGAACGCGACAACCTGCTCAGCGGCTTCACCGGGATCACGGAAGTTAGCGATCATCGAGCCGCCGGCCACGAGGAACAGCGTGGACACAACCAAACGCCAGAAGCAGATCCAGCGACCCATCCGGCGGGAACGAGCCAGGTTGCTGATCCAGCCGACTACACCGCCGACGAGAAACAGCACGGCAATCACGCCTGTGGTCCAGAACGAAGCGATGACAGGGAAAATCAGGGCCAGAACGCCCAAGACAATCAGAAGAATGCCCTCTGCGATCGAGAAGGCTTTGAAGGTGCCCAGGGATTCGGAGCGGTCCTCGGAATTCATGAACAGTTCAGAGTGAACAACATCCGAACGGTATTGAGACCTCTGAAATCCCGCCATGGTTTGTGGACGCCGCTCAGCCCCAGCCGTGCTCTGCAAGCCAGGCGGCACTAATCGGTGGTGTTCCGTCCTTGGGGCCACTGGCAGCGATAAGCCGCTCCGTATATCGAGCCAGCAGATCGATCTCGAGGTTGACCTCATCGGCGACCTGCAGATCACGAAGGGCTGTGACCGACCACGTATGCGGAATCACAGCGAGCCAGAACCGCGCCCCGGCATCAGCGCAACCCGCCACTGTGAGGCTGATGCCATTCACCGCAACACTGGCCTTGTCGCAGATGTAGCGGCCGAAGTCCGCATCCCGCCAGCGCAGTTCGAGATGCCATGACTGGGGCAGAGACTCCACGGCGACCACCTCACCGATGCCGTCCACATGGCCGCTCACAAGATGTCCTCCCAGGCGGTCAGACAGACGAAGAGCCGGTTCGAGGTTCACAGATCCTCCTCCGGCGGCCTTCGCCCCGAGGGTGGTGCGCTGAAGCGTCTCCTCACTCACATCCGCCAGAAAGCCGTCACCCACCAGTGACGCCACTGTGAGGCAAACACCGTCCACGGCGACGCTGTCACCAAGGTGAAGTGGAGCGAAAGCACTGCAGCCGTCAACGAGCAGAGCGCGGCCGCGTCGTTCGACCTGACCAACCGCCTGAACCAACCCCGTGAACATTGCCCATCTCCATCCCCTCTACACTGGTCATAATCGAGATAGCGGCGGAGCCGTACTTGATTGAGATGAGCGTGGCGGGAATCGCCCTGGATGCCAGCAGCCGCAGTCCAATTGTGCTGCTGCGGGACCCATCGCGAAGTCGCCAGGTGCCGATCTGGATTGATCAGGCTCAGGCGCACAACATCATGGCCGGCCTCAATGGCACGCCTCAGCCAAGGCCCCTCAGCCATGACCTGATGGCTGCATTGCTGGACGCAGGGGGATTGCAGCTGGAGCGCGTGATCATTCATGCGATCGAAGACAGCACCTTCAGGGCCGTACTGCGCCTTCGTGACAGTGACCTCGAGAGTGACCTCGAGAGCTACAGCGACACCGTGACTGCCGAAGCGGATGCGGTTGAGACTGCTGTCGACGGGGATGACAACCTCCTGGAGATTGATGCACGCCCCAGTGATGCGATCGCACTGGCGATCCGAACAGGCAGCAGCATCTGGATGCTTGAGGAGGTCGTTGCGGAAGCCTCGATTGCTGTAGATGCCGAAGCGGATGCAGAAGATCGAGATGAATTCCGTCGCTTCCTGGACGGGATCAGTCCCGCCGCCCTTGGACGACACCTGGAATCGCGGCAGCCTGGGGATCCCAGGGACGCCCAAGGCGACAGCCCGGCCCCTTGAGCAGCACACTCCCCCGTCCTGTTCTGCGTCGCTCATTCGGCGACGGAGCCGATGTGAGCCTGTTCACGCTCGGCACCATGCGCGCCGTCCAGTCTCCGCATCAGATGCTGGAGGTGTTACGCGCAGGTCTTGCGGCTGGCATCAACCACCTTGAGACTGCACCTGCCTATGGGCCGGCTGAAGCCTTTCTGGGCAAGGCCTTGGCACAGCTGAACAAAGAAGGTGCAGCACCGGCCGCCGGTGGCTGGATGATCACCAGCAAGCTGCTTCCCGGGCAGAGTTTTCTCTCTGGGCGTGAGGCTCTGGAGGCCAGCCTCAGCAGACTTGGAATCGACACGCTGGACAATTTGGCCATTCATGGCCTGAACCTGGACAGCCATCTCGACTGGGCGCTCACCGGCGAAGGAGCCAAGCTGATCGACTGGGCCCTCGCAAGCGGCAAGGTCCGCCAGGTGGGCTTCAGCAGCCACGGGTCCAATGCCCTGATCGAGCGTGCAATCGCCAGTGGCCGCTTCAGGTTCTGTTGCCTGCATCTGCATCTGTTGGACCCCACGCGCATGCCACTGGCACAGCAGGCCCTGGAGCGATCCATGGGCGTGCTTGCGATTTCTCCCGCTGACAAGGGTGGTCGACTGCAGGCCCCCAGTGAACTGCTGAAAGCTGACTGCAGTCCCTTCCAGCCTTTGCAGCTGGCCTATCGCTTTCTGCTTGCGGCTGGCGTCAGCACACTCACTGTGGGAGCCCAGAGCGCCGCAGACCTCAAACTGGCTCGATCGCTCGCAGCCAGCGACGGTCCATTGGATCTGGAGGAGAAAAGGGTTCTCGCTCACCTTGAGCAGCAGCGTGAGAGTCGGCTGGGGCATGAGCTCTGCGGCCAGTGCCGTGCCTGCCTGCCATGTCCCAACGAAGTACCGATCCCAGAGCTGCTGAGATTGCGCAATCTTGCCCATGGCCATGACCTGATGGAATTCGCCGGAGAGCGCTACAACCTGATTGGCCGGGCCGGACACTGGTGGGAAACAGTCGATGCGAGCCAATGCGACCGCTGCGGTGACTGCCTGCCACGCTGCCCTCACCAGCTGCCGATCCCAGAGCTGCTGGCCGAGACCCATCGACTTCTGGCAGCGGCGCCGCGACGGCGGTTATGGGGCTGACGCCTTCCAGAGCTGCTGCAAACGTTGCTGCTCGGCAGCATCGGGTGGCAACAACATCCAGCTCTGCGCCCAGACCGATTCCTGCGGAAGCACAAGAGGGCGTAGTCGGAGGGGAATCCGACCCACCGCTCCGACAAGCTCATCCCTGGGCAGCGGCGGAATCCAGCCCTGAGCTAACAATCGAGACAGCAAAGGTTGCTTCCAGGCCTTCAGCACCCAGTCCTGGGGGATGGGTTCAGCGGTCTGGGAAGGTCGAACCAGCAGCGTCCAGTGCAGTGGTGCACCCTGCTCAGGCAGCAAAGCAATGAGCCTGGGATCACGCTGGAGAGCCGCCATGCAGCGCTGCAGAGGCAGCACGGCACACCTGGCGTCTCCCTGCAGCAGCCAGTTCATTCCAAAACGGTCATCAAAACTGAGAGCCGCAGCACGCAAGCGACGCAGAGCATCACCACCACCCATCCTCTCGGCGAGTGAAATCAGCAGCCTCGGACTGGAGGGCAGCAGCAGCTTGCCCTGCAATGCCGAGTCGAGCAGAGCGTCCCAGCCGGCATCCGGAGCAGGTGCATTCGTCCCATCACGCCGGATCACCATGACCCACGGGCTGAAGGCCACCGGCAACAGCAGACTCCTCCAAACCGTGGAGGCCTCGTTGAGAAAGCGTTGTCCAAGAGGACCAATCTTCGACTGAAGAGCATCAGCGGCGACCGCCTGCAACCGCTCAGGGCTGATCACCGACAACCAGCCGTCAGTCAGAGCCAGCATATCCGTTGGCAGCGGCCACGGACTCTCCAGAAGGGTCTCCTTTGAGAGCGCACCGAAACGCCAGGGTGCGGGCAGATCCCGACGCCAGATCGAGGGCAAACTTTCCGGTGCTGCACGCAGCGTGGGGACCGATCCTCCCCGACTGCAGCCACTGAGCCCCGCCGCTGCTGACACAGCGGCGAACTGGAGAAACCGACGACGGTTCAACAATGGCGCCGGAACGACAACAGGCTTCATGATCCGAACCTACGGGGCGATAGTGCCCTCATGTCCGGCTGCGAGCAACTGATCGACGGCCCGATCACAGGACTGCACCAGAGTGTCGACGGAAACACCTCTCCATTGAGCCAGAAGGGCCAGGCCACCGGCACCCACTCCTTCTTTCACATGACCCTGCTCGAAATCGCGCAAGCGGGAGTGGCGGCTTGCTGAGAAGCGCAGACCTGCGGCATACGCCTGCAGTGATACGGAGTAGTGCTGCTCCAGGTTGCTGAGCAGCGTCATTAGGGAAGAAGCAGGCGATGCGGCCTGGAGACGTTCCGCGGCAAGCCATGCAGTTGTCCCGATCAAAACCCGATCGCAAAGCTGCTGACGACGGTCTGCTGGAAGCGCATGAAGCGCCAGCGCAAGCACCGCTGCCATCTGACTGCCACCGGCAAGTAAAACGGGCTGTTCCGAATCGAGCACGCCGATCAAAAGCCCCGTGGCAAGGGCCTGAAAGGGATCACCGACTGCCGAGAGCAAGTCCTGTACATCGAGGTGTGGTTGGCAAGAGAGACGAGACAGCCCCTCGCTCACCAACCGCTGCTTGAGCGCCATGGGCGGATGCAGAGCACTGCCACTGACCAGTGCCTGCACAGGCAATCCCAGACCCGTCAACACGGCGAGAGCTGTGGTGGTGCCGCCGGGAACACATTCCGCCAGCAGCAACGGTCGACGCAGTCGTCGCCCCAGCCGCCGACCGCGGTCCAACAAATGCTGCACCCGTTCGGCCTGCATCGCACAGCCGCTGGAGACACACCCAGCAGGGCCCAAACGTGGATCCTCAAAGCGGAGATGGGGAAATTGTGGTGGCATCGGCAATCCGAGAGCAGCGACCTGCGGATCGAGACCGAGCAGCTCGCAGACCACCCAGCTGATCAAGGCTGGTGAGACCCCCGCGGGAAGAGGTGGCAGGCACCAGAGCGGAGGAACGGATGGTCCCTTCAGCAGCAGTTCCGCATCGGCCAGAGCCGTTGTGCGGCGTGCTGCTGCGGTGCAGCCCGCCGCTGAGATTCCTGGTTGCTCTGCGGTCCTAGTGGACGCGAGCACCAGCATCAGATCCGGCAGCGGTTGGGCAGGGTCACTCCAGAGTCCTGCAAAGCGTGTTGCCTCGACCGATTGGGGCGACCCGGTGAGACGACACACCCCGAACGAAGGGTCAGAGGGGGTCGAGGGCCACCAGTCCATGAAGCAGCGGGGGAGGGTCAGGCACAGGGGCCTGCAATCGAGGGAAGATCCAGTAGGCAAGCGCGTGGAGGGCGAGGACGTACACCAGCTGCTGAATGAGCACCAGAGCGAGAGCCATCAACTGAACCAGCAACAAATCAGGAGCAAGAGGTAACTGCAGCAATTCCAGGAATCTGTCCAGCAGACCTGCACCGGCTCGAGTGATGATCACCCAAAGGTTTTCACCCACCAACAAAGAGAGCGCAACCACCCTCACAAGGAACCCGGCAGCGCCGATCAGCAAGCCGATCCCCCAGCTCAGCCACCAACTGCAGCGATGCAGCCAACACCAGCCGAGCCATATCGACAGCAGACCATAGGGAAACAGCATCAAGGGTCCGCGAACCGGCCCCATCAAGGCGATCAACAGAAGAATCGCCACCGCAAGGCCTTCGACCCCGGCGCGGGCACCGCGACGGATTGCAAGCAGAGCAAGTGGCAGAGGCAGGGCAAGGCGGAACAGAGCTCCTCCAACCGGGAGGTAATACAGCGCCAGCCAGATCAATGCAGCTGCGGCCGCTAAATAGGAGGATTCCATCATCCGCAGGGCCTGGCGATGGCTGAGAGCTGGTCGCATCAGGAAGCAGGCTTCTGCCGGAGGTTGGACGACTGATTCCGATCGCTGACGGGCGCTTTTTCGATGGTCTCCACCTCAAAACCGATGCCAGCACGCCTGAGAGCCTCAGTGACACCCTCCGCGGGAGCAGCTGGATCCGCTGCTGACAGGCGAATCATGATGCGATACGGCAGGGTGCGCTCCGGAGTGGATCTGCTCTCAGTGCTATCGGTCGCATTAGCCGTTGCTGGCGGTTGTTCACGTTCAGATTCGCGTTCAGAATCGGTGGAGCCCTCATCGTCATTGACAATGGCTTTGGGCTTGTCGTTGTCTTTGAACTTGGCCTTGACCTGCTGCTCGTCCTTGCCAGCAACCACTCGGTTGTCTGAAGCGCTGTCGTCTGGATCGTCCTGGGTTCCAGCTGGGCTGACCTCCCCTGCCTGAGAGTCAAAGCTTTCAGAGAGCCGCTGGCCGAATGGTGTTCCATCACAGGCCTGCAGCAGCAGCAAGGGCAACAACGACAGGACAAACAGCCTGGTGCCCATCAGGACTCGGCTGGGCGAATCACGCGCACGGCACTCGCACGCAAGCGACCTGACTTCGTCAAGGCAGGAGGCTTTTTCGCTGCAGGCTTCTTGGCTGCAGCTTTTTTGGCTGCAGCTTTTTTGGCTGCAGGTTTCTTGGTGGTGGAAGCCTTACGGCCACCCTTCTTGCTTGCGGCCTTGGCCTCCAACAGCTCCACCGCCTGCTCAAGGGTGATGTCTTCAGCGCCCTTTCCTTCCGGAAGAGAAGCGTTGACCTTGCCCTGCTTCACGTAGAGACCGTAGGGGCCGTCATAAACCTGCACCGACTCATCACTGCCCTCGGGCTTACCGAGATCCTTGAGCGCAGTACGACCACCTCGACCGCGTTTGGGCATGGCCAGCAGCTCAAGAGCACGGGTGAGTCCCACAGCGAGGACATCGTCATCGCCTTTCAGAGAGCGATAGTCCTTCTCACTCTTGCCCTTGTCCCAGACCACATAGGGGCCGAAACGACCAAGCCCTGCCTGGACCTTGCCACCGTCAGGGTGCTCTCCCAGCAGCCTGGGCAGTCGCAACAGGCCGAGGGCATCCTCGAGGCTGAGGTCCTCTGGCTTCACTCCCTTAGGGAGCGAAGCCCGCTTGGGCTTGGGGTTCTCATCACTCACCTGCCCACGCTGCACATAGGGCCCGTATTGACCGAACAGCAGGTAAACAAGATCTCCGGTTTCAGGATCTTCACCTAAGGCCTCAGGCCCATCAGCCTTTTGCTTGAGGATGAGTTCAGCCTGATCGTGATCAAGATCAGCAGGGGTGATCTCGCGAGGCAGGGTGGCCTTGATCAGCTCCTCCTCACCGTCGTCACCAACACGTTTGGCTTCGAGATAGGCACCAAAGCGGCCAATCCTGACCACACAGGGAAGTCCCTCGAGGTCGATCGTGCGCGAAGCACCGGGGTCGATGTCGCCCTCTCGCAGGTGCACCTGGGATTCCAACCCCTCGTTGCCCTTGTAGAAGCTCTCCAGGTAGGGCAACCACTGCACCTTCCCATGGGAGATCTCATCGAGGGTGTTTTCCATCCTGGCGGTGAAAGAGGTGTCGACCAGATCAGGGAAGTGCTCCTCGAGCAGCGCAGTCACCGCGAAAGCGGTGAAGCTGGGCGTGAGCGAATTGTTCTGGAGCGCGGCATAGCCGCGATCAACGATCGTTCCAATGATCGAGGCATAGGTGGAGGGCCTGCCGATTCCTTCCTTCTCGAGCATCTTCACCAGGGAAGCTTCCGAGAAACGTGCAGGAGGCTGGGTCTGGTGGCCAAGCGCCTCAACGTCTTTCAGGTTGGGAGAATCTCCCTGTTTGAGAGCTGGCAGCAGCACTTCCTGGCCTTCCAGAGCCGCATCGGGATCATCACTGCCCTCCACATAGGCACGGAAGAAACCCGGAAAATCAATGCGCTTTCCACTGGCACGGAACACCGCATCAGCGGCACTCAGATCAACAGACAGCATGGTGAGGCGGGCCTCAGCCATCTGACTGGCGACGGTGCGCTTCCAGATCAGCTCATAGAGGGCTAGGTCCCTGCCATCAAGGCCCGTCTCTTGTGGGGCACGAAAACTCTCTCCGGCAGGGCGAATCGCTTCGTGGGCTTCCTGTGCATTTCGGGATTTTGTACTGAACTGCCTGGGACCATTGCTGAGATAGTCCTTGCCATATCGCGATTCCACACAGCTGCGAGCAGCGCTGATCGCCTGATCAGAGAGATGCACCGAATCGGTGCGCATGTAGGTGATGAAACCACGCTCATAGAGACCCTGAGCGCAACGCATCGTTTCCCTGGCAGAAAGCCGAAGCTTGCGGTTCGACTCCTGCTGCAGGGTGCTGGTCGTGAACGGCGGAACGGGACGTCGAACCGTGGGTTTTTCCTCAACGGACGTGACGCTCCATGCCACCGACTTGACCGTTTCGGACAAGGTCAGCGCATCGCTTTCACTGAGGAGGCGAACCTTGCTTCCAGCCTTGAGCTCGCCGGTGTTTTCATCAAAGTCATTACCGGTGGCAATGCGCTGTCCCTCGAGCTGGGTGAGCTTGGCGTCAAAACGACTGCCAGCCTGCTCAAGGCCAGCCTTGAGGTCCCAATAGCTGCCGCTGCGGAATGCCCGCCGTGCACGTTCCCGTTGCACCAGCAGACGCACAGCCACGGACTGCACGCGACCCGCAGACAGGCCCCAGGCCACCTTCTTCCACAACAGAGGCGAGAGGGTGTAGCCCACCAACCGGTCGAGGATTCGTCGTGTTTCCTGGGCATGCACAAGTTCCATGTCCAGCTCACGGGTCTGGTCAAGAGCGCGCCCAATCGCCTCCTTGGTGATCTCGTGAAAGACCATTCGCTTCACCGGAACCTTCGGAGCAAGCAGCTGCAACAAATGCCAGCTGATGCTTTCGCCTTCTCGGTCTTCATCAGTCGCCAGCAGAAGCTGCTCAGCGCCCTTAAGGGCGTCCTTCAGCTCCTTGACCGTTTTCTTCTTGTCCTTCGGAACCACGTAAAGGGGCTCGAAATCGGACTCGGTGTTAACGCCGAGATTGGCCCACTTCTGCCCCTTCTGAGCCGCTGGAATCTCGCTGGCGTTATTGGGCAGATCACGCACATGCCCCATGGAGGCTTCCACCCGGAAGTCCTTAGGGAGGAATCCACGGATGGTGCGGGCCTTGGTGGGGCTCTCAACGATGACCAGGGTGTGCGCCAAAAGAGGGCAGATAACCGTTCCCTTCTTTATCGCACCGCCGCTCAAGTTGCAGCGAATACGAGTGATGCCTCAAGGAAGAACGGAAGCGCAGCTAAAGTCGCCCGAACCGCTCTGCCCTGCGCGCGCCATGCCCGAGATGGGTGCCTTGCTTCTCGACACCCAGCCATTGGCAGCTCCGGGTGATCTGCTCAATCTTGCGCTGAACGCCGGTGCTATTGCCCCGGAAGGCGCAGTGCTGCTGGCGATGCTGGCCACCCTGCTGGTGGATCTAGCCGGTGAAAAAGTCTCCGTGCGCTGGGTTCCACCCATTTGTTACGCAGGTCTGGGGACAGCCCTGGTGTTGCTTGCCCTGCAGTGGAATGCTCCCCTGGAGCCGTCCTTCCTGGGCGCATTCCTCTCCGATCACCTGGCCATTGCTTTCAGAGCCGTCGTGGCCAGCTCAACGTTGCTGTCCTTGCTGATCAGCTGGAGGTATGCCGAGCAGGGAGGAACACCTGTTGGTGAATACGCCGCAATCCTGCTGGCGGCAACGCTTGGAGGGATGCTGCTCTGCGGTGCCACCGATCTGGTGAGCATTTTCGTTTCACTAGAAACGCTGTCAGTCGCGAGTTACCTGCTCTCCGGCTACATGAAACGCGATGCACGCAGCTCTGAAGCAGCGCTGAAATACTTACTCGTGGGTTCCGCCGCAGCTGCGGTCTTTCTCTACGGCTCCTCATTGCTATACGGACTCAGCGGCTCCACCAGCCTTGAGGCGATCGGGCAGTCACTGCTGACCAGTCCCACCCCGCTCGCAGCTCTGGCACTGGTGTTCGTGCTGGCAACCGTGGCGTTCAAGATTGCGGCAGTGCCCTTTCACCAGTGGACACCAGACGTCTACGAGGGATCTCCGACCCCAGTAGTCGCCTTCCTGTCAGTCGGTTCGAAAGCCGCCGGTTTCGCCCTGGCTCTACGCATTCTGGTGGGCTGCTTCGGCAGTTTCGATACGCAATGGAAACTGCTGTTCACCGTTCTCGCGGTGCTCAGCATGACCCTCGGCAATGTCGTTGCGCTGGCCCAGACCTCAATGAAGCGGATGCTGGCCTACAGCTCCATTGGTCAGGCCGGTTTCGTCATGATCGGCCTGGTTTGCGGAACCGAAGACGGTTTTGCGGCCATGGTCCTTTACATGGCCGCCTACCTGTTCATGAACATGGGGGCGTTTGCCTGCATCATCCTGTTCTCGATACGCACCGGTAGTGATCGCATCTCCGATTACGCCGGTCTCTATCAGAAGGATCCTCTGATCACGCTTGGGCTCAGTCTCTGCCTGCTGTCGCTCGGTGGCATCCCACCGATGCTCGGCTTCTTTGCCAAAATTTATCTCTTCTTTGCGGGCTGGGCTGATCACCAGTACCTGCTGGTGGTGGTGGGACTGATCACCTCAGTGGTGTCGATCTACTACTACATCGGAGTGATCAAGATGATGGTGGTCAAGGAGCCGCAGGAAGCCTCTGATGCAGTGAAGGCCTATCCGCCGATCCAGTGGAACACCCTGGGACTGCCCCCACTCCGCGTCGCTCTCGTGACCTGTGTGGTCGTCACAGCTGTTGGTGGAATCCTCTCCAATCCCCTCTTCCAGTGGGCCAGTGATGCGGTTGCTGGAACGCCGATCCTGCAACAGGCGATTGCCAATGCCTCCGGAGCCACCCTTGGCTGACAGAGCCACAGGTCAACGCTCTCCGGTCGCTGAATTGCGCGCAGTCGACAAGATCTATGGGAGCGGAGCTGGCCTTGTGAGGGCTCTTGATCAACTTGATCTAACCGTGCGCAAAGGCGACTATCTCGCCGTCATGGGGGCCAGCGGCTCCGGCAAAAGCACCGCGATGAACATTCTGGGCTGCCTCGACCGACCCAGCAGCGGCTCTTATCACCTCAACGGAAATGCGGTGGAGGAGCTCGATGATGACGCCCTGGCGGATCTGCGCAATCAGCAGCTGGGTTTCGTGTTTCAGCAATTCCATCTGCTGCCCCACGCGA
Source organism: Synechococcus sp. AG-679-A04 (assembly GCA_003210775.1). Classification (GTDB taxonomy): domain Bacteria; phylum Cyanobacteriota; class Cyanobacteriia; order PCC-6307; family Cyanobiaceae; genus Synechococcus_C. The sequence goes on from QCUI01000002.1 coordinate 82,932, forward strand.
CGGCTCTCGAAAACGTCATGCTGCCGATGATCTATGCAGGGCTCTCACCCCAGCAGAGACGAGACAAGGCCAGAGAAGCGCTGGACCGCGTTGGGCTTGGAGACAGGATGCAGAACAAGCCGAATCAGCTGTCCGGCGGTCAACAGCAGAGAGTCGCCATTGCAAGAGCCATCATCAACCAGCCTGCCCTTCTCCTGGCTGATGAACCCACCGGTGCCCTCGATTCACGCACCACGGATGACGTGTTGAATCTGTTCGATGCCTTGCACGACCAGGGCATCACGCTGGTGCTTGTCACCCATGAAGATGATGTTGCGGCTCGTGCTGAACGGGTGGCACATTTCCGAGACGGCCGCGTCGAGCGTTTAGATGGTCCCACCCACGATTTCAAGCCGACCTAAAGCGGTCTGATTAATCTGGTCCCTGGGTGAACTGGATTGCATGGTCTCCTCAGCCACTCCGAAGACCAGGCTGCTGCTCGTCGATGACGAGGCTCGTCTCACGGAACTCCTGAAAATGGAACTGGAGGTTGAGGGGTATGAAGTGGATGTGGCCGCGGATGGAGCTACGGGTCTGATCAGAGCCCGCACGGAACCATCCCCAGACCTGATTGTTCTGGACTGGAATCTTCCAGATTTCAACGGTGTGGACATCTGCCAGCGAATCCGCAGCAGCGCCATCACCACACCGATCCTGATGCTCACCGGCCACGACGATGTGGCTGATCGTGTGAAGGCCCTGGATGCTGGGGTGGACGACTATCTGGTCAAGCCTTTTTCGATCGAGGAATTAATGGCAAGACTGCGGGCCATGCAACGACGTGCCAGCACGTTCTCTGCAGGCTCTGGCGACGGCGATCATCCTGAAATACTTCAGGTCGCAGACCTGGTCATGAACACCAGCACAAGGGATGTGAGCCGTTCAGGCCAGTTAATTCAGCTGTCCGTGAAGGAATACGAGTTACTCAATTTCCTGATGCGTGGTCAGGGGAAAGTGCTCGAACGCGACGCAATCATGAGCGGAGTCTGGGGTGAGAACTTCTACGGCGATGACAATCTTCTCGATGTCTACATCCGCTATTTGCGCCAGAAGATCGAATCGAGTGAACGTCCTGCCCTGATCCATACCGTGAGAGGTGTGGGCTTCATCCTGCGAGAAGAGCGTCAGGCTCAGACGTCTGAATCTTGAGAACGCTCGAGACTGGTCATCAGCTGCCCCACAAGCAGCGACACGGCATCGGCTCCCGAAGCAGTGAGCGGATTGAGGTCCAGATCGCCAGGGTCAACAGCCACCCAACCGCCGGCCTCAGGCTGACGCAGTTCAAAATGCAGGTGAGGTCCTGTACTGAGGCCAGTACTGCCCACACGGCCGATCACCTCACCCTGGCGAACCTTCTGGCCGGACTTCACGTAGATCTCTGACAGATGTCCATACAGGGTCCGGCGTTTGGACTGGGCATGATCCAGCTCCACAGCAATGCCGTAACCTCCCGCCAGACCGCTGCTCAGCACGGTTCCTGACAAAGCAGCGACCACCGGGGTCCCTTCTGGAGCAGCCAGATCCTTGCCGGCATGCATCAGCCATCTCCCGATGATCGGATGGATCCGCCAGCCGAAGTCACTGGTGGTGATGGCTGAACCGATGACCGGGAACAGCAGCTTGCGATCACCGTTGCCAGAGATCGACGCCGGTCGGGGCGACACCGCAAACACCGTCTCGAGACGGAACGTTGCAGAGGAGCCTGCCAGCAAAGCCTTCACCGGTACTGAAATCGGAGGAAGCGGCGTGCCATCAAAACCGCGCCTGGACAAGCCGGTAAGCGTTTCATCACGGCCTTTCCAGACAACGCGCGGTTGCAGACGATTACTGCGGCGGCGCACAGCCACCCCGCTGCTGCATTCCTGCTGCGACAGCGCACCGCTTCGGCAGGCCTGCTGGAAGGCTGGAACATCAATGGGGCGGGCCTGTTCCCCAGTTTCAAGCTGGCGACGCTCGAGCGGTGTGATGACGCGATTTCTCTCTAGGGACTCCAGCGAACGATCGAAGGTGAGCGGCGGCGGAAGCGGCTTGAGCTCAGGCGGAGTGACTGGCCCCTGCAGGGCAGGAATGGACAGGAGAACCGATGTGGCAAGCCAACGCAGAACCAACGAATCAAGACGGTCTCATCGAGCGAGAATCTAGAGATCCTGGTCAGGGCTGTCTGTCCAACGGGTCCAGCTGGTCCTCCGGGTCCCCTGCTCCAGAAGCAGACGTCCGTCCATACCGATACCTCGCACTTGCCAGGACTCTCCCGTGTCTGGGTCAGCCACCGATGAAGCCCAGAGACGCTGCTCGGCCCGACGGACCACCATGCTGGGCTCAAGCGCCAACTCGCGGGCTCGGTCGAGTGCGCGCAGCACGGCTCCTTGCCAGACCCTCAGCCGACATCGCCCTGAACAAAGCAGTTCCCGCAGGGAGATCGCTCCAGGAGGCACCGGGTTATTCACATTGAGCCCGACCCCGATTCGAGCCAGACGGACCTGACTGCCGCGGAAGACGAGGGTGGGCAGCACACCGGCCAGCTTGCGGGACTCAATAATCAGATCATTGGGCCACTTGATAGACACCTGCAGGCCAGTGGACTCGACCTGCTCCGCCAGGGAAACAGCCACGGTGAGACCGAACAACCCCGTAGAAGATTGCTGCTGAGGCCAGGGGAGAGCCGCGCTCAACCAGACACCACCCTTCGGCGCCATCCAGCGGCGTCCGTACTGTCCATGACCACGGATCTGATGGTCAGCCAATACAGCGCGAGGAGAGAGGCCAGACCAGGGCTGCTGCATCAACCATTGAGACAGCTCACCCTCGGTGCTGGCACACACGCCCAAACGCCTCAGCCACCAAGAGTCATGACCATGGAGGCGTAAATCGTGCAGCAGTCGCCCCCGGCCCGTACGCACAAAGGTCAATGGTGCTGCTCCCACCAGGGATACAGGCGAGCGACAGCGTTCTCCAGATCCTTGACCGGACGGACAAGAGCCAGCCGCAGCCAGCCACAACCCGCATCACCAAAACCGGAACCAGGGGTCAGCGCTACGCCGCAGTGCTCCAGCAATTCAGCCGCAAGCTGTTCGTCGCTCCAGCCCTTGGCACTCGCCCATTCCGGAATTGGCATCCAGAGGTAGAGAGCCATGGATGGCATCGGCACGGTCCAGCCGAGATCAGCCAAGGCCTTTCGCATGCGATCTCGGCGCTGGCGATAAACGGGCAGGAGACGAGATGGCCAGTCGGCATGTTGATCCAGCGCTACCACTGCGCCCCGCTGGAGGGCCTGACACTGGTTGAAATCAACGACACCTTTCAGCTGGCGCAATGCATGGATCAATGGAGCAGCTCCCACCGCAAACGCCAGCCGGAATCCCCCAAGACACCATCCCTTGGACAGAGAGAAAAATTCAATTCCCCGCTCCCGCCAATGGGGGCAGCGCAGCAGAGACGGGGCATCACCCTCTAGCGCCAGATCCACATAAGGGTTGTCGTGGGCCAGCACTAGATCATGTTGAACCGAACGGTGCATGGCCTCGTCAAGCCAGGCCTGCTCTCCGGTGCGGGCGGTGGGGTTATGAGGGAAACCGAGCACCATCAGACGCAACTGCTGCCACTGGTCTGCGGAGAACGCGTCGAAGTTTGGAGCCCAATCCCGCTCAGCTGTGAGTGGAAGGGTGTGAATGTCGGCATCCGCCAGTTCCAGGCCACCCCGGTGAGAGGGGTAGGAGGGGTCAAGAATTAGAGCTGAATCGCCGGGATTCAGAACGGCAAGAGGCAGATGCGCCGTACCTTCCTGCGATCCCACCAGCAGGAGCACTTCCGTCTCGGCATCCACTTGAACGCTGAATCGCTGCTGAACCCATGCAGCAGCAGCACGCCTGAACGATTGTGTCCCTGCATGGAGGCAGTAGGAGGCGCTGGAGGGATGCTCAAGCACCTCGGCCATCGCTTTCACGGCAGCGACTGGTGGCGCCAGATCAGTGGAGCCGAGCGACAGATCGATCAGAGACTGATTCGTCTGCCGTTCACTCTCCAGGTAAGCGGATTTGCGCCGATCATTGCGATCAAAGACACCGCTACCGAGCCTTGCGAGGCGATCAGAGGTGATCATCCAGAGACGTCTTCGGGTGAGGGCGGGTGATCAAGACGGATGATCACGGATGGGGATCAGATCTTGTCAATGGATCGGCGAAGCTCCTCGAGGTCGTTGTCGACCTCAGACACGTTCACAGGTTGGACAGCTTGAGCCTTGCCCTGATCAGCTGCTGGGAGTGCAACGGCTTCGGGTCCACCCGCCAGTTGCTGGCGAAGGGCTGCGAGATCATCATCAACATCATCTCCACCCTCAAGGGCTGCGAACTGGCTCTCCAGATCGGCGCCTGCCAGTTCAGCCGCGGCCTGACTGCTGGCTTCCATCGCCTGAACCTTGTCCTCCATCCGTTCAAAAGCGGCCATGGCGGAATTGCTGCCCATGTTCCCCACCGCGCTCTGAAGCTGCTGCTGAGCCTTAGCCGCCTGGGCCCTGGCCTTGAGCATGTCCTTCTTGGTGCGAGCCTCGGCAATTTTGCCCTCGAGTGCCACAAGACTTTTTTTGAGGGTTTCCACCTGAGCGTCCTGACCTTGCACCTGCTTGGCCAGAGAAGTGGAAGTCTCCTGGAATGTCTTTCGCCGAGTGAGTGCCTCTCGGGCCAGATCCTCCTCGTTCTTCTTGAGAGCAAGCTCCGCCCGTTCGTACCAAGTACGGGCCTGCGATTCCGCTTGATCCGCCTGATTGCGAAGGCGCTTCTGACTGGCGATCGCCATGGCGACCGCCTGACGCAGCTTCACAAGATCCTCCTGCATGTCCGCCACGGACTGGTCGAGAATCTTGACGGGATCCTCGGCCTTACTCACGAGATCGTTGACGTTGGCGCGCAGCAGTCGGCTGAGCCGGTCGAAGAAACCCATGGAACGGGGCGAGCAGCAGCTTGAGGGTAGCGAGCAAATCAACAGTGCCTGCCTAAGGTCGGTTCAAACTCGGCAATTGGCATGGGTCGGGCTCCCAAATCGCAGCGGCGCCGCTTCGGAAAGGGTGAGGTGCTGATGCCCCCTGAACCCGCACCCGTTCAGCCACTCAGCGGATGTCTGGAGGCTCTCAAAAGCAGTTGGAGACAGGAGGGTTCACTGGCTGCGCTTTGGCAGGACTGGCCAAAACTGGCCGGAGATCCTCTCTCCAGCCATTGCCAACCGCTGTCGCTGCGGAGCGGAATGCTGACCGTGGGAGCCAGCCATCCCCAGTGGCGCCAGGCCTTGCTGTACAGCAAACCTCAGCTGCTCGCAGCCATCCGTGCAGCCGGCCATCCCGTGCGCGATCTGCGGATTCAACAACACCATCCTGTGCCGCGTGAGGTGGTCGGAGATCCGCTCGAGGAATGGAAACGACACCCCAGTCGCATTGATGTTCATGGCATCGCGGCATGTCCACGTTGTGGAACGCCCTCCCCAATGGGAGAGATGGCCGAGTGGGGACATTGCAGCTTTTGCCGCCGAATCCAGCTGAGCGAGTTGCCGGCGCCGGATCATCGCGATCAATAACGCTCAGGTCGCGGAACTCGCCAACTTGGCAGAAACTTTTCAGTTTGAAGATCCGCTGCACGCTGATCAAGCAGGGATCGATCGAGCCTCCACAACTCGTAGATCCCTTCGCTTGAAAGTCGCTGCGGATTGAGTCCCTGCCAGTGCTGCTTGGCAGCAGTGAGTTTGTCAATGACAACCAGTACTGAGGGCGAGGCTCCCGGACTTGTGCGCGGAACCCCCTTAAAGCCTCGACGACGCTCATGGCTAAGACGATCCGACAGGTTGACAAGGGCCCACCGCGATTGCCCCTCATAAACCACCACTTGGTCTGTGTAGAAGTGAAGTGAAGGCTTGAGCACACCGATCATCGCCAGGGGTTCGCCAGGACGGCGCTGCTCTACAACTTGTTTTGCAACCTGCCGTACCGGCAGCTGACGAACCCGATCCCCAAGCTGGATCATCGGCACGAGTGCAATGAGCTGAAACAGCACCATCGGTCCCTGCCAGGCCAGCAGTCGGCCTGGCACAGCACCCCAAAAAAGCCTGGTTCCAAGTAGGACGGCAACGATGAAACACACCGCAGCCCTGATCACCAACCCACTGGCCATCAGTTCAGTCGGCAGGGTGGGCATCTCCGGATCCTGAATCAGAGGAATCCAGAGGGGCGATGCCAGCAAGCCAGCCGCCAGGATCGCTGTGCAAAACGCGGTTGAGCACCAGGCAATCAGCAAACCCTTGCGTTGCTGAAGAGACGGGGGAAGGGCTGTCAAGGCGATCACCAAGGCAGCGGCCGGTGTGGCTGGTAGCCAGTAGCTAGGCAACTTGGTTGCCGCTGCGGTGAAGAGCAGGAACACCGCCAGCAACCAACAGCAGGCGAAATGGCCCAGGCTGTCGCGATTAGGAATGCGCCGAATGGAAGCGCCTCCTGAGAAATCGGCAATCACCTTTCCGAGCCCAAATAGCAGCAGCGGGGTAAATGGAAATGACGCCACCACCAGGACAGGGCCGAAAAACCACCAGGGCTGCAGATGATCGTTCACAACGCTGGTGAGGCGCTGAAGATTGTGATAACCGAAGAAGCTGTCCCAGAAGGGCTGCCCCTCCACCAGCAGCTCGGCTGCATACCAGGGAAGACTGATCAGGCCTGTGATCAGAAGTCCTTGCAAAGGCCTCAGAGACGTCCACAGACCTGAAAGATCCCGGCGAATCAAGGCGAACAGCACCAGGGTGATGCCTGTGAGAACAACCGCTACGGGACCTTTGGTCAGCACGGCGAATGCCAGAACGATCCAGGCCAGCCACCAACGCCGACCCGATCCAGTCGCGTAGCAGCGCCATTGGCAGAGCAGGCTGAGAGCAAGCGTCCCAGTGAGTAGCGAATCACTGACAGCGGTCCTGCTCCAGATCAGCACCAGTGGAGAGAGGGCAAAAGCGAGCGCTGCGGCGATGGCCGTCCGACGGGGAAACGAATCGCCCTGCAATGGGTACCGCAGCAGGGTATCCCCGAGAGCGAGCATGGTGAGCACCGAAGCCAGGGCCGAGGGCAGACGGGCCGCCCATGTGCCGAGCGGATCCCAAAAAGTCCCTGCCGGCAGGGCATATCCAAGGCCCATCAGCCAATACACCAGTGGTGGTTTATCAAACCGGGGCAAACCGTTCACCCGAGGCGTGAGCCACTCACCGGTCTCCGCCATGGCACGGCCAGATGCCGCGAATAAAGGGGGTGTTTCATCAACGAGACCTGTGCTGCCGAGCTGCCAGCAGAAGATCGCCAATGCCAGCACAAGGATGAGCAGCATTCCACGCCATCGCTGCCGAGCGGTTGGAAGAACGATGGAAAGAATCTGGGCTGATAAATCCGCTTTCATCAGGAGATGGTGCCATCCACTGGTATCAGCCCCCTACGGATCCAGGCTTCGACCCGGGCTGCCAATCCTTCCTGACTCGCGCAGCGCTCCACCCAGCGACGGCAGGCCAAACGGTCGATGGCCGACGCCTTAAGTGTGGCTTTTGCGAGGGCTTCCCGATCATCGGGGGCTACCAGCCAACCGGTTTCGCCGTTTTGAATAATTTCTCCGGGGCCGCCGCGGTCATAGGCGATCACCGGCACACCACAGGCCAAGGCTTCAACCACAACATTGCCGTAGGCCTCATTCCACTTAGGCGTGTTGAGCAGCGCTCTGCAACCGCCAAGCGCCTGCTGCAGCTCATCGGTGGGTTTAAAGCCACACCACTCAATCGTTCCTGCGGGCACAGCACTCTCGACGCGCCTGGCATAGGCATCGTCCTCCACCAGCCCCCAGACACGCAGCGTCTCGCCTAGCTGAGCCGCAACCAACGCCGCATCCTCAAGCCCCTTTTCGGGAGCCACACGTCCGGCCCAGCCCAGGGGACCATCGGTGATCAGCTGCAGTTCATAACGAGAGAGATCAAAACCGTTTCCCACCACATCAGGCGGATCAACAAGAGCGAAGTCGTCCGCCTGACGACGGGTGTGAAACGCAAGGCGTCGCTGATCCCAGCGGGCCAGATCAGCCACGGCACTGTCCATCACCGCAGATACGGACCCCATACTCACCAGGTGAAAAATTTTTGGTGCCACATGGGGGGTGAGCCATAGCGGCAGCCAGTCGTATCCAAAATTGAGCAGGGCATCAACATCGCTGACTAGTTCCAGCGCCCGATCCCAGAGACGAGGCAAGACAGCATCCCTGGGAATCCGCATCGGTTCGTTCCGATCCGCATGCTGCCAACTTGGCTGATCAACCCCAGGAACGGTATGGAGTGTCACCCGCTCATCCAGCACTGGTGAACAGGAACCTTCCGGAGCCACAAGGTGCAGGCGATGGCCCCGCTGGTCTAGGCCCTTCACCAACGATGCCAGCGTGAGCTCAACCCCACCTCCTCGCCCGCTGCCGAGCTGTCCAACGGGTGTGCTGACCAGCACCAAAGTCAAAGGACGGTCGGTCATGCCTTCAGGTCTCCGGGACGCGTCATCGAGGCCGAAAGCCAAGGCTCCCAGATGCGCTGGCGCTGACTCACTAAAAGCACTGAGATCAGCACCAGAAGCACCGCCAGCCATTGCAGGTTGTCGAGGCGTTCACCCAGCAACACTCCCCCGGAGGCAAGCGCAAACACCGGTGTCAGGAAGCCAAGCGTGCTGAAACCGGTGAGATCCTCCCGGTTGGCGAACCAGAAAAAAATGGAATAGGCAAGAGCGCTGCCCAAAAGCGAGGCGTAGGCCATCTGCGTCCAGTCGAAGGCCGACCAGGGTGGAATCAACGCCGTACTTGCATCGAGGCCATGCCAGGCGAGCAGAGGCACTCCACCCAGCACCATGTGCCATCCAGTCACCGCCACGGGATCACTGTTCCTGCAGGCGAAGCGACACAGCACAGTGCCCAGGGCCATCGCCAATGCCGCCAGCAGCATCCAGCCAGTGCCGTCCTGCCATCCTGCCTGCAGATCCGACAGATCAGCCTGCAACCACCAGTGCTGTAAGAGAGGCGCTGGAACCCCCAGACAGACGATTCCTGAGAGTCCAACCACAAGGCCAATCCAGCCGATCGGATTGATCGATTCCGCAAACAGCCAGCGTGCGAGCAAAGCCACGATCAGGGGTTGCGAGTCGATCAGAACTGATCCGAGGCCGGCACCAGTGCCCTGCAGCCCCTTGGCCAGAAAAAACTGGAACAGAAACGCATCAACAACGGTAAACAGCAAAAACCAGCCACGATCAGCAGGATTAACGGTCAGCGATCTCCCAAGGAAAGGAACAGCGATGAGCAGCACGATGCCAGCGGGAAGCAAGCGCAGGCATGCCACAAGCGGAGCCCCACCAGACTCCACCAATGGGGCCATTGCCGCCATTGCAGTGCCCCACAGAGCGAAGGGCAGCACCATCAGCAGCCCGCGCTGCAGCGTCGTCATGAAAATAGGCCGACAGGGTCCTTTTTAAGATCCGGCGAGTTGAACTGAGGATCATGGGGTGGCTTTGGCGTCGCAAGTCCAAACGCCGTATGGCGCGCATCGTGATTGAGGGCGCGATCAGTGGCTCGACACGACGCAGAGTGCTGAAGGCTCTTCGCGAGGTGCAGGAGCGGGAGTTCCCGGCACTCCTGCTACGCATCGACAGTCCAGGAGGAACGGTCGGCGACAGCCAGGAAATCCATGCCGCACTGCTACGCCTACGCGAAAAAGGCTGCAAGGTGGTGGCCAGCTTCGGCAACATTTCCGCATCCGGCGGTGTCTATGTCGGTGTGGCAGCTGATTCGATCGTGGCTAACCCCGGAACGATCACCGGCTCGATCGGTGTGATCCTGCGAGGCAACAATCTTTCGGAACTGCTGGCGAAAGTCGGTGTTCGCTTCGAGACCGTTAAAAGCGGTGCCTACAAAGACATCCTTTCTCCTGATCGGGCCCTAAGCCCTGAAGAGCGTGAGCTGCTCCAGAGCCTGATCGACAGCAGTTACGACCAGTTCGTCGCCGCCGTTGCCGAAGGCCGTGGACTGGATCAGGACACAGTGCGTACCTTCGCCGATGGGCGGGTGTTCAGTGGAGCGCAGGCCAAGGATCTAGGCCTTGTGGATGAGCTGGGGGACGAGGAACAAGCTCGATTAGTGGCAGCCCGTTTGGCTGAGCTAGATGAGGAGCGCTGCCGGCCTGTGACGCTCGGCAAACCCCGCAAGCGCCTCCTTCAGAACCTGCCTGGATCAAGCCTTCTGCTGAGACTCGATCAGTTGCTGACCACGGAACTTGAGCTGAGCGGACAGCCCCTCTGGATGCACAGACCATGACAGCCCCTCGGCTGCTGCGAGGACTACGCGGTGCGACCACCTGCGCTGACAACAGCGCACACGCCATCCGTGAGGCTGTTGGTGAGCTGGTGGACGCCCTGATGGAACAGAACGCTCTGAATCCAGACCAGCTGGTCTCGGTGACGTTCTCTGTGACCGCCGACCTTGACGCCAGCTTTCCCGCAGCGACCGCGCGCCACCGATCAGGCTGGGAGGGAGTGGCCCTCCTGGATGTGCAGCAGATGGCCGTCCAGGGGGATCTGGCGCGTTGCATCCGTCTGCTGGCTCATGCCTGGATTCCTTCCGATCAGCCGCTGCAGCATCCCTACCTGAGAGGAGCATCACGACTGCGCCCGGACCGATCTGGTCACAACTGACAGATCAGGCGCCGGCCCCCGAAGCACCGCGTTCGGGAGATTCTCACGACAATTCAGTAACGACTCACGGCATTCGCGCCGACTGCTCCCGAATCACGATGAAACGACGTTGGTCTCTCACTCCCAGTCGCAGCGCAAGACTTGCAGCTCTGATCGGTTGCGGAGTCATCGGAGGAGCTGCTGTACTGCCCCTCTCAATACCCCCCGCCATTGCTCAGAACACACCGTCCCTGCTGGAATTCCGCTGGGACTCAGGATCTGGATATCGCAAGCTCTACTTCGTTCAAACCAGCCAACGCCGGCGCGAGCGCTCGGAATACTTCTTCATGCTGCGCAAGAAGGATCGCAAGACCGCGATTCTCAAACTGAGCATCACGGTGCCCAGCTATTTCAACGCGCGCATCCGTCCAAAAAATCTCACGCTCTGCAAGATGTCGATGGGCGGGATGCTTTCAAGAAGCAAGTGCAAAGAAGTGCTGCCGGCGGTGTTTGAAGTGAATGAGAAACAGACAGCCATCGAGGTCTTCCCCGATACTCCGATTCCAACTGGCGGCACCTATGCCGTCGTGATGAACGTCTTCAACCCGAGCCAGGCCGGAATGTTCCAGTTCAATGCGCTGGCACAGGCTCCCGGAGACGTTCCCGTATCTGGCTACCTCGGCAGCTGGCTTGTGGATATCGACTGACCCTGGCTGATAAACTCGCTCCTTGACGAAAAGCCGGGTGCCGGAAAAATCTCATGACGAAACGAACTCTCGGAGGAACAAGTCGCAAGCGCAGGCGCGTTTCCGGTTTCAGAGTGCGCATGCGCACGCACACAGGACGTCGTGTAATCCGTAGCCGCCGCAAGCGCGGACGCTCACGTCTGTCCGCCTGATTTTTTCGGATTGCTGCGATGGTCCTACCGGCATCCATGCGTCTGCGCGGCCATCGATGTTTTGATCATCTGCATCGGAAAGGCAAGCGCTTTCACGGCACTGTGATGGTGCTGAGAAAGGCCTCAGCCCATCATTCGCTGCTCAAACGCCCAGCGACTCCGGCTGGATCCCATAGCCCGAAAAGGTCACAAAACTGCCGAGTGGCTGTGGTGATCAGCAGCAAAGTGAGCAAACGCGCCGTGATCAGAAATCGATTGCGGCGACTCCTGCACGATCATCTGCGTTCAAGGTTCGAACATGCTCCAGAACACGCCAGCGTCTGGCTTCTGGTCAGTTTGAAGCCTGGAGCATCCACAGAGGATCACGACTTACTGGAAGAATGCGACAGATTGCTTGTACAGGCGGGCATGAAGCCATGACCAGCTCCATTCAGGAAGACACCTTTTACGAGGGAGGCCCCGCAAAGGGTGATCTCATCTTCAACATCCTTTTGGCCTTCACTCTGCTTGGCCTGCCACTCACCGTGGCGGCCGTCGTGCGGGCCCTGTGGTTGCGCTTCCGCATCACTAGTCGAAGAGTCTCCGTGAGCGGCGGCTGGATGGGCAAAGACCGCAGCCAAGTCGTCTACAGCCAGATCCGCGAGGTGCGTTGTGTTCCCCGTGGTTTTGGCGCATGGGGCGACATGGTTCTCGTGCTGACGGATGGATCAAGGCTTGAGCTCCGTTCGATGCCGCGCTTCCGAGAGGTTGAGACCTACATCCAAGAACGCATCAAGAGCAGGCCCGAATCCAACGGCTCCAGCAGTGACAGCATTCCAAGCAAAGGCTTCGCTGCCTAACCCTGCGCACCTACGCAACGGCCTCGACGCTGTTGCACACTGGCATCACCCTTCACCGCCCATCGGAACGCCATCGTGATCGGTTACATCTCCGACAATCTGCTGCTGCCGATCCTGGATTTCTTCTATGGATTGGTACCCAGCTACGGGCTCGCGATCGTGGCTCTCACGGTGGTGATCCGCCTGGCTCTCTTTCCGCTGAGCGCAGGGTCTATCCGCAGCGCACGGCGCATGCGCATCGCCCAGCCTGTCATGCAGAAGCGGCAGGCTGAGATCAAGTCTCGCTTCGCCAGCAATCCTCAAAAACAGCAAGAAGAGCTGGGCAAATTGATGAAGGAGTTCGGCAGCCCCCTTGCCGGATGCCTGCCTCTCTTGGTGCAAATGCCGATCCTGTTCGCATTGTTCGCCACACTGCGAGGCTCACCATTCGCAGACGTTCCTTACACCCTCAATCTCAAAGTCCTGCCCTCCGAGCAGATCGCTGCGGTTGAGCCCAAACCATTTACAAGCGCAAGCCACTCGATCTTCGTCACTGAGACCAATCACGTCCCTGTGATCGCCAGCCTGCCCGGCGGCACCAAGATCGGCACTGGTGACAGTGTTCAGATCCAGCTTCAAACCAAGAGCGGAGAGGCTTTCGGGGAAATTCTCGACGGCGTTGAGAACGGCAAGTCTTTCCTGCCTGCCTGGACGGTCACTAAAGGCGAATCGATTGTTTCGGTCTCCGAAACCGGAGAAATCACAGCGCTGGCTGCCGGTGATGCGACCGTTGAAGGCAAGATCCCAGGTCTGGCAGCCCGCAGTGGTTTCCTGTTCATCAAGGCTCTCGGACAGGTGGGCTTCTACACAGACGGTGCAGTCAACTGGGATATCGCCATCCTGGTTGGCTCCTTTGGCCTGAGCCTGTTCATTTCCCAGCTGCTGTCGGGCATGGGCATGCCTGCTAATCAGCAGCAGTCCACAGCCAACAAGATCACACCGGTGATGATTACAGGAATGTTCCTGTTCTTCCCTCTGCCGGCGGGCGTTCTGCTCTACATGGTGATCGCCAATATCTTCCAGGCTCTGCAGACTTTCCTGCTGACCCGTGAGGCGTTGCCGGACAATCTGCAGGCCATCCTGGACGAACAGCTCAAGCAGCAACCCGCTCCAGCCGCAGCCGGTGGAATCCCTGGGGGCCGCTTGCCTTTCGAGCCAAAGGGCGGCAACAAATGATTCCCGGCCTTGAGCCGGTACCGCTCAGGGAGCTACAAGCTCTGGGAACCTTCAGGGTCTGGTCAGTGGCAGGTCAACTCGATGAGATGCCCAGCCTCACACCGGTTCGAGGCACTCTCAGGGCGGAACATCGCGGCAATCTTTTAGAGGTTGAGGGGTCGGTTCAGACCATCGTCTGCCTTCGCTGCGACCGTTGCCTCGGTCACTTCAACCAACAGCTGAGCGCCGTCTCCAAGGAACTGATCTGGCTAGGCCAAGAACCCAACGAGGATCATCTCGCCGAAGCAGGTCTCGACCTGGCTTCGCCAGATGGACTGATGGAGTGTCTCAACCCACGCGGTGACTTCGAGCCAGAGCGCTGGGTTTTCGAACAGCTGAGCCTGCAGATGTCGGTTGTCAATCGCTGCGGTAAACATTGCCCGGGGATGCCACAGAAACCATCGGACGCTTTCCCAACCCGCGGAGAGACCACACCTGACCCCCGCTGGCAGGCCCTCAAAAATCTGCAGTCGTCGATGCAACGCAACGGGACGAACCATGACTGATAACTGGATCGCACAACTGGATCTTTTGATCCGATCGGGAACACCGTTGATCTGGATCCGCAGCCATGAAGAAGAGCGCGTGGAAACGCTGCTACGCCAAGCCTCGGAGCGGCTGCCCGATCGCACCCTGACCTGCTGGGATTTCGTGGGAGGCCTTAGCGGCGCCCTGGGCCAGGAACAGCTAGGAGCACGACAGCCAATGGCGGTGCTGCAGTGGCTTCAGGAGCGGTCCCCTTCCAGTCCGACCCTTCTGCTGCTCAAAGATGTGCACCGGTTCTGTGAAGACCCTGGAATCGCACGCATGCTGCGGAACCTCGCCAGCCAACTGCGAACCACGCCACACACCCTGATCGTGACCTGCGGGCAGTGGACGCCACCCGCCGATCTGGACGAAGCCCTCACTCTGATGGACCTGCCCTTGCCCCAGGAGCAGGAGCTGCGAACACTGCTCGCCAACATCGCCAGAGCCAGCGGTCGTGCTCTAGAAGCTGATGTGCTCGAGGAACTCACTCATGCCTGCTGCGGACTGAGCGAAGCGAGGGTGAGGCATGTGGCCGCCAAAGCGCTCGCACAACGTGGATCGCTCAGCCGCGAGGACTTGGTGGATGTGCTGGAGGAGAAACGACTGTCCCTGGCCCGCAGCGAAGTGCTGGAGTTCTGCCGGACGGATGCAACGCCTGGCGACATTGGCGGGCTGGAAACGCTCAAGCACTGGCTTGACCAACGTCATAGGGCTTTCAACGACGATGCACGCCGCTTTGGACTTCCTCTGCCAAGGGGGGTGCTCCTCGTCGGTCCGCAGGGCACCGGTAAGTCACTCACAGCCAGAGCAATCGCCCACAGTTGGTCGATGCCCCTTCTTCGTCTTGATGTGGGCCGCCTCTTCTCCGGCCTGGTTGGAGCCAGCGAAGCCAGGACCCGCGACATGATTCAGCGGGCGGAAGCGATGGCGCCCTGCGTTCTCTGGATCGATGAGATCGACAAGGGATTCGGCAATGACAGCCGCAGTGATGGCGGCACCAGCCAGCGTGTTCTGGCCACCGTGCTCACCTGGATGGCCGAGAAACGGTCTGCGGTGTTTGTGGTGGCCACTGCAAACGGCGTGGAACGCTTACCGGCGGAACTGCTGCGCAAGGGTCGTTTTGATGAAATCTTCCTGCTAGATCTGCCCTCGAGAGATGAGCGACTGAGCATCCTTAGCCTTCACCTGCAGCGGCGACGCCCTGGGCTCAACCTGCCGCTTTCAACTGTGGTCGATCGCACGGACGGCTACTCCGGAGCTGAATTGGAGCAAGTGGTGATTGAGGCAATGCACCTGGCCTTCGCCGAAATTCGTGAACTCACGGAAAGCGACATGATCTTGGCGGCATCGCAGCTTGTCCCCCTATCGCGCACAGCAAGGGAGCAGATGGAGAGCCTCAAGCAGTGGGCCAGTGCCGGGCGGGCCAGGCCCGCATCATTGCGAGCCGTAACGAACCCTGACACGGCGTAACAATTCACCCCTTCAACCCGGGACGAACACATTCAGGCTCCGTAAGTTCCATGGACCAGCGAAAGACCGGAATTGAAGCGCTCCTCCGAAATCACCACTCAATTGGCAGCTGCCTGCCTTGGAGCCGGGGTGATCACCACGGTGGCCGTCGCTCAGGGCCAGAACCCTATTACAGCTTTAGGAATCACGCTGTTCTCAGCCGTAGCAGCCGTGATGGTGGGTCAGGTTTTCTGAGAGCGGACAGACCGCTGACAACGGACGCCTAGGCTGCCGGCGCGATCATCCGAACCCCTGTGCTCGATCAGCGTCTGGTGCGAGAGAACCCTGAGCTGATTGCCACTCAGCTGGGACGCCGAGGCCTGGATGTGGATCTCAGCTCCCTTCAGCAGATCGCTCAGCATCAAAGGAATCTCGAACAACAGCGCAGCACTCTTCAGGCCGAGGGCAACCGCATCGGCAAGGATGTGGGGCAGCAGATCAAAGCCGGAGCCGATCCGAAAGGGGCTGAAGTCGCTGATCTACGCCAGCAGGGCAACGCCATCAAGCAGAAGGTGTCCGTTCTCGAGGACGAGGAGAAGCAGCTCGCCTCACGATTGAAGGAACAGCTGCTCACCTTTCCCAACCTGCCATCGGCCGACAGCCCTGATGGAAAGGATGAAAACGACAACATCGAAGTGCGCAGCTGGGGCGTCCCACGCCAGCAAGAGGGCCTGGAGGAGCATTGGGCAATCGCTGACCGTCTCGGCCTGCTGGACAGCGAGCGATCCGTGCGCATTGCCCAGAGCCGATTCGTGACCTTGTTCGGCCAGGGTGCTCGACTCGAGCGTGCTCTGATCAATTTCATGCTCGACCTGCATGGGAGAAAGGGCTACCGAGAGGTGCTGCCACCTGTGCTGGTGAATAGCGCCAGCCTCACAGGATCAGGCCAGCTGCCGAAGTTTGCCGAAGAGAGCTTCCGTTGTGCTGACGACGATCTCTGGCTGACGCCCACTGCCGAAGTGCCTGTCACCTCTCTGCATCGCGACGAAATCATTCCAGGAGATCAGCTGCCTCTGAAGTACGTGGCTTACAGCCCATGCTTTCGCAGAGAAGCGGGGAGTTACGGCCGAGACACCCGAGGACTGATCCGCTTGCACCAATTCAACAAAGTGGAGCTGTACTGGTTTGTGCACCCCGACCACTCAGCGGAAGCTCACGCGCAGATCACAGCGGATGCGGAGGCGGTGCTTCAGGCCCTGGAACTCCCTTACCGGGTACTGGAACTCTGCACGGGTGATCTGGGATTTTCAGCGTCGCGCACTTACGACCTCGAAGTGTGGCTCGCAGGCGCCGGTGCGTACCGGGAGATCTCTAGTTGCAGTGTTTGCGGTGATTTCCAGGCACGGCGTTCATCTATCCGCACCAAGGAAGGGAAAGTGACCCGGCTGGTGCACACCCTCAATGGCAGTGGTCTGGCGATCGGCCGAACAATGGCAGCTCTGCTGGAAAACGGTCAGCAGTCCGATGGCAGTGTGTTGTTGCCCCAGGCACTGGAGCCTTACTTCGGTGGGGACAAAATCCAGCCAGAATGAGTGGACTGAAACGGTACCCATGAACGTTCTGGCCTCACTGCTGGCTCTGGGGCTGTTGATCGTCATTCATGAAGCGGGCCATTTCCTGGCTGCCCGACTGCAGGGCATTCGTGTCAACGGCTTTTCAGTGGGCTTTGGGCCAGCTCTGCTCAAAACCAAGCAGGGGGGGGTGACCTATGCCCTGAGATTGCTCCCTCTGGGTGGATTCGTTTCATTTCCCGAAGACGACGAAGAGAGCGACATTCCCAAAGACGATCCGGATCTGCTGCGCAACCGGCCGATTCCCCAGCAGATGCTGGTGATCAGTGCTGGCGTCCTGGCCAATCTGCTGCTGGCCTGGCTGGTTCTTGTGGGACACACCGCCACCACAGGAGTCCCGGGGGAAGCAGGACCGGGCGTGATGGTGATGAGCGTGCAGGGAGGCGAGCCGGCTGCTCTGTCCGGCCTGAAACCTGGCGATCGCATCCTGTCAATCGATGCGATTGATCTTGGCCGTGGAGAGCCGGCCGTCCAGGCCGCGGTCGATCCGATTCGCAACAGCCCTGGCCTGCCGCTCACGCTTCAGGTGCTGCGCAACGATGTGCTCACACCGCTCCAGCTCACGCCTGCCGACCAGCAGGGTATCGGTCGTATCGGCGCCCAGCTTCAGGAAGCCGTCAGCGGCTCCACCCGACCAGTGCGCTCACCGCTGGAAGCAGTCAGCGTGTCCAGCCAACAGTTCGGAGGTCTGTTCAGCCGAACAGTCTCGGGCTATGCAGGCTTGTTCACCAATTTCGGCGCCACCGCTCAGCAGGTCTCAGGCCCGGTGAAGATTGTGGAAATGGGTGCGCAACTCTCAAGCCAGGGTGGGTCGGGTCTCGCGCTCTTTCTGGCGCTGATCTCCATCAACCTGGCAGTCCTCAACGCTTTGCCACTGCCGCTGCTCGACGGCGGACAGCTGGTGTTTCTACTGCTGGAGGGGCTGCGCGGACGCCCACTGCCGGAACGGTTTCAGCTGGCTGTGATGCAGTCAAGTCTGCTGTTAGTGCTCGGCCTCAGTGTGTTGCTGATCGTGCGCGACACCAGCCAACTTCCTGTGGTGCGTCAATTGATCGGCCAATGAAACTGTATGGTTGCTCATTGAACTGCTCCTTTTCAATCGCTGCATGGCCAAGAAGTCGATGATCGCCCGCGATGCGAAGCGCAAGAAGATGGTTGAGCGCTTCTCAGCCAAGCGGACTGCCCTGATGGCCGCCTTCAATGCAGCGGAGGGCCCGATGGAGCGGCTTGAGATACACCGCAAGATCCAGGCTCTACCCCGCAACAGCGCCCCTACACGCATGCGCAACCGCTGCTGGGCCACAGGTAAACCCAGAGGCGTTTATCGCGACTTCGGCCTCTGCCGCAATCAACTTCGTGAACGTGCCCACAAAGGCGAACTACCAGGAGTTGTGAAGTCCAGCTGGTGATTTGTCGAGAGTCTGCTCAAAAGTGATGCAGTAGAGGAGGTGTTTGAACACCTCCTTTTTTGATGGATGTCACACACCGAATCGAATTGGAATCAGTGGGATTGACGTTTCAATCCTGTGAAGTGCCAGAATAAAGATTGACAGAAAGACATAAACAACAGTGCAAGGTCAGACACAGTCGATCTCCTTTGACGGTCGGGAGATTCGGTTGACCACGGGGCGATATGCCCCTCAGGCCGGTGGCTCGGTGATGATCGAATGCGGTGACACTTCTGTGCTCGTCACGGCCACCCGATCCAAAGGGCGCGAAGGCATCGATTTCCTTCCCCTCATCTGCGACTACGAAGAGCGCCTTTACGCAGCAGGGCGCATTCCAGGAAGTTTCATGCGCCGTGAGGGAAGACCTCCCGAGCGAGCCACACTGATTTGCCGTTTGATTGACAGGCCGATGCGGCCTCTCTTCCCCAGCTGGATGAGAGACGACATCCAAATCGTGGCCACATGCATGTCTCTCGACGAGCGCGTTCCTGCGGATGTGCTGTCGGTGACTGGAGCCTCGATGGCGACACTGTTGGCGGGCATTCCTTTCCAAGGACCGATGGCAGCGGTGCGGGTTGGCCTTCTTGGCGACGACTTCGTTCTCAACCCCAGCTTCCGAGAGATCGAACGAGGAGATCTCGACCTGGTCGTTGCTGGCACACCCGATGGTGTGGTGATGGTTGAGGCAGGTGCAAACCAGCTACCTGAAGGGGATGTGATTGAAGCGATCGACTTCGGATATGAAGCGGTCTGTGAGCTCATCAAGGCTCAGGAATCCATCCTCAAAGAAGCTGGAATCGAGCAGGTCAAACCTGAAGCTCCCAGCACAGACACAACACTGCCGGTTTATTTAGAGAAGGCTTGTAGCAAATCGATTGGCGATGTCCTCAGCCAGTTCGATCAGAGCAAGGCCGAGCGTGACGAAAAGCTCGATGCGATCCGTGATCAAACCGCTGAAACCATCGCTGGTCTGAAAGACACAGACCCTGTTCGTCAGTTGGTTTCAGGAAACGGAAAAGCATTGCCGACCAGCTTCAAAGCCCTGACCAAGAAGCTGATGCGTCAGCAGATCGTGAAGGACGGCAAGCGTGTTGACGGCAGAACTCTCGATCAGGTGCGTCCGATCAGTGCGGCGGCCGGCGTGCTGCCCAAGCGAGTGCACGGCTCTGGTCTGTTCCAGCGCGGCCTCACACAGGTGCTGTCGACCGCAACCCTCGGCACACCCAGCGATGCCCAGGAGATGGACGATCTCAACCCCAACAGTGAGAAGACCTATCTCCATCACTACAACTTCCCTCCCTACTCGGTGGCCGAGACCAAGCCGATGCGCTCCCCTGGCAGGCGAGAAATCGGCCATGGAGCCCTCGCAGAACGAGCGATTTTGCCCGTGCTGCCAGCAAAAGACACCTTCCCGTACGTTGTGAGGGTGGTGAGCGAGGTTCTCAGCTCCAACGGCTCCACCTCAATGGGTTCAGTGTGCGGCAGTACCCTTGCCCTGATGGACGCCGGTGTGCCGTTGAAAGCCCCCGTCAGCGGCGCCGCCATGGGCCTGATCAAAGAGGGCAAAGAAGTACGCATCCTCACAGACATTCAGGGCATCGAGGACTTCCTCGGCGATATGGATTTCAAAGTGGCGGGTACCGACAAGGGCATCACTGCCCTTCAGATGGACATGAAGATCACCGGCCTGGAGATCAAAACCATTGCTGAGGCGATCAATCAGGCCCGTCCTGCCCGTCTCCACATCCTCGAAAAGATGCTGGAAGCGATTGATGCCCCCCGTGATGGCATGTCACCCCATGCCCCTCGCCTGCTCAGCTTCCGCATTGACCCGGAATTGATCGGCACCGTGATCGGTCCGGGTGGCCGCACCATCAAGGGGATCACCGAACGCACCAACACCAAGATCGACATCGAAGACAGCGGCATTGTCACCATTGCGTCCCATGACGGAGCGGCGGCTGATGAAGCTCAGAAGATCATCGAAGGTCTTACCCGCAAGGTGAATGAGGGCGAGGTGTTCAGTGGTTCCATTACCCGGATCATTCCGATCGGCGCCTTTGTGGAGATCCTTCCTGGCAAGGAGGGCATGATCCACATCTCCCAGCTGTCAGAAGCTCGGGTCGAGAAGGTGGAGGACGTGGTGAAGGTGGGCGACGAGGTCACCGTTCGCGTCCGCGAGATCGACAACCGCGGTCGCATCAATCTGACGCTGCGCGGTGTGCCCCAGAACGGGGAAGAGATTGAGCCCGAACCTGCCCCCACCCCCGTTGCACCCCTCTCCTGAGGTATCGATTCAGACCTGAAAACCTGGGTCGATTCTGTCCATAGCCCGTGTCGCTCGCTTCTCAAGCGCGGCATGGGCTTTTCCATTGCTGGCGATCAGACAACCTGCCTGACGAACGTCTCCGGTGTTGTAGGTGAGCGGACGACCGTCCGCATGGGTTAAGGCACCACCAGCCGCTAGCAACACGGCTTCAGGGGCTGCCATATCCCAGTCTTTGGGGGCACTCTTACCTGAAAGCGAGATGTAGAGATCGGTCTCACCACGCAGGATGGTGGCCACCTTGCAGCCCACACTGCCGACAGCCTTGGAGCCAGCGAGGGGAAGAGCCGCGATCAGTTGTTCCAGGCGATAATCCCGGTGACTGCGGCTCGCCACCATGATCAGTTCGCCCTCTGCAGAGCGGTCGCTGAAGCGAACTGGGCTGCGCTTGCCGCTGCGGTTTTCGCACCAGCTGCCATCACCCACCAGGCCAAACCAGAGCTCATCAGCTTCTGGAAGCAACACCACTCCCAGTACAGGACGCTGACCCTGCACAAGCGCCAGATGCACAGCGTATTCACCGGTGCCTTGCAAAAAATCCTTGGTGCCATCGAGAGGATCCAGAATCCAGAGCCATTCGGCAGGCAATGGCTCCCCAGCAGTGAGCTGCTCCTTGGCCGTCTCCTCGCTGAGCAAGGTCCAGCCAGCATCAGGAAACGCTGAACGGAGACCATCCAACAACCATTGATTCACCGCCAGATCCGCCGCAGACACTGGCCCCTCTCCACCATTGTCAACACTCAGGGCTCGGGAAAAACCATGGGGAGGTTGCTCACCGCGGGCATAAGCCCGCAAAATATCGGCGGCTCCCCAGCAAAGAGGGCGCAATACCTCGAGAAGGCTGTCTTGACTGATGCCAGCGGGCAGATTCATCGCAGTCGGCATCATGGAGTGATCTGGGCGGAGCCATTGTGAAGCAACGCGCCGAACCAGAGGCTGGTGTTCTTTATCTAGTGGGCACGCCCATCGGAAACCTGAGCGACCTCTCACCGAGAGCACGGGCCCTACTGATCGCTGTAGACACCATCGCCTGCGAAGACACCCGCCACAGCGGCCAACTGCTGACTGCCCTGGGATCGCAAGCACGCCGTTGCAGCTTTCATCAGCACAACATGCATGGGCGCATCCCGCAGTTGCTGAACGAACTCAGCAACGGCCACAGCATTGCTGTGATCAGTGATGCCGGACTGCCTGGGATCAGTGACCCAGGAGAAGAGCTCGTGGCTGCAGCACGAGAGGCCGGCCATTCCGTGATCTGCATCCCGGGGCCCTGCGCCGCCACGACAGCACTGGTCAGCAGCGGCCTCCCGAGTGGCCGCTTCTGCTTTGAAGGGTTTCTGCCAAGCAGGGGGCGCGAGCGGCGTGATCGATTGGCAGCAGTGGTCGCAGAACAACGCACCACGGTTCTGTACGAAGCTCCTCATCGACTGGTGAAACTGCTGGAAGAGCTGCAGGAACTCTGTGGTGATCAACGCGCCCTACAGGTGACCCGCGAGCTGACTAAGCGTCACGAACAGCAGGTGGGGCCGACCGTGATCGCTGGCTTGACGCATTTCAAGGAGCATCCTCCCCAAGGTGAATTCACCCTGGTGCTGGGTGGGGCTCCGCAAGAAAAGCAAACCACCATGAACGAAGAACAGTGCCGTCAGCAACTCGCGGCACTGATCAAACAGGGCATGAAGCCCGGCGATGCAGCAAAGGATCTGGCAAGAAGCGCCGGACGATCCCGGCGAGAGCTCTACGCACTACTGCATGAGGAGCAGAAACAGGCAGACTGAGCAAAGCTTGACGGAACCCGCGGCATGTTGCTGCGCCTGAGACTGCTGCTGATCACCCTGGGAGGCAGTGTCGCCTTGCTTGTGGTGCTTTGCCTTGGAGCGCAGAACCTGAATGAGCGCTACAGGCTGAAACTGGGCGTTGGGACGACAGCTCCGCTCCCTGCAGGGTTCATTGTTGGCGTCAGCACTGTGCTGGGAGTGATCAGCGGTGGCAGCCTCGCAGTGGTGTTGATGCCGAACTCACAACGGTGAATCAGGCGTCCAGTGAATACAAGGCGCCTTCGAGCACGAGGCGAGTGATTCCTCTGGCAAGCAGATGGCGAGACGTGCTCTCAAAAACCTTGGTATCGGGAACCTTAATCACGCGCTGACTGCGGCCGCACTGACGTTTTGCAGAACGAGGGCTGGAGTAAAGGCACAAGGCCTGGCGTACAAGCTCTTCGGGATTCAGAACACCCAGTTCAGGGAACTCACTGAGCGGTCGTGGATCCAACTCAACTGTCTTGTCCACCAGCATGTACACACTGTCGGGGAGCACGCCGGAAGTGAAGGGCCGACAGCTGACCTGCTCCCGACTCACCTGCGGCATATCAACAGGCAGAACGGCGATCTCTTGAAAGACATCGTCCGATGGCAGA
The DNA here is from genome assembly GCA_003210775.1 of Synechococcus sp. AG-679-A04. Taxonomy (GTDB): domain Bacteria; phylum Cyanobacteriota; class Cyanobacteriia; order PCC-6307; family Cyanobiaceae; genus Synechococcus_C. Next base: position 106,456 of record QCUI01000002.1, read on the forward strand.
TCGAAGGCCTCGTCATCGCCGACATCATCAGCATCCTCATCACCGAAGTCATCGGCATCGTCGAGCGCGAGGGTTGCGCTGCCATCGTCTTGATCCGACTCCGGCTGCTCAGAATCAACGAGGTGCTCAGGGGCTTGACCAGGATCCGTTGCAGCTTCAGGCAGATCATTGGCTTCGAGGGGATCAGCCTGAGGAGTGATTGCTGCAGCACGAGCACGTGCTGACTTAAGCGCGTCGTACTCGTCCGGAGTCAACAAGGTACGAACCGTGCGGCTGACGGTGTTGGCACTGCATCCGTAAGCCCCAGCGAGAGCGGCGCTGGACTCACCGGCGCGATAACGGACCAAAAGCTCCTGCTTTTGACTGTCAGTAAGCCGGCTGAGTGCCATCGAGCAATTTGAGCAGCCTCCAACCCTAGATGCAGCACCTTGGTTTGACTGCAAGAATGGCTCGCATGCTCCCTTAGCTCAGCTGGATAGAGCAACTGCCTTCTAAGCAGTCGGTCGTGTGTTCGAATCACACAGGGGGCGCTAGTCACACCAAGGGTTCTCGGGAAAACCGGGAGCCTTTTTTATTGCCAAAGCGCACTTGCTCTCACTCTGCTCTCACTTGTGCTATCAACAGAGAACAACTGCTTTGTGCTCTCACTAATGACTGCCCAGAAAAAGCAACCCTCATGGGTCTTGCGAATGCGCGGTGCATGCCCCAAGGGGTGGTCCGTTAAAAACATGCGGGGAAAGGTCTTCCTCAGCATTCGATCCGGAGCTGGTGGAACGAACGCCACCACCGTCACGCTTCCGATCGCCTGGGCTGCGGACACCGTTCCCGAGGCCGTTCAGCTCATCACTGAGCTCCACCAGCAAGTGAATGATGGTTTTGACCTGCGTGATGCCCTTGAGCGCACGACAGCTCCAGCCGCGGCCATCAAGCCTTCATCACCGAGCAAGTGGCCGATCCTGCTGGAACAGTTCCACGCTGATCTGAAGTTGACCAGTGGCCTGAAACCAACCACCTGGAAGGACAACTACGCACCATTCCTTGAGCGTGCTGTAGAGCTGCTGGGCGGTGCATCCGCTCCTGTGAATGCTCGTGAATTGCTGGCCCAGGTCGTCAGCTACTGGGCGGACAAACCTCGTCGTCGTGAAATCTCAGTGACGGCGGTGCGCAAATTCCTTGATTACTGCGTCGAAGTTCAGAACCTGCCTGCTGAAAGCTGGACCGTGACAGCACGCATGGCCAAGGAGTTCAAAGGCAAGAAAGCCAAGCGCCGCACCGTGGCGACACTCACTGATCTGGAGATCATCCGCCTGATCGACAGCCTTCCTGATGACGTGCGCTGCGCTCGCTGGAAAAACGCTCTGCGGCTCATGGCGCTCTATGGGCTCAGGCCTGAAGAGCTGAGCCACCTCGTCTCCCGCGAGCACCCGAACACCGCGGAACCAGCGATTTACTGCACTTACGAAAAGGTCTGCGGTGCCACCAAAACAGACCCGCGATGGTTGATGCCGCTGCCGTTGAAAGATCCCACCGGTGAAATCGTTGAGTGGAACCTGTCCGGTGCATTGGCAATCGGCCAGCTTGAACTTCCACCGCTGAGCGACAAGTACGCCGTGCGGACATTCCTTGAACGTCAGCCGTTCTGGCTGGAGCTCAAAGCGAAATACGACAAGACGGGGGAATGGCTGCGGCCCTATTCATTCCGCAATGCCTACAGCCTGCGGGCACACCGTCTGGGCCATCGAAACGACGTGATCTGTCTGGCGATGGGGCACAGCCTCAGCACTCACGAAAGCAATTACGAGTGGGCGCGAGACACATCAGTTCTGGAGCACGTCTGATGGGTTTCCGCTTTCGCAAACGCACTGGCCTGCTCCGTGGACTCCAGCACCAAGCATCTGGAGTGACGGAAATGGCCCGAATGGGTGATGTGTCCCGGATCAATCGGGGTGAGAGTCGAATCATCGGAGTGGCTGAATGAAACCAACGATTTCGATTGCGCTGATCACCTTGGTCCTGACGTTCCCCTCACCGGCGATGGCAGCGCCCACCCACCTCACCTGCACCGAGACAAAGAGCGACGACGGCAAATTCAGGACGATGCAACTCTTAGTCAATGCCGACAGGGGTTACGCCAAATACGACGACCAAGAGATGTCCGTTACTGCGCGACCGACCGAACTTGTACTTAAAAGGGTCGAGAGAACTCCTGATCGCCTAATCCACACAATGGTGATCAACCGCCAAACGCTGGCCTTCAGGCGTGGATACCTCTTCCACCCCTATGGAAATTCCGACTTTGGAACCGACCGGGAAACCAGTGGTCAGTGCCGGATCACCCCCGCACCAGCCGGGAGACAGATCTGATGGACAAGACAACCAAAGCATTTGTAATTGCTGCTTGCAGTGTCGTTATCGCCATTCCTGTGGTCTGGATTAGATCGCAGGTCAGAGAAGCAAACCTGATTGAGTTCGAGCAGCGTCTGGATCAGGAAATTGATTCCGAGAAGCAGCGACAAACGAACCGCGAATGGCTTTGCCAACAGCGCGCTGACTGGGATGAACAACTGAACGCTGCATGGGTTGGCAAGTGCATGAGGTCAACAGCACCAGTGGACGAGGTCTGATGGACAAGACAACCAAAGCTTCGTGATCGCTGCTTGCTGCGTTGTTATCGCTGTTCCAGTGGCGTGGATCGGTGGGCAGTTCAGGCAGGCATATCTGATCGAGCAAACCCGCTTGGCAATGTCCCGAGTGGATGAGGAAGAAGCCAGGCAGAAGCAACGCCGCTCCCCTTGCTCTCGCAGGTCTGATGTGGTGTTTGAACTGAACACAGGACACGACAGGCTGAAGATGAGCCCCACTGACCTCTACCAGCAGGAGGCATGGATTGATCTGTGCATGAGATCAACCGCTCCGGTGGATGAGGTCGCCAACCCCTGGAGAAAGCCCAGATGAGCACCGCTGTTGCCGTTTACATCTGCTGCCCTCCCGATGGCGGCACGCAGGAGATGCACATCGATCCACCAGCTGATCGGACAACACCCGAAGGCGTTGCCTCCTATCTGCGCTTTGGCGGTCGGATCTCCGACTCCGTGCTGGAAAGCTTCACCTGGGAGGGGCGGACCTTCGACTCCATGGGCAGGGAAAAAGCGGCCTGATCACCACTCCCACGGAAACTTTGCAGGTGGGGGGTTGAGACTGCCGGAAATCTCGTCAGACTGCCTGCAAGATCAGTCGGGAGAGAGCTGTTACAGCCCCGGCCCTCCGCCTTCGTCAGTGGAGCGAGCGATTGCCGTAAGGCGTCAGGGAGCGAAGTCTTGTCCTCGATACAGAAGTGCTGTGGCTAAGTGGGCAAGAAAATTCGGCTCGACCTTTGTGAACCCGGTCACGGGCAGAACAACGTTGATTCGTACGCCTAAGGGAACCATCCCTGAGGACAAACTTGTTCGCGCAGTCAACAAAGGCGTGACTGTTCTGCCTAATGGTGGGCTTCGCTTCGATTCAAAGCCGGTGCAAGCCGTGCTGGCGCCTTACTCCGAACAGCTGGAGCAGGCTGCCGAAATTGAACGGCGACGCGGAGAAGTCAACTGGCGACGCTGGGATGAGCTGGGGCTGACCGACAACGGTTGGATTCGATTTCGTCGAACTCTTCGGCGAATCATCAGCAACATCACTTCTGCATCGAGTTAGTCAAAACAGCTAACTCTTCATGTCTGAAAACCAATGGCTCCTGACCGGGCCAATGGCGGATGAGCTCGGAATTTCTGTCCGAACCATTCACCACTACCGAACTTCTGACCAGACCCCCTGGCAGGAAGGACGGCACTACAAACGCCGCACACCGGCGGACAAATCACCTTGGATCTGGGACCGGGAGCTAACGCTCAAGGCCTGGGAAGAGGCACGCAAATCCGTTGGAGGTGTGGCATGACCTCCACCTTCGACATCAACAGCACCGCAATGATCGAGGCCCGCAAGTCTTCACCCGATTGGCACGGCAGTCAGGTGTTGACCGGACTGGTGGGTTTCGGCTCGCACATGTTCACGGGCGAACGCGATGCGGAGCGCATTCGTGCCATGTCGCCTGAACGCAAAGCCAAAGCGGTCGAGCTGATTCAGCGCTGGTCAGAGCTCCACCGGGACGTTCTGGCTCTCAACCAGGAAATCAACGACGAACTTCAGGAGGGCATCGAATGACCACGCCGCTGAACAAGCAACCACTGGCTCAAGCCTGCAAGGAGGCAAAGGGCTCAATCGAGTTTCATAGTGCCGTCGTCCACACGGCCAAGGGAATCAACGAGCTGGCCGCCTTGCTGGAAGGCGACCCGAATACACGGACGATCGCCGCGGCCACTTACTTGGGGCTGAGTCAACTTGCCGCTGCTGCACTCACCGCGGGGGCTGACTCATGACCACCACAAACGAAGCTCCATATGGGCGCATGGCCTGGGGGATCAACTCCAACAACCCCGACGCAAATCAGGCTTGGCGGAAACGGATGGAACATGCCGCCACGGTGATGAACCGTGCTTCCGACATCTTCTATGCGGAGGCAGGTCACGACCTTGATCGCCCCTACCAATGGCACCCGACTCACGTTCAGTTGGCAGCTGCTGCAGTTGCTGACCAAATGGCTGGCCAGGGATTGCACCCTGTCCACGATTCCTTCGCGTGGTCGGTGTACGGCAGCAGTCACCTCGAAATGGGTGAGCTCCAGAACACCCTCACCTCAGAGGAGTGTCAGGAGGTTGATGACCTGGCACGGGAAACGCTGGCTCAGCGCATGGTCTGCAGGTTGCTGCTGGAGGCAGAACGCAACAGCAACATTCCCCTGTCCGACTGCATCGTGGACGGGCTGGAACACACCACCAGCGGCGAACTAGATGAGCTGGTCAAGTTGGCCACTCGGACGCATCGCGATCGGGAGGTGACGGCATGAAGACCTCCGATGTGATCACCGTGGCGATGTCCCGCCTAGACGGGGCTCGAGCCGCGGCAGAGATGGTGGCTGATGGTCGGATCAATCCGGATATTCCCCACCAGGTTGGTGCCGGTGATGCCAGGGATTGGGGCGCTGACGACTTCTGTCTGGAAGATGCCTCAACCGCTGCATTCCTCGGCAATGGTTGCGAGCAGTTCAGCCGTCATCGGCAGATGACCGGTCCTGGCGAATGGCACGGTGACCACTGCGAAGCCTTCCATCAGGGCTTCCTTGCTGTGGCGCTCGAATGCCTCTGGCCGGGAGGGAGCAAATGAGCATCCCCACCATCACGCTCTGCCAGGTCGCCTTCGGCCTGGCCACTCTCAGCTTGGTGCTGCAGCTGGCAGCAGCCATCGGTCAATCCAAGGCCTCTGCTCCAGCAGCATCAACACCATTGGTGCGGACCACCTTCGGTCCGAAAAAGCCCAGCCTGAAACTCACCAGGTTGGAGCTGTTGAAGCACGCCCGTGATCTCAAGATTGGGACTGCTAAGTGGCGTGCCCATGCACGAAAGGTGCAGCTGCTCGAAGCAATCCGAGCTCACAACATCGAGCGGAGGACTGCCTGATGGCAAATCAACTGCAAAGCCTTCCTATTCCCCTAACCGCTTTCATCGGCTTGAAACAGCAGGTTCAACTGCTTGCTGCAGAAGCCAAGAAAGCTGGGCGCAAGGAACTCGCAGGCCACTGCTTCACGGTCGCTGCCGAGATGGATGAGTGGATAAAGGAGGTGATGCCAAATGGCTGATCTCAATCCGTAGAGCTCATGAGCTCAAATGTGAGCGGGAAGGATGAGCCAAACGATCAAGATCAATACCGAAGAGCTCCAACAGGGGCTCTTTTTTATGCGCAGAAATACTCAAATATCAAATGAATTTCTATGCAAGCAGCGGCAAAGGATTGCAGCCACCTGCATGGTGTTCAGGAGTAGAGATTTGCAATCTCTAGTATCAGTTTGAAGTTCAATTCTTCAACCCGTGCAAGACACGCACTCACCCAAATATCCAAAAATCACACTTCGGACTTCCCTCTCACTTTCACCAGAAGAGGTTCATTTCCTGCAGCTTGAAATTGCTGCCGGTCTGTTCGCAACTATCTCTGAAGCACAGCGCCATTACATCCGCCGCGGCCTTCAAGCAGAAGGGAAGTTTGAAGACGCCCTCGCTCTCGCCTGATCAAAGAAAAAGGCCCGAAGCACCACCCACGGACCTACTCAGCCACTGCATCAATGACTGCTCGAACTCTACATAAACTGCCGCGGGGTAATGACTCACTCCAGCGGAAACATCTCGCCGCACTGGCTGACACTCTCTGTTCTGACATTGCTGAGGATCACTGGTCTCAACATCACCGTGATCTATCAGAACAAGTCATCGATCAATCAATTGATCGTTTCCCTCATTGCCCGCGCTGGGCATCACGCGCTGTTGATCAGCTCACCAACGTGATGGAGGGATCCTGTTGAGCCTCCACAATCATCACGCGCAAAAGGTTTACGAGCGCGGTTTTAACCAGCAGCACATCGACGCACTCTGCAAAGCCAATGGTCGTCCTGCTGTCCTTGAGTCCCTATCCCCAGAGCAAATCCAATCAGATTGGCTCGATCGTTTTCCCGCAATGCGCGGCAACCAGGGTGGAGCTCTGCTGCTTCGCTTTAACGATGACACCGTTTCACTGAAGCCTGATCAACCCGATTGGGATGAAGAGCACCAGCGGCACAAGAAATACCTTTACGCCGTTCGTAAAAACGGTCAGAAGCCCGGTGCCACTACTCAGCCATGGATTCCATCTAAGCCGCCTCAGATCGCCACAGAGGGGCTGTTCGATGCACTGGCTTGCACTGCACTAATCGGCATTCCTTGTGCTGCTGCAACCGCTCCATCACACATTCGCGGCAGTCGTTTTCCGGCCACCGTCAAAACTTACATTTCTGATTCAGACGTTCCCTTTCATCACTCCCCATCACTGCTGCCAGTTGTTGTGGAGCAATGCCGGGAAAAGGGTCTCAAGATGGCCCACCTTCCGCGGAATCCTGATGTTTCCTACGCCTACACCGGCCCGCGCATCCCAGAAGATTGCAAATGGGGAATGGAGGAATGGTCTCGTTACTGGAACCAAAACAATCTCGACCCTCAGGTTGAGCTCCAAAAGGTCATCGGTAACGCCCAAGAGCCGTTTGATTATCTCCGCCAAATCTTCAGCGACTATCAATCTCTGGGTGTGATCTATCCCGATCATCAGCCCATTCTTGAAAATGCTGCCAAGGCGATTGCTGCAGCATCACGCAAACCCCATAAGCGCAGAATCCTTCGCGATCAGCTGCATCTTTCCACCACTGCACCGATCACTTGGATTGATCAGGTCATCCTCTCCAAAGATCCGGGTTACGACCCCGGAGAGCCAGAACCATCTGAATGGGACATCCGCATTCAAGTTGCCAAAGACTCCGGCAATGGTGACCCGGTTGCCATTGATGCTGCTCTGTCCAATCTGCTCAATGAACGGGCCGTTGAAGTCATCAACAGCAGCCGCCCCATCCGTGAGCAGAAGTCAGCACTCAAGCGTGTTGCCCATTCCCTTGGCTTCAAGCCAGATAACAACTTCATCGCTGATCTCTATGCACAGCACGACACGACCGCTGCTGCGTATGAGCCTGATGTGGAACCCGGGAACAGCTTTGTTGCCACTCAGCAGGAATGGCTGCTGCATGAGATTTTCATCCTTGGCCTGAACCTCCTCGTCGGGATGCCCGGTGCAGGGAAATCACGCCTGCTCGTCGCACTCATCCGCGCATATCTCAACGATCAGGCCACTTTTGTTGGACGCAACCTGCGCCCTGGTTCAAAGCAGAAGGTTTTGCTCGTCGGCACTGATCAAGATCGGCAGCAATGGGGTGCACTGCTTGAGGAACAAGGCCTCGCCACCATCGTCAAACGCTTCACTGCTGAAGACGGCACCGATCAGGTCGAATACAAACTGCACAACGCCATTCACCTGAAGACCTCCGGCGGTTGCTTTGCCCTTGATGCTGATGGCCTCCGTTCAATCAGAAATTGGTGCAAAGCCAATCCCGGCGGCCTCCTGATCATTGACAGCCTTTCAGCAGTGCTACCCGCTGGCATCAGCGAATCCGATGAAGCTGCTGGGCGCTTGATGCGGCAGATCGAAGTGGCACGTCAAACCTGCCCTTGCATCGTCACGCATCACTCCAACAAAAGCTCCGCTACCGCCGGTGACCTTGGCGTTTACTCCGGGTCAGGCCATGGCTCCATCGATCGTGCTGTTTCTCGATTCATTGGCCTCGGATACGAAACGCACAAAGAGCACGGCATTGAAAAGCTCCATGAGGATTCACCACGCCGTGTGCTCACATCCCAAAAGCGTGGTGCTGGTAATCAACGCCTGATCCTTGAAAACGGTCATCACAACACCTGGGAGTTCATCGGCACTGCTGCAGAAATGCGTGAGCTCCGTCGTGAAGATGAGGAAGGCCCCGCAGAAGAACGCCTCACGGGCTGGAAGCTTGACGCCTACAAAGCCACCACTGATCAATGGCTCTCAACAGGACAAATCCTGGAAGCAATTGAGTCGCCTCGCGCCAAGAAGCCAAACGCTCATAAACAGCTGCGCGAATCATTGGCTGAGCTCAGAACCAAACATCAGCTCGTCCAGCAGAAAGAGGCTGATACCTATCAAGGTCAAGTGCTCTGGCGTCGTAAACCCGCAGAACTCCTATGAAAAAAAATTAGTCTCTTCTTTTCTTCTATAGGCATCAACACTGGGATCTGAGGGGAAGAACATGGGAAGAAAGGAAGAACAGGGGAAGAAATGGTTTCTTCCCATCAAACCCCTTGCGCTGCAACTAAAGAAGAAAAAATCAGCAAAATTGGGCTCCTTAGACTGCACTCATGGCACAAACGCATAAGGAACAAAAGAAGCCCCGTGGCGCTGATAAACGCAACAAACTCACTGCCAATTTCACAAGGATTGAACGTGACCTTCGCGCCTATGAACTGACCCTCGCTGGTTGCTCAGTCCGTGGTGTCTGTGAAGAGCTTGGAATTAAATCCACGCAGACTGCTCACAACGCAATCCTGAGAGGGAAAAAGTTTGCGCTCGAAAATGGCATCGATATTGAAGAGCACCGAATCGACATCGACCGGATGTTCAAACAGACGCTGGGCCTGTTAGTTGCCACTGCGCAGCAACAGCATCTGGAAGGTCAGATCGAAACGATCCACAGTCCAGACGGCACGATCGTGAAAACCAAGAAGGGCATCGATCCGCGGATTGCCGGTGAGCTCTCCAGATCACTGAATCGATGGGCTGAATTCTGCGGGTTGTTGGATCGCGCTCCAGAAGTGAATCAGCAAGCCACGGTGATCCAGCTCTCTGCACCGGCAGATGGGGCGTCTTTCACCGATCGCTGGAGCTCAGCAGAAACGGTGGATGTGGCCTCAAGTGAGAGCAGAAATGAGAGCAACGGCGAGCTAATGCCTGCAGAAGCAAGCACAGCACTGCAGGGACCTACTGCTAAGGGAGCAGTCGACACCCTCGATCGCGTGCAACCGGAGCTGTTCTGATGACCACCACTGCAGCACCCACGGCCACCGGGACTGAGATCCGCGAACCGACGCTCACGCAGCAGCTGATGCTCGATGCGCCGTTTAGTGATGACCTGTGCGTGATCAGTGCACGTGGCACCGGCAAGAGCTGGGGCATTGCACTGGTAGTGGCCAGGGATGCAGCCCACTTCAAACAGAAATACAGCTGCCTGATCACCAGGACCACATTCCAAGGATTGACCGAGCTCCAGGGCCTGCTTTGGCGTTATCTCACCGTGGCCTTTCCAGGGACCACCTACAGCTCAGCTGACATGACGTTCCGATTGGGGGGCAAGTCGATGCCCTACGGAAAGCTCGAGCTTGCTTACACCGGTGCAGGCCCAGCTGAGCAAGTGAAGGCACTGGCCAGGCTGCAGGGCAGATCGTTCATCTGCGCGATGCACGACGAGGTGGGCAACCACTTCGACAGCAGCTTCATCGACATGGCAGCGGCCACGTTGAGGGGCCCTGCTGGAGTGCCGACGAGGACCATCCTGTTGGGGAACCCTGGAGGCCCTGCCCATCCATGGCTGCAGGCGAGATATGGAATCCCTGCGGGTTATCCCGAACCAGGCAAGGCAAGTCGCTTCTGGAGCGAAGACCTGGGCAAACACACGATTTTTGCGAGCTTCACGGCCAGCTCGAATCAGCATCTGGATATTGATCAGTACATCCGGAACATCAAGGTTGCGGCAGCTGATGACCCTGCACTTTTGAGTGCGTGGCTGCATGGGCGGCTGGATGTCGACATTGCAGGCGCGTTTTTCGGCAGCAGTTTTGGTGTGAGGCGCAGCCTGCGTGATGTGCGTCCTGGAGGCATCCCACAGCAGGAATTGAAGCGAGCGTTTGTGTGTATGGACTGGGGCTGCAGTGCACCGACCGTGGCTTATCTGTGCCTGCCTGATCCAGAGGGTGCACCGAAGGGAAGCATCTGGCTGCTGGACGAGTTTTATGTGGCGAGTTCCACTGCTGGTGGCCAGAGGGACTGGACCCGCGGCACTTATCTGAGCAATGCCGAGCAAGCGGTGGGAATTATTGAATGGCTGGCCAGGTGGGGCTTGAGGCCAGGGACGACGAAGGTTGTTGCCGACGATGCGGTGTTTAACGCCACGGGCAGCGATAGAGGCAGCACTGCTGGTGACTTCAAAGCTGCTGGGTGTCCGTTGGTGCGTGCGGGAAAGATGAATGCACGGGAGGCCAATGGCTTGGCGTTGGTCAGAACGATGTTGCAGGCATCAGGACGTGATGCGGAGACGCCATGGCTGATGTGGACGCAGGCGTGCCAGGGGTTGATGGCGACATGGCCGACGTTGCCGAGGCATCCGCGGGATGTGGAGCGCATTGCTGATGGTTGCGCGAATCACAGCCTTGATGCGGTCCGTTATGGCGTGCAGTGGTGGCGGGCTAAGTGGAAGACGGGCAGCGCGAAAAGTCGAATGGGGCAGGTGTGGTGATGACGCTTTCACTCGAATGGGGGATGTGCTGGACAGAAGAAAAATCCATAGTGATAAAAACAATCAACAGATGATCAATAAATTCGCATTATCTATCGCTGGTCTTTTCGCTAGCCAGGCGATATTTATGCCAGTCCTTGCACAAAGCTCATGGTTTGAAGTGTGGCGAGGGACTGTTTACGAAGAGGGTTATGGAAGCTACGAAGTCGCCTATTTCATGGATGCACAATCGGCTCGCAGACAAGGTGATTATGCTTATTACAAGATGAAGGCTGGGATGGGTCCATACGTAAAAAGAGGCCACCCAAAAGACGCGGGATTTAGCAAGATTGCGGACTGCGCTTCAGAAAAGATGTTTAACCCAGTAGATAAATCATGGTATTCCGTACACACCAGTGAACACCCGCATCTAAAAGCAGAATTAGATTTTGCATGCAGGCAATGAAGTTAAAAGCGGGTGATGTTGTGAGGTTGGCCGGAAGTGTGACGTTGGCTGAGTTTGGGCTGGCGTTATGTGATGACGACGGCGAGATGTTGGAGATCGATGGGGAGGTAATGAGAGTGTTACCGCAGTGGGTGGATGTGAGGATTAAAAGGATGCTGAAAACGGTGAGTTTTGCTGCACCAATGGAAGGTGCAATTCGGCGGATGGTACGGCGTGAGGAAGTGCTGGAGGTATTGGATGGTGAAGCGCGGTTATGGCCTAATGCAGCGGCGTTAAAGGGTGTGAGTGATGAAAGGGAAGGCAAGGTGAGCAAGGCTGCAGCACCGGTGTTTTGGACTGTTGGTGTGGATGAAATCCCTATGAGCTACCCCAAACGGGGGAGTCAGGCGGGTGGAAGACCACCTGAATGGGCTGCAAAATCAGCTCCTCGCCTCTTTCAAAGCCTCCTCAAATACTGAAGCATCAATCTCTTCGCAAGAGCCTTCACCTCTACCAGTTAGTGATTTATTCATGGTTTTAACTATCGCTGTTCCTTTCGAAGAGATTAAATATGGTGGCATTAAATTCAATTTGAATATGTCGCTAGATTTCAACTGGTCATTATCCACCTTCCAAGTTGTAATTATTGTCTTGTTTTGGACTGTAAAGCTTTGGGGGTATCCGGTACTTGCGTCGGTAAGTGTTTTCTTGGTCAAATCTATTTTAAAGATTGAACTGACGTCTTTTGTTCTTTTTCCAATTATTCTAGATGTTGCTGAATCGGTAATGACTATATCATCTGACTTCTTGCACCTCAAATAAAGATAGTCATCAGCAAAGGCAGGAGATGCTGAGAGGAGTAGAGCACCAAGGAGTGTTGGAAGTTTCATATACAGATGCGAGACAGCTGAACGGTAGCAACGTCGCGTTTCAGCTCAACCAGGAACAATACTCCGTACGACAGACAAGCTGCCTTTACTCACATACCTCAACCAAGTGCGGGGTTTTTATTGCATTGATCTTTGAGGTACACCTAAGCTCATAGCGAAGCAGGACACTAAACGAATGTCACACAGGACTATTGCCATTGCTGCGGTATTGACACTCACCACACCTGCACTCGCTGACTTTGTAACAATAGACAACGGTGGTGGACTTAAGACGACCTACGAAATCAAGTCCCGCCGTGGTGATGTGGTCGTGGTCCAGGAAGAATTTTATCAGGGTAATCCAGATCCGGCGAGTTCAACTTGGACGATTAACTGCGCTAAGCGAACAATGATCGCGACTTACAAAGATGGGAAACGGAACTCCTGGTTTTCAGATGGAAAGCGATGGTGGGCAACATCCTTCGCTATAAATGCTCACAAGACTCGTGGTTACGATGAATATGTTGGTAGGTTTTACGAGTATGGATGCAACGGAGTTATCCCAGAAGACCCTTACAGCATTAAGACTGATCGTTGATCCTTTGAGGAAGTTAACCACTCATTCACTCCTTCGGGGGTGCCTATTTAATGCCTGATCCAGGATTCCTCCCTACATTGGTGGAAGCAGAACACCCCATATATGTCTCGCAGGACTACTGCCATTGCTTCGGCGCTGTCTGTGCTTGCACTTGGATCCCCGCTGATTACTGGCTGTTCTAATCATGCTGGGATTATTAATTTCAGAAGTGCTGAACTAAAACATGAGAGAGGCAATTATCAAGGAGCAATTGATGACTACACAAAAGTAATAGAGATGGCTTACGGCAATCGCGGTGTTGCCAAGGTTAAATCAGGAGATACTCAAGGAGCAATTGCTGATTACAATAAGGCAATAGAGATTAATCCAGAGAATGCCGCTCACTACTACAATCGCGGGTCTGCCAAGAAAAAAATTGGAGACCTAAAAGGTGCTTGTGCTGATTGGGAAGAACAAGCTTCTCTTCTTGGAATTGAAGATGCTGCTTCGGGGGAGATGTATCAGTGTTAGGGATTAGTCCTGTAATCAGACGATGAGATCATCAAACCCAAATGCTATCCAATACCTGGCACGATTGAGCAGAAGTTAGATAAAACGAGATCGCTAAAATAAGGGTGTCAGCTAGGGGCATTATTGCAGCCCCGCCACGAGCGGGGTTTTTATTACCTGCTGAATAGCAGCAAAGATGAAACTGCCTACTGCAGCTCGCAGCAGCGATCAAGGCAAGGCATTGTGCGCGCAATAGATCTTTTTCAATGCAGCGTTCCTTGCGACTGTCCATATCGCTGAGCGGTGCTGCAGCACTGGCACTCTCTAACGGCGCTCTGCTGCCTGCCATTGCGCAAGAAGATGGCAGTGCTAATGACCTTGGTGTGATGAGCATCAGCCTCAAGGATGTGGTCAAGCCAACGCTTGGTTTTCAAGGCGCGTTGCAAGGAGCAGGAACACCGAATCAAGCAGGTATTGGTGGATTCTTGCCCCTTTCTGTTGGCGATAACAGTGTGTTCTTTGCTGATGTGCTGCTCAACGCCAACTTCGCTGATTACGGCGGCAACAGCAGCATCGTCAATACAGAGGTTGCTGGCACAACGATCAGTACCTCATCAAGGCTTGGCTACCGCTGGCTGAATGGAGACCGCAGCTGGATGTATGGCGTGAACGGCGGCTATGACAGCCGCCCGATGAATACAGGCAATGCTGAAACAGGTGTCACGCTCTACGACAAGGAAAGTGCTTTTTTCCAGCAGATTGCAGCAGGTTTAGAAGCAGTATCAGATACCTGGAACTTCAATGCTTATGCCTTGATTCCTGTTGGTGATACAGAGCAGCAGCTAAATAGAGCCTTTCAAGGCGGGGCGCTTGATACCTATGGGCTTGATGTTGGGTATTTCATCACACCAGATCTCAATGCTTCTGTTGGTTATTACTACCAAAGTGGTGATCTAGGAGAAGCAGATGGATCTGGCGTGCAGGTCGAGCTGGATTATCAGATCGCTGATGGTTTAACTGCTGGCATCAATGTTTCCTATGACGAAGAGTTTGAAACCAGAGTGTCAGGCAACATTGAGTATCGCTTTGGTAGTAACAGTTCAGTGGCAGAAACGAAGAAAAAAGCATGGCTGACGATTTAGCAACTAACACCGTTGACGCGGATCGACGTGCTGCACGACGTGCTGCAATCTTTGGCACAGATCCTCAGCCGAACTCCACCGCCCAAGCGGAATTGCTAACTCCATCGACAGCTAATCAGTTTGCCGCTGATCCACTTAGAGATTCTGTACTTGAGGGAGATGATCAGATTGATTCAGTAACTGGAGAGACAACCAATGATGAAAACGTTGGTGGAATGTATAACCGGGTAGCCGCAACCGGAGGCACTCTTATCACGGAATCCTCGTACAACGGAGAGAAAGCTTCCGATCAATTGGCCAACATTGATGAGCAGCAGAATGCTCAGGTTGATGCTATCACTGGATACGCATTGAACAACGATGACGCAGCCAGTTTTGATCGGTTCCAAATGCATCACGACGATGGAATTATGGACGGCTACCTAGACACTGCTGAGGGTGTATTTAATTCCAACCCTGAAACTCTGAGCCCAATCGATCTCAATTCCGCAATGGTTACCGATTCC